>JAJTFN010000144.1 GCA_021298285.1 Verrucomicrobium sp.
CAGGCCGGCCGAAGAGGCGGAGGGAGAGACCCCGCCGAGTTCACCGTCCTGCTGCGCGATCACCTCGTGGTAATGATACCCGAAAAGGGCCCACTCGACGGCCTGGACCGCCAGGTT
The DNA here is from genome assembly GCA_021298285.1 of Verrucomicrobium sp. GTDB lineage: Bacteria > Verrucomicrobiota > Verrucomicrobiia > Limisphaerales > UBA9464 > SXXZ01. The sequence goes on from JAJTFN010000144.1 coordinate 118, forward strand.
GGGCACCGAGCCACCGTTGTGGCGCAGGTCCTCGCAGGTGATGCCGTTGAAGGTGGGCTGGGCCGATCCGGTGGGGATGGCCATCGGCTGGAAGAAGAACTGCCGGGAGGCGAAGAGCACGATGCCCATGGTCAGCAGGCCCTCCACATTTTCGCGCAGCGAGGCGTGCGGGTAGGCCATGAGGGAGGTCTGGGCAGTGGCCTCGACCTGCGTCATCGCCGCGGAGATGTCCTCCCGGGTGCCGGTCCGCCGCGTCGCCTCGAGATGGACGATGGCCGCCTCCAGTTCGGCGACCCGCTCCGGCCGGAGCAGGTCGCGCTGGTGGTCGAGGATCTTCCGGGCCTGGTCGGACAGGTGGCCCGCGTCCCGGTAGACGCTCCAGAAGGCGTAGCGGAAAAGTGACATGCGGCTGCGGGTGACGGTCCGGCAATTCGACCGGGTCATCCAGAGAAAAGCGGGCCTGTGCCGCAGCGTGGCAGGGGTTCCGGCGGCGGCAGGCCGTCTCCACACAGTGCTTCCTAGGGCGATGGGAATCCGACAGGATGTCGTCCGTGAGACTTCTGTTCCTGGGCGACATCGTGGGGGAGCCGGGGCGCCGGGCGGTCCGGTTGCTGCTGGAGGGTCTCGTGTTCCGCGAGGCCGTCGACTTCGTGGTGGCCAATGCCGAGAACAGCGCGGGCGGCAACGGCATCACCGCGGGGATCGCCGGCGAGCTGTTCAGCTATGGCGTCGACGTGATCACCACCGGAGACCATGTCTGGGACCAGAAGGAGACGGCCTCGTTCCTCACCACCGAATCCCGCGTCCTGCGGCCGTCGAACTATCCCCCGGAGGTTCCCGGCAGCGGGGCCGTGGTGTGCAACAAGCCCGGGCTGCCGCCGGTCGCGGTCCTCAACCTCCAGGGCCGCACCTTCATGCCGCCGATGGAAAACCCATTCCTGCGGGCGCAGTCCGAGGTCGCTCGCCTGCGCACGGCCACGCCGGTGATCTTCGTCGACTTCCATGCCGAGGCCACCTCCGAGAAGATCGCCATGGGCCGGATGCTCGATGGCCTGGTGTCCGGCGTCGTCGGCACCCACACCCACGTCCAGACGGCTGACGAGCAGGTGTTCCCGGGCGGCACGGCCTACCTCAGCGACGCCGGGTTCACCGGCCCCCACGACTCGGTCCTGGGCCGGACGGTGGAACCGGTGCTCCGGCGATTCCTGACCGGGCTGCCCCAGCGCTTCGAGGTGGCCCAGGGCCGCATCCTGATGCAGGGGGCGCTGCTGGACATCGACCCGGCCACCGGCCGGGCCCGGTCCATCTCGCGGGTCTCCGAGGCCCTCCACTGAGGGGCTTCGGCCCACCGAAACGTCACGGATTCCCGCCGACCGACATCCCCCCTCCCATGGCCAAGGTCTCCAAGAGCCAGTGGAACTTCTCGGGTGATCTCTTCCCGGAGGCCGGCAGGCCGGCGCCCGAGTCGGTCTCCGAGCTGACCCTGAGGCTCAAGCGCCAGCTTGAGGGCGGCTTTGCCGGGCGTCGGGTCGCCGGCGAGGTCTCCAATCTCCGGACCCAGGCCTCGGGCCACGCCTACTTCGTCCTCAAGGATGCCGGGGCCCAGCTGAACTGCGTGCTCTTCCGGGGCCAGGGCGGTCCGGGGCGACTGGCGCTCCGCGACGGGGCCCAGGTGATCCTGGGCGGCGACATCACGGTCTATGAGCCCCGCGGGGCCTATCAGCTGCGTGTCGACTCGATCGAGGCCCAGGGCGTGGGGGCCCTCCAGGCGGCCTTCGAACGCCTCAAGGCGAAGCTGGCGGCCGAGGGTCTTTTCGACCCGGCCAGGAAGCGGTCCCTGCCTCGATTCCCCGCCCGGATCGGTCTGGTCACCTCGCCGACGGGTGCGGCCATCCAGGATGTGCTGCATGTGATGTCCCGGCGGTTCCGGCCGGAGATCATCCTCGACCCGGTCCGGGTGCAGGGGGCGGGCGCGGCCGACGAGATCGCCGCGGCGATCGGACGGCTCAACCGGTTCTCCGTCCTGGGGGCCCCGCTGGACCTGATCCTGGTCACGCGAGGGGGGGGATCGCTCGAGGACCTGTGGTGTTTCAATGAAGAGGTGGTGGCCAGGGCGATCGCGGCCTCCGCGCTGCCGGTCGTGTCGGCGGTGGGGCATGAGATCGACGTCACCATCGCCGACTTCGTGGCCGACCACCGCGCCGCCACCCCCAGCGCGGCGGCCGAGATCCTCACCCAGGACTGGGTCGACAGCCGCGAGGTCGTCCGCCAGGCGGGCCGGAGGATCGCCATGCTGGCGCGACGGAGGTTGGATCGGTCCCTCGACGATGTCGGGGCCCTGGTGCGCCGGTGGAGGCGTCGGCATCCGCGCCGCCGGATCGAGGATCGTTCCCAGCGGTTGGACGAGGCGGCCGGCGCCCTCGCCCGTGCGGCCTCACGGGCCGTCCGGTCGCTGGCCGGAACCCTGGAGTCCAGGCGGCTGCGACTGTTGGCGCGGCGACCGCAGGCGACGCTCCGGGGGCTGCGTCAGAGGGTCGAGCGGTTGCGTGCGGCGCTGTCGGCGGCCCCCACCCGCGCCTTGGAACGCCGTCGGCGGCGCCTGCAGGCGGTCTTGGACGGCCTGCGCCTCCTCTCGCCCCAGAATGTCCTGGACCGCGGCTACTCGCTGACCTTCGACGCCGACACCGGGGCGCTTGTCCGGTCTGTCGACGGCCTGTCGCCGGGTGCCGGCCTCCGCACCCGCCTGGCCTCGGGCGAGGTGTCCAGCCGGGTGACCGGCACGGCGGCCGCAGCGGCGCCGGAGGGTTGGCCGGCCGGTGGCGCCGATCCCAACCGTGGCCAACCGACGCAGCCCGACCGTGGATTGACGTCTTGAAACGCCGGGGCCGGCTGGGATTCCATCGGGGCGAACCGAATCCAAAGATCCTCGTGAAGACTCCCCGATTGTCCGTCACCACCGCCCGAGTCGCCATCGCCGCCCTGACCCTGGTCGCTGCCGGCTGCGCCTCCTCCTCCTCCTCCGCGACCAAGCCCTCGCTCTCGATCGAGCACATCATGGAGGATGGCTTCAAGGGCAAGGAATCGCTCTCGGCCCGGATCGCCAAGGGACAGGGCAGCGCGGAGGACTTCAAGAAGATGGCCTTCCTGACCAAGGAACTGGCGCTCAACCAGCCGCCGAAGGGTGATCTGGCAAGCTGGACCGAGAAGACCAAGGCGCTCAAGTTGGCCGCCGAGGACCTGGTCGCCGGCAAGGCGGGCGCCCTCGACGCCTACAAGTCGGCCGTGAACTGCAAGGCCTGCCACTCGGTGCACAAGCCCGACTGATCGATCCCGAAGGGTTCGACAGCCCCCGATCGCTCGGTCATCCCGTGGTGCACGGGGGCTGAAGAGGTTTGAGGTGGCGGCGGCGAACCGGATCCGACCCCGGGATCCCACCCCGGGGGTGCGGGATCTCTGGTCCGGCTCTTCCCCGGCGTGCGAGCCTCAGAGGCGGATCAGCACGAAGCCTTCCGGGTCGAATTCGGCGGATCCGGCATCGGCACGAAGCTCGGCCACCAAGGTGACCTCGCGGGGTGCGTCCGCGCCCGTTCCGCCTCCTCCTCCGGGGCGCCGACGCCCCCAGTCGCCCCGGGCGGGCACGGTCAACTCACGCCCAAGCACGGTCCACTCGGTGGTGCCGCTGAGGCCCGCGACCGGCGGTTGGCCCTCGTCGAGTCGTTGGTTGCGACGCGCCCACTCGGCGTCGAGGCAGGCACCGAACCCGCTGACCGCCCGCGTCCGGGCCCTCGCCTCGAACCGGTACCGCCCGGGTGGGATCAGGAGTCGCTTCTTCAAGGAGACCGGCGTGCCTTCGCTCCCAGCCTCGATCCGGAAGACCTCCGCGCCGTCGGCCGAGCGCACCGGGGGGGCGGGCTGCGGATCCACTTCATCGCTCGCTCCGGGCTGCCACCCGGCCAGGCGCATGCGGCCCTCCCCGTCGAACCGGGCCGCCTGGGCCGGCTGGACCCGCTGCCCGGCGAAGGCGGCCATCCGCTGGCGGGCCCGACGCACCGTGTCGTCCACGGCGCGTTGCACCGGTTCGAATTCCTCATCGCGTCCCTCCAGCATCAGGCGCTCCCGCAACCTCGCCTGGGCGTTGGTGACGATCCCGTCCAGGAAGCGCGGGGCGAACACCGAGTTGGTCAATTCCCTCATTCGCCCGCTCAGGCGCTCGGCCATCGCCGGAACGGAGAACAGTTGTCGCCCCAGCAGGCTGGGCAGGGCTGGGTTGAACGATCCGCGTGGATTCCTCCAAAGCTGGTCCATGCCGTGGGGCATCAGCACGAGCCGGTCGGAGTCCGGCGCATGGTAAACCCGGTAGTTGTTCCGGTTGCGAAGGTAGCCATCCCAGTCATCGAGCAGGATCTGGAGGGCCCCGAGGGTGGTGATCCGGCCCAGGTCGAGGCTTCGGGACACGGCGTCGAGGCGTTCGGAGGGCTCCTCGACCTGGAGGGCCCGGCGCAGTGCGACCAGATCGGAGCGGTCTTCGGGGCCGTCTCCGGAGTCGCGCTCAAGGTCCGAGTCGAGGTCCTTGAGGAATCCAGGGTCGTAGAAGTTGCCCTTGGACGAGCCGAAGTGCTGTTTGAGGAAGGGCTTGTCCCAGCCCCCCTTGAGCACGTAGATGCCGAGATAGCGGCCGTTGAGCGAGACGAGCGCACGTGTCGCCCTCGGCGTGGGCACCCCGGATTGCAGGTACATCTCGGAGGCCAGGATCTCGTCGAGGCGGGCCGCGTCCTGGACCGAGTTGTTGAGGTGCAGCTTGCGGTGGCCGAGGCACGTCTGGCCGTCCTGGAACTTGCCGAAGTTCAGCGTGAGTGCCGGCAGGTCATCCACCGGGCGGAAACTTCCGGCCGCCCCCTTCAGGTGGACCGCGACGTTGGTCCAGATCCGGTCGCCGGCACGGATGGTGGCATGGGCGTCCTCATCCGCCTGGCGGTTCCACGGACCGCCCGATTTCCGAAGCGTGGCCAGGTCGGCCCGGCGCACGAGCACCTCCCAATGGAGCACCGGCCCATCGAAGAGCTCCTCGCGCAGGATTCCGGCCGCCTGCGACATGGGCAGGGCCAGGATCATCGAGGCCAGAACCACCCACCATGCGGGGCGGTGGCGAGCGGGCTGGCGCCCGTGGGCGGCGGCGCCGGTCTGGGTGGTGGTGGTGGCCGGTGTCATGGAGCGAAGGAGGTCGGGCAGACAAAAGCCCCGCCGGAAGGGCGGGGCTTGGGGTTCGGGATTCAGACCAGGGCCTCTTCGCCCTCGAGGAATCCGTTGAGCTGCCGCAGGCGGGTCGGGTGGCGCATCTTGCGCAGCGCCTTGGCCTCGATCTGGCGGATGCGCTCGCGGGTGACCTTGAACTGCTTGCCCACCTCCTCGAGGGTGCGGCTGTAGCCGTCCAGCAGGCCGAAGCGCAGTTCGAGCACCTTGCGCTCGCGCTCGGTCAGGGAGTCGAGGACGTCGGCCAGCTTCGACTTGAGCAGGCTGTAGCTGGTCATGTCGGAGGGGTTCTCGGCGGCCTTGTCCTCGATGAAGTCGCCGAAGTTGGTGTCGTCGGAGTCGCCCACCGGGCTCTGCAGCGAGATGGGTTGCTGCGCCATCTTGAGCACGGCCCGCACACGCTCGACCGGCATCTGCATCTCGTCGGCGATCTCCTCCGGGGTCGGTTCGCGGCCGAAGTCCTGGATGAGCTGCTTCTGCACCCGCATCAGCTTGTTGATCGTCTCGATCATGTGCACCGGGATGCGGATGGTGCGCGCCTGGTCGGCGATCGACCGCGTGATGGCCTGGCGGATCCACCAGGTGGCGTAGGTCGAGAACTTGTAGCCGCGGCGGTACTCGAACTTCTCCACGGCCTTCATCAGGCCCATGTTGCCCTCCTGGATGAGGTCGAGGAACGAGAGCCCGCGGTTGGTGTACTTCTTGGCGATCGAGATCACCAGGCGGAGGTTGGCCTCCACCATCTCGGTCTTGGCCTGGAGGGCCTTGCGCTCGAAGTGCTTCAGCTGGCTGAAGGCCGTCGTGTACTCGTCGAGCGACATGCGCACGAACTCCTCGAGGGCTTTGATCTTCCGCTCCTCGGCATGGATGATCGCCTGCGCCTGGGCCAGTCGCCGCTGGGGCTCGAGGTCCTTGATCGAACGCACCGAGGTCTGGAACTTCTCGTGGATGTTCTCGGCGACGAGGGACATCTCCTCGATGACCTTCTGCTTGTAGTAGAACTTCGGGAACGACTTCTGGAGCTTGTCGTCGAGCTTTCGGAACTCGGCGAGGATCTTCTCGCGCTTGGTCTTGGACTCCTCCTCCTGGAGCACCCGCCAGTGCTCATCGACCTGCTGGTCGATGGCCCGCACGTCCTTGGTCAGTTTGCGGAGGGTCTTCAGGTGCTCCTCGCGGACCTCGATCTTCTTGTCGACGATGACACGGTCGAAGCGCTCCTTGGGCGGTTCGGAGGTCAGCTTGTCGGCCAGGGCGATGTGCTCCTTGCCGGCGAATCCGAAGGAATGGATGATGCGCTTGACCTCGTTCTCGTTCTCCTCGATGCGCTTGGAGATCTCGACCTCCTGCTCGCGGGTCAGCAGGGGGACCTGGCCCATCTGCTTGAGGTACATCCGCACCGGGTCGTCGAGGATGTCGAGGCGGGATTTGTCCTCCTCCTCTTCCTGCTCGGCCGCCTTCGGGCGGTCCACCTCGGCCTGGTCGACGATCTCGATCTCGAGGTTGCGGAGCTTGATGTAGATCTCGTCCATCTCCTCGGGCGACATGGGGGTGTCGGCGAGGACGTCGCCGATGTCGCTGTGGGTGAGGTAGCCCTGCTCCTGGGACTGCCGGACGAGTTCCTTGATCTTCTCGGTGATGTCGACCCCGGAGGCGTTCTTGATGGTGCCGATGTTGTTTCCAGCACCTTCGGAATCCCCGGCCGCGAGCTGGGCCAGCTGACTGGCCGTCGGTCCCACGGGCATCTGGGGCTCCTTGGGGACCACGATGTCGGAATCGGGCCCGTCCGCCTCAGACTCCTTGCGGGGCCGCCGATCGGAACGGCCGGACCGGGAGGCCTTCTGCGACTTGGCGTCGGTCGACCTGGGCTCGGCCGCGGCTCGCCCGCCGGATGCGACGGTCTGGGGCTTGGCGGTTGCCTGGGGCTTGGAGGCCGCCGATGCCTTTTGGGAGGCAGGAGATCTGCCGGTGCCGGTCGGGGTTCCCTTGCCCTGGCCTTTCGGGGAGTTCGCCGCGGTGGGCTTCGAGGGTTTTTCCGACTTCGAGGTCTGGGCCTTGGGTTTCTCGGCCTTGGAGGATGCCGACGGCCTCTGCGGGGGCGTCGGGGTGGACGGTTTGTCTGCCTTCCTGGTTCCGCCCTGGGCACCGCGGGCCGGTGGGGAGGAGTCCCGACGAGCCCCTCCAGCCCCCTTCGGTGAACCCTTGTGGGAGGTCGTGGCCGAAGCCTTGGGGGTGTCGTTCCCCGACTTGGCCGGAGCCGGGGCGGCTTTCTTCGAAGGGGCCTTGGCAGCGGGCTTCTTCTCTTTCGTCTTGGACATAATGGCGGGGCCACGCGGTGCGCGAAGCCGGTCGAGCGGGTCAAGATGGGGAGCGGGGCACCCCAAGTCAAGCGACGGGTCGGGAGGGATCAGCTCGCACGGATCAGAGCCAGAGAGCCACCCATCGGAGGTCGGCAGGAACCGTCACCTTGGGGTTCGGATCCGGACACTCCACGAGGTCCACCGGCGCCCCGATCAGGCCGCAGGCCGCCGTGTCGTCGGTCACGGTGATCCCGCGCTTCCGGGCGGTCTCGAGGGCCTCCCGCAGCGCGGCGGACCGGAAGCATTGGGGGGGCTGCACCGACCACAGTCGGGATCGGTCGAGATGTCGGGCCACCCGGCCGTGCCCG
>JAJTFN010000145.1 GCA_021298285.1 Verrucomicrobium sp.
ATCGTGCTGCGGTTGAGCCGCAACGCGGCCCCGGCCTTCGAGCAGGCGGGGTTTCAGGACGGTCAGAACCTCTGGGGCGAGCTGACGGAAGGCTCGGTGGTCTTCCTCGAGGATGGCCTGCGGTTCTGGTCCGACGTGGTCAAGGGCCAGAAGACCGGGTTCTTCCTCGACCAGCGCGAGAACCGCCGGCGCGTCGGCACATCGGCCCGGGGGCTCGACGTGCTCAACGCCTTCAGCTTCAGCGGGGGCTTCTCGTTGCACGCGGCCCGGGGCGGGGCCCGCAGCGTGACCGATCTCGACATCTCGCCGCATGCCCTGGAGGCGGCCCGGCGCAATTTTTCCCTCAACGTGGGCGATGCCGGGATCGCCGCGGCCCGGCACGCGTCGATTCAGGCCGACGCCTTCGAATGGCTGGAATCCAGCACGGACCGCTTCGACCTGGTGATCTGCGACCCGCCGTCCCTCGCCAAGCGTGAGGCCGAGCGGGCGGGTGCCATCGAGGCGTACCACCGGCTGGCCGTGCATTCCATCGCCCGGGTCCGGCCCGGGGGGCTGCTCTTGGCGGCCTCCTGCTCGGCGCATGTGACGCCCGAGGAGTTCTACGCGGCGGTGACCGAGGCGGCCCATCGCAGCGGACGCCCCTGTGGCGAGCCGGTATACACCGGGCACGCCCCCGACCATCCGGCGACCTTCGACGAGGCGCGCTACCTGAAGGCCGTGTTCCTGCGCTTCGAACCGGTGGCCTGAGGAGAACCTCCCGGGCGGGAGTGAATTTGCGGCATCGGTCATGGGGCGGCCGGCGGGTGTTGGTGGGTGGGTGTTGGGTGTCGTTTTTCTGGGACGTCGTCCCCGGTCTTGGCGGCAACCCCCGCTTGCGCCGACCCGTCCCTCGGGGTTGAATCACCGTCATGATTCCCCCGCTGTCCCGGCTCCCGGCCCTGCGTGCCGGTGGCGGTCTCGGGCGTGGGGGGTGGGTCGCTCTGGCGTTCCTGCTGGCGACCCTCGGGTTGCGGGGGGCGACGGATCCCGTCTCGGGCAAGATCCCGGCCCGCCCGGTCTTCGAGCGCGACATCCGCCCGATCCTCAAGGCCCATTGCTTCCACTGCCATGGCGAGGAGGAGAAACCCAAAGGCGGCATCGACCTGAGGCTCCGTCGCCTGATGCTCCAGAACGCCGATCCCAAGGCCGCCCCCGCGATCGTGCCCGGGCGCCCCGCCCAGAGCCGCCTGCTCGAGGTGGTGAGGTCGGGCGAGATGCCCCAAGGGGGCAAGCCGTTGTCACCTCAGCAGGTGGCCGTCCTCGAGCGGTGGATCGCCCAGGGGGCCCCGACCCTCCGGCCCGAGCCCGCCGAGGTCCCGCGCTGGGTCATCACCGAAGAGGAACGCGCGTTCTGGGCCTTCCAGCCGGTGGGGCATCCGAAGCCGCCCGCGGTCCGGTCCGGCAGGCAGGTCCGGACGCCGATCGACGCCTTCCTGCTGGATCGGCTCCGGCGGGAGGGCCTCGGGTTCGCCCCGCAGGCCCGACCGGAGGCCCTGATCCGCCGCGTCACCCTCGACCTGACCGGGTTGCCGCCGACGCCGGAGGAGGTCGAGGCATTCGTCCAGGACCCGTCCGACGCGGGCTATGAGCGCCTGGTGGATCGGCTGCTGGCCTCGCCGGCCTACGGTGAGCGCTGGGGGCGCCACTGGCTCGACGTCGCCGGCTACGCCGACTCCAACGGCGGGGTCGAGGCCGATTCCGAGCGCCCGTGGGCCTGGCGCTATCGCGACTACGTCATCGGCGCCTTCAACGACGACCGGCCCTTCGACGAGTTCATCACCGAGCAGCTGGCCGGCGACGAGCTGCTGCCGGCCATCACCCCCGACCTGTCGGGCCGCGACCTCGACCGCCTGGTGGCCACCGGGTTCCTGCGCATGGCACCGGACCCCACGGGCGACGGCGCGCCCGAGCCGGAGTTGGCCCGCAACCAGGTCATCGCCGACACGGTCCAGATCGTCTCGTCGTCGCTGCTCGGGCTCACCGTCCATTGCGCCCAGTGCCACGACCACCGTTACGACCCCATCCCCCAGGCCGACTACTACCGCCTGCGGGCGGTCTTCGAGCCGGCCTTCGACTGGAAGCGCTGGAAGAACCCGGGCCAGCGGCTGGTGTCGCTGATGCCCCCGGCGGACCGTTCGCTGGCCGACTGCATCGAGTTGTCGGCCAAGGTGCATGATGCCGAGGCCACGCGACTGCACGACGAACTCATCGAGAAGTTCGTGCAGAAGCAGTTGCTGCTGGTGCCCGAGGCCCGGCGCGAGGCGGTCCTCGGGGCGCGCCGGACCCCGGCCGCCAAGCGCACCCCCGAACACCTCCAGCTCCTCCGGGAGTTCCCGATGTTCCAGGACCACATCCTCCTCGGCGAGATCGACCGCGAGGGGGCCAACCGGGTCGAGGAGATCCGCAAGCGCGCCACGGCCGACCGCGCGCTCAAGCCCGCCGATCCCATGGTCCACGCGCTGGTGGAGGCCTCGGCCGAGCCGGTGGCCACCGTGCGGTTCCATCGGGGCGACCCGCAGCAGCCCCGCGAGACGATGCGGCCGGGACTGCCGTCCGTGATGGGTCTGGGCAGCCTGGACATCGACCTGCCCGAGGTGGTGCCGGGCCGCCGGACCACCGGTCGCCGCCTCGAGCTGGCCTGGCGGCTCACCGATCGGCGCAACCCGCTCACGGCCCGGGTCTGGGTCAACCGGCTCTGGCACCAGCACTTCGGCATGGGGCTGGTGGCGACCCTCGGCGACTTCGGCGTGCTGGGCGAGCGGCCCAGCCATCCGGAGCTCCTCGACTGGCTGGCGGCCGACTTCATGGACCACGGCTGGAAGAACAAGCGCCTGCACCGGCTCATCGTCACCAGCACCGCCTACCGGCAGGGCACCGGGAACCCGGCCGCCCAGCGCAAGGATCCCGACAACCGGCTCCTGGGCCGGCACCGCCTGCGCCGCCTCGACGCCGAGAGCCTCCGCGACAGCCTCCTGGCGGTGAGCGGCCGGCTCGACCCGACGCCCTTCGGCCCCCCGGTGCCCGTGGCCGTCAACGCGCAGGGCCAGTTCGTGGTGGGCGTCCAGAAGCGCGACGGCAATGGCGACGCCGTCGGGGTCGAACCCGGCGGCACGGCCGATTTCCGCCGCAGCGTGTACGTCAAGGTGCGCCGCAGCACGCCCGTCGGGGTGCTGGAGACCTTCGACGCCCCGGTGGTCAATCCCAACTGCGAGGCCCGCCCGGTCTCCACCTCGGCCCCGCAGTCGCTGATGTTCCTCAACGACGGCTTCGTGCTCGACCGTTCGCTCGACCTGGCGCGCCGCCTCCGCCGCGAGGCCCCGGGCGACGAACGCGCGCAGGTGGGGCGGTTGTGGCGGCTGCTCTTCGCCGCGGCTCCGAAGCCGGCCGATGTGGACCGCTCCCTGCGATTCCTCGCGGACCTCCGGGCCGGCTGGACCTCGCCCGGCGATGTCACCGGATCTCCGGCCTCCCAGCCGCCGCCCAAGGACTCCAAGCCCAAGGCGGGCGATGCCCCCGCTGTTCCGCCCGACGAGCGCGCGCTGGCCGCGCTTTGCCAGGTGCTGCTCGGGTCCAACCGCTTCCTGTACCTGGACTGAGCCACCCCGCCATGAACCCGAACGATCCCCTCGCGTCCCGCCCTCCCGGGTTCTGCTCCCGCCGCCACTTCCTGCAGGCGGGCAGCGCCTTCGGCCTCGGCTCCACCGCGCTGGCCTGGCTCCTGCAGCAAGACGGCCTCCTGGCCGCGCCGGCCCGGCCCGAGCTCGAGCAGCGCACCTACGATCTCAAGCCCAAGGCCGGCCACCACCCGGCCCGGGCCCGGGCCATGATTTCCATCCTCATGATCGGGGGCCCGAGCCAGTTGGACCTCTTCGACCCGAAGCCGTTGCTCAAGGACTGGGCGGGCAAGCCCTTCCCGGGCGAGCTGAAGTTCGACAACGCCGGGCAGGCCAGCTCCAAGGTGATGCCGGGGCTCTGGGAATTCCGCAAACACGGCCAGTGCGGCACGGAGCTGTCGTCGTTGCTGCCCCACCTGGCCCGGGTGGTGGACGACGTCTGCGTGATCCGTTCCATGCGCACGGCGGTCAACAACCATGGCCAGTCGCTCCACGCGCTGACCAACGGCCGGATCACCGCCGGGGCGCCCACGCTGGGCAGTTGGCTCGGCTACGGCCTCGGCACCGTCAGCCAGGAGCTGCCGGCCTTCATGACGCTGACCCACCCGTCAGGCCTGCCGTTGCTGGCCGAGGCGAACTGGTCGCAGGGATGGCTGCCCTCGATCTACCAGGGGACCGTCGTGCGCCCGACCGAGCCGCGTCTGCTCAACCTCGACCCGGCGCCCCACCTGCGCGGGGCCCCGCAGGAGCGGCAGCTCAGGCTCCTGGGCGAGGTCAACCACGACCACCGCCTCGAGCATCCCGGCGAGAGCGACCTCGACGCCCGCATCGCCAGCTACCAGCTCGCGGCCAAGATGCAGACGGCGGCCAAGGAGGCGATGGACATCCGCTCGGAGTCCGCGGCCACGCGCCGGCTCTACGGCATCGACGAGGAACGCACCCGCGACTACGGCACCCGGTGCCTGATCGCGCGGCGGCTGGTGGAGCGGGGGGTGCGCTTCGTGCAGGTGGTCAACAACGGCCAGAGCTGGGACCAGCACAGCAATCTCTACACGGCCTTGCCCGACCTTTGCGCCCGGACCGACCAGCCGGTCGCCGCGCTGGTCCAGGACCTCAAGGCCCTGGGCCTGCTGGACACCACGCTGGTCCACTGGGGCGGCGAGATGGGCCGCCTGCCGGTCATCCAGAACGACGGGCCCAAGGAGAAGGTCGGCCGCGACCACAACACCTATGGGTTCACCCATTGGCTGGCCGGCGGCGGGGTGCGCGGTGGCATGACCCATGGCGAGACCGACGAGTGGGGTCACCACGCGGTGAAGGACATCGTCACCCACCACGACCTCCACGCGACCCTGCTGCACCTCTTCGGACTCGACCACTCGCGGTTGGTCTACCGCCGTGCCGGACGCGAACTGAGCCTCACCGACAACAAGCCCGCCCGGGTGGTGCGGGAGATCCTCGCGTCCTGAGACCCCGCCCCTCGGGCCTGCCGCTCCTCCGGGGATCGCGCTTCCACGAAGGAATCGATCGGTCGCGGTGGCCGTCGCGGGTGCCCCGGCTCCGGCTCACCACCAAAGGAAATCCGGATCCGGCTTCTGGCCGGCCAGCGCCTCCATCTGCGCCGTCGGCAGGAAGTTGAAGAACTCGGCGTGCGAGTCGCCGAAGAGCATCATCATGCGGTTCTTGCCCTTGTAGTTGTGCCACTGGCTGCGGGGCTTCAGCACGTCGCGGTTGGCATGCCAGATCCAGTCGCCCTGGATGATCTTGGTCGACGGCCTGAGGGCGACCTCGGAAGCCTTGATCGACGGGATGCTGGGGTTGCCCTTGGGGCCGCAGACCATCTTCACCTTGTAGTAGTCGAAGCCGAATTCGGTGAGGTAACTGTTGCCGTACTGCATGTAGGCGTTGGTGCAGTTGACCCCGCGCCCGGCCAGCGACCAGAAGTCGCCCTTGTCGGACGGGCAGCGGAAGGTCTCGAACGCATTGCCCACGTAGATGTTCAAGGGGCGGTTGGTCGCCGCCGTGAACACGTCGTAGGTGCCATTCTTGCCGCCGGTCGAGGCCCAGTCGTTGATGGCCGGGTACGAGTCGCGGTTGTCGTCCGTGTACATGAAGTAGGCCTTGCCGATCTGGCTCTGGCTGCTCATGCACTTGACGGTGTGGGCCTTCTGCTTCGCGCCTGCCAGGGCCGGCAGCAGCATGCCGGCGAGGATGGCGATGATGGCGACGACCACCAGCAGTTCGATCAGGGTGAAGGCGTGCCGGGGGCGGGGCTCAGGAAGGCATTCGGGGATCGTTCTCATGGCGGCTCGTTTCAGCGGGGATTCCAGAGACGAAACTAGTCATCGGTCCACGGCTGGCCATGAAAATCTGGTGCCCGGCGCGGGCGGCCGATGGCCCGGGGATATGTCGGTCCCGGTCGGCCCGGGTCACTCGGCGACCGCGCCATCGAAGCGGGCGGGACCGAAGTCGATCCGGTAGACCGTGCCCTCGAAGCCCACCACGTAGAGGTTGCCCGCCTCGTCCCTGGCGAAGGAGACCAGGCCCTGGGGCACCGTCCCGATCTGGCGGACGGTCTTGAGCACGCCGCCCTGGAGTTTCAGCCCAAAGATCCGACGGGAGGTGAAGTCGCCGCAGAGGTAGACCCCATCGAACGAGGAGCCCCGGGCTCCCCGGTACACGTGGCCGCCCGTGATCGAATTGCCGTACTTCCGTCCGTAGGCGAAGACCGGCGGCGTGAAGGCCCGTCCGGCCTTCCGGTACTGGTTGGAGAACGGCTCGAAGCCCTCGTACACGTTCCAGCCGTGGTTCTCCCCGCGTTTCACGAGGGCGACTTCCTCCACGCGGTCCTGCCCGACATCGGCCATCCAGAGGTTGCCGGTGGCTGGATCGAAGCTGAAGCGCCAGGGATTGCGGAAACCCGATGCCCAGATCTCGGGTGGGACGCCCGGGGTGTCGCGAAACGGGTTGTCCTTCGGGATCGCATAGGCCCGCGGAGGCTCTTCGTGGTCCACGTCGATGCGCAGCATCTTGCCCAGCAGGAGGCCTTGGTTCTGGGCGTGGCCGTTGGGGTCGTGGTGGGGGCCGGTGTCCCCCATCGCGAAGTAGAGGAACCCGTCCGGTCCGAACTGGAGGCAGCCGCCGCTGTGGTCCTCGGCGACGCTGTCGATGCGGATGAGGCGACGGCCCGGGGTGCCCGCGTCCGACCGAAGGTCCGCGGAGAGCCGGCGTTCGACGATCACCGTGGCCACGGTGCCGCCCTCGAAAACCTGGTGCTTGAGGAAGTACCTCCGGTTCCGCCGGCAGTCCGGGTGGAAGGCCAGGTCGAGCAGGCCGTTCGGGCCGCGCTGGCAGAAGACCTCGCTCGAGAGGTCCGCGAACACGGTGCGGGTTTCGCCGTCGCCGGATTTCTGCACCCGCCAGATCACCCCGGACTGGTGGAGCACCAGGAACCCGTTGGTCAGGCCGGGCAACGGGTGCATGGCGGTCAGCCCGGTATGTGCGGGGCCGGCCCGGAGGCGCTCGTGCTCCCCGAGGAAGGGATGAAGGCCGACGGGTTGCCGGAGCGTGGGAATGACCCGGGGCATCCCGCGGTTCTCCGCCAGGGCCGACTCGGGCTGCTTGAGCGAGGTGAGGTATTCGATGAGGTCGGTGAACTCCTCGAGAGACAGTCCTGCCTTGATTCGCCCCGTCGCGGGTCTCCACCGCCACCGTGCCGTAGCCCGGGGCGATCGTCGCCGACGGCTCCAGCACCGCCTGGATCAGGTCCCGGCGCCCGAAGGCGTCCCCGGCGGCGCGGAGGTCCGGTCCGGCCTTGCCGGCCGAGCCGTCCACCGTGTGGCAGTTGGCGCAGGCGGCCCGCGTCGGGTCCGCGAAAAGCGCCGCGCCCCGGGCCGGATCCCCGCGATGGGTCAGCGCGTGCCGTCGATGGTCCTCCACCTTGGGTTTGGCGGCATCCTGGCCCACGGCCGAAACGGTCAGGGCGGTGGCCAGCGCGCCGGACACGGTGGCGTGAATCGCGCACAGGATCGGGTTCCGGAGCGGGCGGTGGTTCGGGCGACCGTGGGCACGCATGCGTGCCGGGAGGATGGCCCGCTGCCGGGCGCGTTGGACAGTCCGATCCGTCGGGCCTGCCGTCCCCCAAGGCTGGGTGTGCGGGAGGGCAGGGCGGGGGACTGCCGATTTCGGCGTTGAGCACCGCCGGAGCGTTCCCAGAGTCTGGGCCGGTGACCACGACCCATGTCCTCAACACCCCGGTCCGATCCGAATTCACGTTGCCGCCTGGCGAGCCCCCGTCATCGGCACGGGTGGTCATTGTCGGGGGCGGCATCGTGGGGTGCTCGATGGCCTACCACCTGGCCAAGGCCGGCTGGAAGGACGTGGTCCTGCTGGAGCAGGGGGGCTTGAGCGGCGGCACCACCTGGCATGCCGCCGGCATGGTCGGTCAGCTGCGGGCCAGCAACAGCATGACCCAGATCAACAAGTACTCGGCGCAGCTGTACCCGACCCTCGCGGCCGAGACGGGCCACGACGTCGGGTGGGTCCGGACCACGGGCCTGACCCTGGGCACGACCCCGGAGCGCATGACGCAACTGCGACGCACCGCGGCCATGGCCGAGGTCTTTGGCGTCGAGGCCCACCTGGTGGGACCGAAGGAGGCCCAGGACCTCTGGCCGCTCATCCAGGTCGACGATGTGCTGGGCGCGGTGTACCTGCCGGGCGACGGCCGGGTGATCCCCGGCGAGTGCACCGTGGCCCTGGCCAAGGGGGCGCTTGCCGGAGGGGTGAGGATGTTCGACCGCACCCGCGTCGCCTCGCTCACGCACAGCCCCGGGCCGCACGGCCGCCGGCGGATCACCGGGGTCCGCCTGGACGGGGGGCACGAGATCCGGGCCGACTGGGTGGTGCTGGCCTGCGGCATGTGGGCCCGGCAGCTTGGCCTGGCCGTCGGGGTGGACCTGCCCCTGTACCCGGTGGAACACCACTACGTCCTCAGCGAACCCCTCGAGGGCGCGCTGCCCACGCTTCCCTGCGCCCGCGACCCCGATGCGGCGATCTATTTCCGCACGCTGGACGACGGATCGATCAAGCTCGGCGCCTTCCAGTGGCGCTCCAAGCCCTGGCAGATCGGCGACACCGTGCCCGGTGATTTCGCCTTCGGCCTGCTGCCCGACGACTGGGAGAAATTCGCCGAGCCCTGGGCCGCCGGGAAGCACCGCATCCCGGCCCTGCGGTCCGCGCGGTTCCCGAAGTTCGTCAACGGCCCGGAGAGCTTCACCCCGGACAACAACTTCCTCATGGGCACCCCGGCCGGCACCGACGGGCTGTTCGTGCTGGCCGGCTTCAACTCGGTGGGCATCGCCAGCGCCGGGGGCGTCGGCCGCTTCGCGGTGCCATGGCTTGAGACGGGCGAGATGCCCATGGACCTGTGGAGCGTCGATGTCCGGCGCTTCGTGCCCGCCCAGAACGGCCGGGACTTCCTGCAGGCCCGGGCCAGCGAGGTGCTCGGGCTGCACTACCAGATGGCCTGGCCCAACCGCGAGATGGAGACCTCCCGCGGCCTGCGCAGCACGCCCCTGCACGAGGTGACCCGCGAGGCCGGGGCCTGCTTCGGCCAGACGGCCGGCTGGGAACGCCCGCTGTGGTACGCCCCCGCCGGCGTCGAGCCCGTCCTCGG
>JAJTFN010000025.1 GCA_021298285.1 Verrucomicrobium sp.
GTTTTCCTCAACACCTTCCGGCTGCGCTCGCTGGGCTTCCCCACCTGCCATGCCCTGCCGCATGCCTTCGAGTGCTTCGAGGACGAGGTGCGTTCGGCCGAGCCGTTCTTCGCCGTCCTGGCCGCCCTCGGGAAGACCGACCTCCTGCGCACGCACGAGGTGCCCCGCACCCGTGCCGTGCTGGAGACCCTCGGGGTGTGGTGATCCCGGGCCGACGGGCGAGGCCTCCCCGGCCTCGGTCGTTGCCGTCGCCCGGGGTCCGGTCCACGCTCGTGGACCCGTGGAACCGTCCCTGACCCTCCGACCCATCGGCTTCCTGCGCTCCGGGAAGGGAGTGCGTTTCAAGACCCTCCACCAACCGGACGAGGCCGCCTCCGAGACCAACGTGCTGGAGCTGACCCCGGGGCCGGGCATCCGAGAGGCGCTGCGCGACCTGGCCGGCATGGAACGGGTTTGGCTGCTCTGGTGGTTCCACCGGGCGGAGTCGTGGCGGCCCCTGGTGCTCCCGCCCCGCGGGCCCTCGCGGCGGCGCGGCGTCTTCGCCACCCGCTCACCGCACCGCCCGAACCCGATCGGCATGACGCCGGCCCGCCTGCTGGGCATCGAGGGCCTGCGCCTGCTGCTCGGACCCTGCGACCTGCTCGAGGGGACCCCGATCCTCGACCTCAAGCCCTACGTCCCGGCATACGATGCCTTTCCCGGGTCCTCCGCCGGGTGGATCGACGAGGTCGAGGCGTTGCAGGCGGGCCCGCCGCGTTTCGAGGTGGCGTGGACCGACCTCGCCCGGGAGCAGGCGGATTGGCTGGCGGCCACCTGGTCGGTGGACTTCCGGCCCCGGCTCGCCGAGATCCTCGCCCGCGATCCCAGCCCCCACCGCACCCGCCGGATCCGCGGTCTCGCGGGGGGCGCCTGCGAGATCG
The DNA here is from genome assembly GCA_021298285.1 of Verrucomicrobium sp. Taxonomy (GTDB): domain Bacteria; phylum Verrucomicrobiota; class Verrucomicrobiia; order Limisphaerales; family UBA9464; genus SXXZ01. Next base: position 921 of record JAJTFN010000025.1, read on the forward strand.
GGTGCGGCGGCTGGAAGGCGGTGTTCCGCGTGACGGGCGACCGGGTCGAGATCCTGCGGCTGCAACCGTCCTTCCCGGTGCGGTTCCTCCTCGAGTCATGGCGGCGCGACGTGCCCGACCGGGAGGCCCAGCAGGCGTTCCTGGCCCGCTGGCCCTGTCCGGAGCTCGAGCTGCGGGAGGGTTGCCCGCCGAGGACCTCCCGGAACGGATGATGTCGGCCAAACCGCCCGTCGCAGGGTCCCGGATCACCCGTCGACCGCGTGGTGCACCTGATTTTTTCTTTGAGTGTCGGCTTGGTTTTCGCCAAAAACAGCGTTCTTTGACCCGGCCATGGCCCTGATCGTGCAAAAATTCGGCGGTACCTCCGTCGGCAACACCGAGCGCATCCAGAATGTCGCCCGACGCGTGGCCCAGTACCGGGCCAAGGGCGACCAGGTGGTCGTCGTGGTCTCCGCCATGAGCGGCGTCACCGACCGGCTCATCGGGCTGGCCAAGGAGATCACCCCGCTGCCCGACGAGCGCGAGATGGACATGCTCCTGGCCACCGGCGAGCAGCAGACCATCGCCCTGACGGCCATCGCCCTCCAGGCCCAGGGCCAGAAGGCCGTGTCCTTCACCGGGGCCCAGGCCGGCATCGTCACCGACGGCACGCACACCAAGGCCCGCATCCAGAACATCACGCCCGACGAGGTGCACAAGGCCCTCGACGACGGCAACGTGGTCATCGTGGCCGGCTTCCAGGGACGTACCCGCGACGGCGACATCACCACGCTGGGCCGCGGCGGCTCCGACCTCTCGGCCATCGCCCTGGCCGCGGCGCTCAAGGCCGATCTCTGCCAGATCTACACCGACGTCGACGGCGTCTACACCGCCGACCCGAGGCTCGTGCCCGCGGCGCGCAAGATCCCCGAGATCTCCTACGACGAGATGCTCGAGATGGCCGGCGCCGGATCCAAGGTGATGCAGTTGCGCTCGGTCGAGTTCGCCAAGAAGTTCAACGTCGTCTTCGAAGTCCGTTCCAGCCTCAACGACAATCCCGGCACCATCGTGAAAGAAGAAACCTCCAGCATGGAGGACGTCGTCGTCCGCGGCGTCTCGCTCGACAAGAACCAGGCCAAGGTCACCGTCTGGGGCCTGCCCGACCAGCCTGGCCGTGCGGCCCGCATCTTCAACGCCCTGTCCGAGGCCACCATCAACGTGGACATGATCGTCCAGAACGCGAGCCATGCGGGCGGCAACCCGGCCACCGACCTCACCTTCACCGTCGACAAGCCCGACCTCACCAAGGCGGGCAAGGTGCTCGAGAGCCTGCGCTCGGAGCTGGGCTTCCGCGAGGTGTCCACCGACGAGTCCATCGGCAAGGTTTCCATCGTGGGCGTGGGCATGCGCAGCCACAGCGGCGTGGCGGCGCGGATGTTCACCGTGCTGGCGGCCGAGGGCGTCAACATCGGCCTCATCTCCACCAGCGAGATCAAGATCAGCGTCGTCATCGACCTGGCCGGCGGCGAGAAGGCCATGCGCGCCCTGCACAAGGCCTTCCTCGAGTAGGCGCCCGGGCCCGTCGGTGTTCCGGCAGCCTTCCTTGGGAATCCCTCCCGGAACTCCTTCCGGAAATCCCAGCTTGCCTGCCATCGGGCCGCTGCGTAACGAAGGGGGCGTGATCCCCGTTCCCCGCGCACGCTCCGCCGCGTTCACCCTCATCGAACTGCTGGTGGTCATCGCCATCATCGCGATCCTCGCCGGCATGCTCCTGCCCGCGCTGGCCAAGGCCAAGGCCAAGGCCATGGGGACGGGGTGCATGAACAACCTCAAGCAGCTCCAGTTGGCGCACATGATGTACCCGCTGGACAACGAGGACCGGATCACCCAGCCCGGGAACTCCCGCGACGAGCGCTTCCAGTGGGTGGGCGGCTGGATGGGGTGGCCGGGGCCATTCCCGGGCGACAACACCAACCAGCAGATGCTGCTCAACCCGGCGAACTCCTGGTTCGCCCCGTATCTGCAGTCGGCCGCGATCTACAAATGCCCGGCGGACCTGAGCATGGTGAGCCTCGGGGGCCGGAAATACGCCCGGGTGCGGAGCATGGGCATGAGCCAGGCGATGGGCGGCCCGGGCGGCTGGCTGCCCCCGGGATCGGGCTACCAGGACGGCCAGCAGCGCTACCGCATCTTCAAGAAGGCCTCGGACATCGCCGCCGTGGGCGCCTCGCAGATGTACGTGCTGCTGGACGAGCATCCCGACAGCATCAATGCCGGCGGCTACGCCAACCAGATGGTGGAAAGTCCCGGATCGGCCCGGATCATCGACTACCCGGCCAGCTACCACAACCGGGCCGCGGGCATCAGCTTCGCCGACGGGCATGCCGAGATCCGCAAGTGGCTGGATCCCCGCACCGTCCAGCCGGTGAAGTTCTACGACATGCCCCTGAACGTGGCGTCGCCGAACAACGTGGACATGATCTGGCTGGCCGAGCGCACGAGCGTGCGCAACTGAAGGCACGAAAAAAAGGCACCCCGGTGGGGGTGCCTTTTGCACGCGTCGTTGGCCGGGTCCGAGGATCCCGCCTGGACGTCGTCGGAGGGCTTATTCGCCGACCTGGAAGCGCAGGAAGCGCCGGATGGTCAGCGTGTCGCCCAGCTGCTTGCCGACCGCACCGAGGTGCGCCTCGACCTTGAGGTCGGGGTTCTTCACGAAGCCCTGCTCGAGCAGGCAGTTGGTCTCGAAGTACTTGTTGAGCTTGCCCTTGAGGATGCCCTCCATGGCGGCGGCGGGCTTGCCCTTGAGGGCGTCGGACTGGGCGGCGATCTCGCGCTCCTTGTCGACGATCTCCTGCGGCACCTCGGCGCGGCTGACGGCGATCGGGCTGGCGGCGGCGATCTGCAGGGTCACGTCGCGCAGCAGTTGCTTGAACTCCTCGGTCTGGATCGTGGCCGGTTGGTTGGCGCCGACCTCGACCATCACGCCGACCTTGCCGCCGGTGTGGATGTAGGCGGCCAGCGCGCCGGTGCCCTGCACCTCGAGGCGGGTGACGCGGCGGACCTGGATGTTCTCGCCGATCCGGGCGACGGCCGCCACGCGGTCGGGCTCGAGGTCGACGCCGGCCTGCGAGGCCGCCTTGTTGGCCAGCTCGTTGACGAAGGCCTTGAAGGAGTCGTTGCGGGCGACGAAGTCGGTCTCGCAGTTCACCTCGATGAGGGCGCCGACCTGGCCGCCACCGAGGACGGCCTGGCCGATGAGGCCTTCGTTGGCGGCGCGGTCGGCCTTCTTCACGGCGGCGGCCGCACCCTGCTTGCGCAGGAGGTCGACGGCGGCGTTGAGGTCGCCCTGGGTCTCGTCCAGGGCCTTCTTGCAGTTCATCAGTCCGGCGCCGGTCATGGCGCGGAGTTGCCCGACGAGGGCGGGGGTGATCTCAGGCATGGAGGATATCGATTGGGGGTGATGTGTTTCGTGAAAACGCGCCGGAGCGTTTCCCGCTCCGGCGCGCTCGAGAGGGGGATTCCGATCAGGCCGCCGGGGTCGCCTCGGCCGGGGCGGCCTCGGGGGCGGGAGCGGCGGCGGCCGCGGCAGGCTCATCGCGGTTGATGCGACGGCTCTTCCGGGCATCGGCCTCGGCCTTGCCCTGGACGATGGCCTCGGTCACGGCCTGCAGGAGGATCTTGATGGACCGGATGGCGTCGTCGTTGCCGGCGATCGGGTAGTCGACCAGGTCGGGGTCGGCGTTGGTGTCGACGATGGCGACCAGCGGGATGCGCAGGCGGCGGGCCTCGGCGACGGCGTTGTGCTCGCGCTTGAGGTCGATCACGAACATCACGTCGGGGGCGGCGTCGATGGCGCGGAGACCGTCCAGGTTCTTGAAGAGCCGCTGGTGCTCGCGGCGGATCATGGACTGCTCCTGCTTGACGTACTGGTTGATCGAGCCGTCCTGCTCCATGCGCTCGATCTCCTTCATGCGCTTCATGGAGCGCTTGACGGTCTTGAGGTTGGTCAGGGTGCCGCCGAGCCAGCGCTCGGTGACGAAGGGCTGCCCACAGGCCTTGGCCGACTCCTTGACGGCCTCCTGCGCCTGCTTCTTGGTGCCGACGAAGAGGATGTTGCCGCCCTTGGCCGCGGTGGCGGCGAGGAACTTGCAGGCCTCCTCGAGCTGGACGACCGTCTTGGAGAGGTCGATGACGTGGATGCCGTTGCGGGCCTCGAAGATGAAGCGCTTCATCTTGGGGTTCCAGCGACGGGTCTGGTGGCCGAAGTGGACGCCTGCCTCGAGGAGTTCCTTGATTCCGATGGTGCTCATGGATGTCTGCACTGCTTCCTGGTTTTGGGCGACGAGGCTGGCACCCTGGGGGTGAGCTCCCGTTCCCATCCGGCGGAAGGACCGGATTATTCTGGTTGGGTACGATGGTGGCCACCCGACGCACATGCGCCGGGCCGATTCAAGGCCGTTGCCCACCGATGGAGTCCACCGGCAGGAATGGAGAGCCTACCGGTCGGGGGGGCTCCAGCAACAGGTTTTTTCGAGCCCGCCTGCGGATCGATCGGGCGGTGCGGTCGGTCGGGTCACCCGAGGACGGCCCGGACCACGGACCCGTGCACGTCGGTCAGTCGGTGGTCACGGCCCCCGTACCGGTAGGTCAGGCGCTCGTGGTCGAGGCCGAGGGTGTGGAGCAGGGTGGCGTGGAGGTCGTGGATGTGCACGGGGTCCTCGATGGCCTGGGCGCCGTACTCGTCGGTGCGACCGTGGGTCATGCCGCCCCGCACCCCGCCCCCGGCCATCCAGACGGTGAAGCCGCGGTGGTTGTGGTCCCGGCCGTCCTGCTGGCGGCTGTCCGGCGTGCGGCCGAACTCGCCGCCCCACAGGACCAGGGTGTCGTCGAGCAGGCCCCGGGCGGCGAGGTCGGCGATGAGCCCGGCGGCGGGGCGGTCGAGGGCGAGGGCGTTCTTGCGCAGTGCCGATTCGAGGTTCCGGTGCTGGTCCCAGCCGCCGAGGTTGACCTCGATGAAGCGCGCACCGGCCTCGGCGAAGCGGCGGGCCAGGAGGCACTGGCGGGCGAATCCGTCGATGCCGGCCTCGCCGATCCCGTACAGCGCCCGGGTCGCGTCGCTCTCCCGGCTCAGGTCGAGCAGGTCCGGGACCTCGGATTGCATGCGGAAGGCCAGTTCGCCCGCCTCGATGGCGGCCTCGATCGCCCCGCCCTCCGGTTCCGCCGCCGCCGCACCGAGCCTCTCCCGGTTCATGGCCTGCACCAGGTCGAGTTGGCGTCGCTGCTGGCCGGTCGTGAACTGCGCCTGGCGGACATGGCTCATGCCCGTGTCCGAGGAGCCCTCGCGGCCCGAGCCGATCCGTGTGCCCTGGTAGAGTGCCGGCAGGAAGGCGCTGCCGTAGTTGGCCGCCCCGAGCTGTGCCGGAGGGCTGATGCTGATGAACCCGGGCAGGTTCTCGTTGGCGCTGCCCAGCCCGTAGAGCACCCACGAGCCCAGCGACGGGCGCACGAACCGGGCGCTGCCGGTGTGCAGCTGCGTGAAGGCCTGCGGGTGGTTGGGGATGTCCGTCCGCATGGAGTGGATCATGCAGAGACGGTCGGCCTGCCCGGAGAGGTGCGGGAAGAGCTCACTCATCCAGAGGCCCGACTGCCCGTGCTGCCGGAAGGTGAAGGGCGAGCCGATGAGCTGCGTGCCCCGTCCCCGTCCCGGCCCGGGTTTCCCGTGGTCGCGGCGCAGCCGCGGCTTGGGATCGAAGGTGTCCTGGTGCGACGGCCCGCCTTGCATGCAGAGGAAGATCACCCGCCGTGCGGTGGCCCGGTGGTGGTGGGAAGCCGGACGGCCCGGGTTTCCCGAGGGAGCCGGTCCGGAGGCCGCGGCAGCCAGTCCCCGGAACGCCAGCCATCCGAAGCCTGCCGCCGCGCTGCGGAGCAGGTGACGTCGGCTTGGGGTCCAATCCGCCGGCTGGAGAGCGGGTCCGGACGCCACCCTGCAAGTGGGGTCGGAGGGACGGAGGGGGTCCTTGGAGGTCATGGAATCTCGGGTCGGGGCTGCTTCAGGGAAGGTAGCGGAACTCGGCGCAGGCGAAGAGCGCCTGGGCGAACAGCGACCAGGCGGTTTCCCGGCCAGCCGGCCGACCGTTGCGGGTGTCCCGGGTGGCGGTCTCGCGGCGGACGAAGTCGAGGGCCCGCTCCACCTCGCGGGGCCGGGGATCCCGGGTCAGCGCCAGCCGGTACGCCAGCGACACGCGCCCCGCGTCGTCGTCGACCGGGGCCTCCAGGAGCCTCCGGGCCAGCGCGCGGGCCTGCGTCTGGGCGAACGGGCTGTTCATCAGGAAGAGCGCCTGCGACGGAACGAGCGTCTCGTCCCGCTGAGCCACCACCAGGCTGGGCTCGGCCGCGTCGAACACGTCGAGGACCTCCGGCACCGCGTCGCGGATCACCGGCAGGTACAGGCTGCGCCGGTCCAGGCGTTCGCCGGCCCGCTCGCCCACCAGGCGCCCCGGCAGGGCCGCATCGCCGATCTGCGCCACCACGGAGCCCCGCAGCGGCCTCGGGTCGAGCGTCCCGGCCACGCTCAGCACGGCGTCGCGCAGCGACTCGGCATCCAGCCGGCGCGGGCGGGCCCGCCACAGCAGCTCGTCGTCGGGATCGACCGCCAGCGCCGCCGGGTCGGCCTGCGAGGACAGCCGATACGTGCGGCTGAGCACCAGCTGGCGGACGAGCGACTTGGTGGAGCCGCCGCCGGCCAGGAAACGCCGGGCGAGGTGGTCGAGCAGCTCCGGGTGCGTGGGCCGCTGGCCGTTGCGGCCGAAGTCGTCGCCGCTGCCCACCAGGCCGCGCCCGAACAGGTGCATCCAGAGGCGGTTCACCGCGACGCGCGCGGTCAGCGGGTTCTCCGGGTGCGCCAGCCAGTCGGCCAGCTCGAGGCGGCCGCTCTGGGTTGCCGGGATCGGGATCGGGAGCCCGTTCGTCGGCCCGAGCAGCGGAAGGAGCCCGCGGGGCACGCGGCCGGAGCGCTGGGTCACCTCGCCCCGCACCAGGAAGAACGCGTCCTCGGGTCGGCCCTCCCGCACGCCCATGGCCAGGGCGTTGGTGGCCCGGTTGTCCGGGATGCCCGCCGGTCGGGCCGCGCGCTCCGGCGCACGACGGCGCGGGGCCGGACCCGGTCGGGGCTCGAGCGCCAATTCCGCCCGCGCCGCCCGCGCCAGTGGCAGCAGGCTCGACGGCTGCCGGTTGCGGGCCTGGTCGCCGGTGGTGCCGTAGCACGTCTCGGTGCTCCGGAAGATCCCGGCCAGCGCGTAGTAGTCGCGCTGGGAGATGGGATCGAATTTGTGGTCGTGGCACCGGGCGCAGGCCACGGTGACGCCCAGGATCGCGCGGGTCGTGGTGTCGATCTGCTCGTCCACGAGGTCGGCCAGGAACTGCTCGCGCCGTCCCTCGTTGAGCCCCTTGGGGCCGATCGCCAGGAACCCGGTGGCGACGACCAGCGCGTCACGCCGCTCCGGCGGGGCCGTCCGGGCGAGCAGGTCGCCGGCGACCTGCTCGCGCACGAAGTCCGCGTAGGGCTTGTCGGCATTGAAGGCGTCGACCACCCAGTCCCGGTACCTCCACGCCTCGGGGAAAAGGTGGTTGCGCTCCTTGCCCGCGCTCTCGGCGAACCGGGCGACGTCGAGCCAATGCCGTGCCCACCGCTGGCCGAAGGCCGGGCTGGCCAGCCATTCGTCGACCTGCTGGGCGTACCGGGACTCGGGCACCTCCCGGCCGTCCGTCGGGGTGAAGGCCGAGACCTGCTCCGGCGTGGGCGGCAGGCCGGTCAGGTCGAAGCTGGCCCGCCGCAGCCACTCGAGCGGCGAGGCCTGCCGCACGGGGCGCAGCCCGGCCGATTCGAGCCCGGCCAGGACGAACCGGTCCGCCGGGTCGATCGGCCAGGCCGTGTCGCGCACCGGCGGGGGCTCCGGGCGGGCCACCGGTTGGAAGGCCCAGTGCAGGGTGCTGTCGTTGCGGGCCCCGTCGGCCCCGAGGGCCTCCACGGGGAACCCTCCGAGTCATCCGGCCGCCGCCACCAACCAAGCCGCCGCCGTCGCGAGGCCGATCCGGGTGATCGACGGGCGGTGGGGGTGGTTCCGGGCGGTCATGGCCTTGGCAGTACGACAGGCGTACCGACGCTGGCCAGACCGAAAAGGTTTCGTCGACCCGGCACCTCTCGGGCAGGCTCGCCGGCCGTGAAGCGGCTCGAGACCTGGTTCCCCACCCTCATCTACAGTGCCCGGTTGCGGCCCGACGGCGCCGCCTTCAACCGCGAACTGCTCAAGGAATGCCATCAGTTCCGCGACTTCGACGAGGCCGGCCGGAAATGGTCCAAGAAGAACTACCCCGGTGGCTACACCTCCTACGGGTCCATCGACCGCCTGCACACCGTCTCCTCGACCTTCATGGAGCTCGAGCGCCGCATCGACCGCCACGTCCGCGCCTACGCGCAGGCGCTGGACTGGGACCTCGGGGAGGGCCGCCTCCGGATGTCCGACTGCTGGATCAACATCATGCCCCACGGGGTGACCCACAGCCTGCACCTGCACCCCAACTCCGTGGTCAGCGGCACCTACTACGTGGCCACGCCCCGCGGGTGTGCGGGCCTGAAGTTCGAGGATCCCCGGATGAGCCGCTTCATGGCCTCCCCGCCGGTCGCCGCCGGGGGCGGGGCGCGGTCGCGGCGCCATGTGACCTACCCGGCGACCGCCGGCAACGTGACGCTCTTCGAGAGCTGGCTGCGGCACGAGGTGCCCGCCAACCCCCTGAAGGCCGAGCGCATCAGCATCAGCTTCAACTACGACTGGGCCTGAGCCCGGCCGGGGTTTCTCCCGTTGGCGCCGGACCTGCCGGTCTTGGCGGTCTTGGCGCCCGGCTTCCGCGCATGCGGGATCCGGTCGTGGATGAGCCCGTTGCTGGCGACGAGGGCGTAGCGGTGTTCCCCGTCCAGCGCGCGGGGTGCAAAGTTTCCGCCGGCGCATTCGACGATGAGCCCGCCGGCCGCGATGTCCCAGAGGCGCACCCCGGCCTCGACGTAGGCGTCGAAGCGGCCGCAGGCGACGTAGGTCAGGGCCAGCGCGGCCGAGCCCATGATGCGGATCTTGCGCACCCGGTGGGTGAGCTCGAGGAAGTCGGCCTGCGCGGCCTTCAGGCTGTCCTGGCTCTTGGCGAAGCCCAGAGAGACGATCGACTCGTCGAGCCGGGCCCGGGTGCTGACGCGGGTGATGCGGCCGTTGAGCCTCGCGGGCCGGCCGCGGATCGCCGTCCACAGGTCGTCCAGGAACGGATCGTACACCACGCCGACCTCGCTGCGGAACCCGTCGGCCGAGCGCACCTGCAGGGCGATGCTCACGGCCGCGTGGGGGATGCCGTAGGCGAAGTTCACCGTGCCGTCGATGGGATCGACCACCCAGCGGGCCGCCGCCTGGGCGCTCGCGTCGTCGATGCCTTCCTCGCCGAGCACGGGAACGCCCGGGCAGGCGCGCGCCAGCACCCGGGTGATCAGCCGCTGACAGCGCACGTCCAGCTCGAGCTTGATGTCGTGCTGGTGGGATTCGTTGACCCGCTTGGCGCGGCGCAGGTTCCGCCGCATCAGCTCCCCGGCCTGTCGGGCCGCATCGACGGCCGCGGCGAGGGCTGCGGCGGAGGAGGGGACGGCGGGCTTCGGATCCGGGCGCGGCACGGAGGCGGACGTGGGGCGGCTCATGGTCGTCTGGACCCCAGACTGGACTCCGCCGCCGGCGGACATCAATGGCCGATCCGGGGCCTCCGGACGAAACACTCCCGCCCGCTCGGGCCGGCATCTGCCGGTCCTCGACCCGGAGGGTCGCTCCCTCGGGCCGCTCAGGCCGGAAGGCCGAACCGGACGTGCGCGTCGTCGGTCGAGATCTTCAGGGAGGTGCACACATGCCGCGAGGCCAGCTGCAGCACGGCCGAGCGGATCATCGCGTCGAACTGGTGGTCCGGCAGCGCCACCCCCTCGTGGGCGATCTCGCGGATGTGCAGGTTGCGGTCGAGCAGATCCGCCAGGAAGGTCTCGCAGGTGACCGGGTCGTCGGTGGTGAAGTGCATTGACGGCACCTTGCCGTGTTGGTCGATGTCATAGGTGACTTTGTACTTGGGGAGCATGGGAGGAGGCGGGTTGAGGTGGGTGGTGCGATGGATCCGGCCAAGCCCGGTCGACGGGCACGGGATCGAGCCCGCGCCGGGGGCAATGAACCTAGGGGCCGCCCGGGACCCCGCCTCACCGCCCTTGCCGTTTCCCGCCCCTCCGTTGCCGCCGGCCCTCCCCCGACGGGACATCGCCGGCGTTGCCACGGGCCGGCCTTGTCGCATCCTCTGCGCCCCGATTGCATGACCGACCCGCGCATCGATGAACTCCGGAGGCTCCTGCCGCGCTGCATGCTCGCGGACTGGGTCCGCCTGGGTGCGCGCGCGGCCCGGTGGGTGCGCGACGGCCGGCCTGCCGGCGATGGCCCCGATCCGCTGGACCGCCTGCTCGAGCAGGCCCGGGCCTCGATCGAACGGCGGGAACTCCGGGCGCAGACCATGCCCCGCCCGCAGTATCCGGCGGGCCTGCCCATCTCGGCGCGCAAGGACGACATCGTCGCGGCGATCCGTGCCCACCCGGTGGTGGTCATCGCCGGCGAGACCGGCTCGGGCAAGACGACCCAGATCCCCAAGATGTGCCTCGAGGCCGGGCTCGGCGCGCGGGCCATGATCGGCTGCACCCAGCCCCGGCGCGTGGCCGCATTGTCCATCTCGCGCCGCATCGCCGAGGAACTCGACGTGTCGTGGGGTCGCGAGGTGGGTTGCAAGATCCGCTTCGACGACCGTTCCGGCTCCGACACGGTCATCAAGCTCATGACCGACGGCATGCTCCTGGCCGAGGTGCAGGGCGATCCGACGTTGGCCGACTACGAGGCCATCATCATCGACGAGGCCCACGAGCGGTCCCTCAACATCGATTTCCTGCTCGGGCACCTCAAGAACCTCCTGGCCCAGCGGCCGGACCTGAAGGTCATCATCACCTCGGCCACCATCGACACGGCGGCCTTCTCCAAGGCCTTCAACGACGCGCCGGTCATCGAGGTGTCGGGTCGCACCTTCCCGGTGGAGGTCGAGTACCGGCCGCCCGGGGGCGAGGGTGCCTCTTCGGATCCGGCCGACACCGATTTCGTGGATGCGGCCGCCCGCGAGTGCGAGCGCCTGTTCTACGAGACCGGCACGGGCGATGTGCTCATCTTCCTTCCGGGCGAGCGGGACATCCGCGAGTGCGCCGACCTCGTCGAGGGGCGGCTCGGCTCGGAGGCCGAGGTGGTGCCACTCTTCGGCCGGCTCAGTTCCGGCGACCAGCAGCGCGTCTTCAGCCCGTCCTCGCGGCGCAAGGTGGTCATCGCCACCAACATCGCCGAGACCTCGCTCACCATCCCGGGCATCCGCTTCGTCATCGACTCCGGCCTGGTGCGCATGAGCCGCTACAACGCCCGGACCCGCACGCGCCGGTTGCCCGTCGAGGCGGTGTCGCAGAGCAGCGCCAACCAGCGCAAGGGCCGCGCCGGACGCGTCGAGGCGGGCGTCTGCATCCGGCTCTACTCCGAGGAGGATTTCGAGTCGCGCAGCCCGTTCACCCAGCCCGAGATCCAGCGCGCCAACCTGGCCGAGGTCATCCTGCGGATGAAGGCCTCGCGCCTGGGCGACATCGAGACCTTCCCGTTCCTCAACCCGCCCGCGCCGATGGCCATCAGCGGGGGCTACTCGCTGCTGCAGGAGTTGGGTGCCCTCGACGAACAGCGTGAACTCACGCCCCTCGGGCGCGATCTGGCGCGCCTGCCCATCGATCCCACCCTGGGCCGGATGCTCCTGCAGGCCCAGGCCGAGCACGCGGGCCGCGAACTCCTCATCATCGCCGCCGGCCTGAGCATCCAGGACCCGCGCGAACGCCCGCTGGACCAGCGCGAGGCGGCCGACAAGGCCCACCGGCGCTTCATGCACTCGCAGTCCGACTTCCTGTCGCTGCTGGGTCTCTGGAACGGCGTGCATGACCAGTGGGAATCGCTGCGCACCCAGGGCGCGCGCCGGAAGTTCTGCCGTCAGCACTTCCTCTCGTACCTGCGCATGCGCGAGTGGCAGGACCTGCACGCCCAGCTGCAGGGCGCCCTGGAAGACCTCGACGGCGTGAAGCTCAACGAGCGCCCGGCCGAGGAGGACGCGGTGCACCGCTGCATCCTGGCCGGCCTGTTGGGGCATGTGGCCGTCCGGCAGGAACGCAACCAGTACAAGGGTGTCGGCAACCGGATGGTCGCGGTCTTCCCGGGATCGGTGCTGTACGACCGGCCGGAGCGTTCTCCGAGGCAGGAGCGTCGGCCTCCGCCCTCGGGGCCTGCCGCGGCCAAGCCCGAGAAGACCCGGCAGCCCGCCTGGATGGTGTGCGGCGAGATCGTCGAGACCTCCCAACTCTTCGCCCGGACCCTGGCGGCCATCGACCCGCAGTGGATCGTCCGCCTGGCCCCGCACCTGTGCAAGGTGACCCACCAGAACCCGCACTGGAGTGCCAGCGCCGGCCGGGTGCTCGTCGAGGAGAAGACCACCTTCCACGGCCTGGAGGTCTTCGCCCGCAAGGTGGCCTATGGCAACCTCGCACCCCGCGAGGCCACGGCGATCTTCATCCGCTCGGCCCTGGTCGAGGACGACCTGCTGCCTCCGGCCCTCTCCGGCCGGAACGACGACTTCGACGGTGACGACGACCGGGCCGTGGCCCGGGCGATGCAGACGGCCGCCCCCTCGGCGGAGCCGCGCTTCATGTCGGCCAACCGGGCCCTGCGCGAGAAGGTGGAGAACTGGCAGACCCGCCTGCGGCGCAACACCGTGGACCTCGACCAGGCCTTCTTCGAATTCTACGCGCGGCACCTGGAGAACGTCTCGTCGCTGCACGAACTGCATCGGTTGCTGCGCGACCACACCGAGCCCGGGTTCCTGTGCGCCACCGAGCCGGAGATCACCGGCGGCCGCGACCTGCACCTCGATGAGAACGCCTTCCCCGACAGCGTGACGGTCGACGGCCAGGTCGTGCCGCTGGTGTACGCCTACGCGCCCGGCGAGGCCCACGATGGCGTCACCGTGAAGCTGCCCGCGCCCCTGGCCCAGCGGGCCGCGGCGGCGGTCCTGGAGTGGGCGGTCCCGGGATTGCGCGAGGCCAAGATTGAGGAGCTGCTCCGGGCGCTGCCCAAGTCGCTGCGCCGCGACCTGATGCCCTTCCCGCCGAAGATCCCGGAGATCGTCGCCGAGTTCCAACCGCAGGGGGCCTCGTTCTTCGCCGACCTCGCCCGGTTCCTCACCCGGCGCTACGGGGTGGCGATCCCCGAGGATGTCTGGGGTGCCGAGGCCGTGCCCGCCCACCTGAAGCTGCGCTTCGAACTGCTGGGTTCCGACCGCCGGACCCTCGTCGCGAGCCGGGATCTCCAGGACGCCCGCACCCGCCTGCCGGCCGCCGCGCCCAAGGCCGCCGGCGACCCGCCGGCCTGGCACGAGGCCGTGCGCCGTTGGGAACGCCCGGCCATGACCGGCTGGAGCTGCGGCGACCTGCCCGAACGCCTGACCGTGGTGGATGATCCGGTGTTCCCGGTGCTCGCGTGGCCCGGGCTGGAGCGCGAGGGAGGCGCGGTGAATGTCCGCCTCTTCCGCACCCGCGACGCCCGGCAAACCGCCTCGCTGCCCGGGTTCCAGCGCCTGGTGGAGCTGGCCCTTTCCAAGGACCTCGCCTGGGTGGAGAAGGAACTCCGCGCCCTGGCCCGCTTCGAGGCGGCCCATGCGCCGCTCGGTTCGTTGACCGAGCTGCGCGAGGGCGCCTTCCGGCACCTGCTGCGGCACCTGCTGCCGGCCGCCCTGCCGGAAGCGTTGACCCGGGCGGCGTTCGAGGCGGCGGTCACCCAGGGTCGTGAGCGCATCGTCGGACTGGTGCCGAGATTCATGGACCAGCTGGCCCTGGTCCTCCAGGCGCTCCAGGCGGCCCGTGCCCGCATCGGCCTGCCCGCGCCGCCCAAGGCCCTCCCACCCAAGACCCGCACCCTCAACGACCTGAGCCAACTGGGCTCGCTGCTGGTGGCTTCCCCCGCCCCGGCCAAGGGGCCGACCCCGCCGGTCTCCGCAGGGCGCCCGGCCACGTTGGCCGAGGAACTGGCCTCGCTGATGCCGCCGGACTTCCTCGATGGCGTGGCGTTCGAGTCGCTGCGGCACCTGCCCCGGTATCTCAAGGCCCTGACCTTGCGGGCCGAGCGGGCCGCCAACAATCCCCTCAAGGACGCCGAGCGCGCCAAGGCGGTCGCCCCCTATCAGGTGGCGCTGGCCCGTCTGAAGGCCGCCCCGCCGGCGATTCCCGACGCGGCCGGTCGCGTCGACGCCTTCCGGTGGCTGCTCGAGGAGTTCAAGGTGTCGCTCTTCGCCCAGGAGTTGGGCACCGCGGTGCCCGTCTCGCCCAAGCGCCTGGACGAGGCCCTGGCGGCCCTGCGCTGACCCGTCGGATGTTCTGGAGACAATCGGCTGATTGGTGGCACCGTGGAGCGCAACAAAATCCACCGCCGCCCACACGAACCGACTCCGGACATGTCCCTCCGCCCTGTTCCTGACCGCCTCGCCGCCCCGCTCCGGTCGATGGCCTCCCTCCTGCCGATGGCCTTGGTTGCCGCCCTCGGCATGGCATCTCCGACCCTGGCGCAGTCGGCCGCCAAGAAGCCCGCCCTCGAGATCGGCGTCGGCATCAACAACACCCTCGTGCTGCCGAGGTCGGTCTTCGGCAAGGAGCACCTGATGTCGGCCTCACGCATCCCGCAGGCGCTGGCCGCCACCTCCACGGGCCTCTCGGGCAAGATCGTCAAGTTCGAGCTCTTCCACGACGGCGTCGACCTGTACGAGGCCACCGACGGCTTGGTGGTGACCAAGGACCTGCCGGCCCGCCGCCTCCTGACGACCTTCCCCATCGTCGAGCAGGACCCCGCGAAGGTGGTCATCGACTTCAACCGTGGCATGCGCCGGCTCTACACGGAGATCTGGTACGGCTCGGGCCGCGGCTTCAATGCGATGTCCCGCGACGAGGCGCTGGAGATCCCGCAGGCCCGGGTGTTCCAGGTGGAGAGGCTCGACAACCAGCTGGCCATCCGCCAAAGCGTCCAGGTGCGGGACCGCGAGGCGCTCGCGAACGTCGAGCAGCGCTTCGAGGTCCGCTACTTCTTCACGCCGTACGACGCGGGTGGCTACAAGGGCAAGGAGGCGCCGGCGTCCGACCTGCGCTACGGGCGCTTCTTCGAGACCCAGGCCCGACTCGAGGAGACGACCGGCCGGCCCTCGCCCCAGATGGCGCGCTTCGACTTGTCCAGGCCCGTGGTCTTCCACTACAGCGCCAACACCCCGGCCGACTACGTCGAGGCCGTGAAGGACGGCATCCTGTACTGGAACCGGGCCTTCGGCACCAACGTGGTCCGGGCCGAGAAGGCCCCCGCGGGCGTCACCGCCCCCGATCCCCGCTACAACATCGTGCAGTGGGTGCCCTGGGACAACGCCGGGTTCGCCTACGCGGACATCCTCGTCGATCCGCGCACCGGCCAGTCCGAGCACGGCCAGGCCTACATGACCAGCGTCTTCGCCCTCAGCGGCAAGGCCCGCGCCCGGGCCCTGCTGCGCTCGATGCGCGACCTCGTGGCCGACAAGAAGAAGCTCGAGGCCGGCACCCCGGGGGCCGAGGCCGCCCAGGGCTTCCCGTGGATGACGGCCAACGGCCTGTGCCACATGCAGTCGGTCGAGTTCGCCCACCAGTACGCCCAGGGCCTCGAGGACCTGCTCTCCAACGAGTCGCTCACCGATGCCGGGGCGCTTCGGGCGTCTCAGGACTACGTGCGCGAGGTCGTCGCCCACGAGGTCGGCCACGTGCTGGGCCTGCGCCACAACTTCGCCGGCAGCGTCGCCGCCAACATGAGCCGCCAGCAGATCGACGAGTGGTTCCAGGCCTACGTCACCGGCCAGAGCCTCGACGCCTACACGAACCACTACGCCTCCTCCTCGATCATGGAGTACACCGTGTTCAAGTCGGCCGTGCAGGTCGGGTGGTTCATCCGCACCCGCAAGGAGCCGCTGCCGCACGACCAGGCCACCCTTCGCTGGGGCTACTTCGGCAGCCAGGAGCCGCGCGAGAAGAAGATGCTCTTCGGTTCCGACGAGCTGGTGGGCACCTACGGCGACCTCCAGCGCTTCGACGAGGGCTCCGCGCCCGTGGTCGGGGCCTATTCGCAGCTGGCCGACGAGCTCCGCCTCCTGCCCAACAGCCTGATCGAGACCTTCATCGCCGCCCGGGCCCCCCGCGACCCCCGTGACGCCACGCCCATCGCCGAGGTCAACCTTTCCCCGGCCCGGTACGCCTCCCAGGTGGCCGGTCACTTCGCCTCGATGCTCGGGTGGTTCCGCGCCTCGGCCCGCTCGCTGCGGGTCGAGAACCAGTTCGACTTCATCGGTGAGCTGAACCAGAAGGATCGCGCGAAGGCCCACTGGAAGGATCTCAACGCGCAGGTCGACCGCATCGGCGGCGTGGACCGGGCCCTCTTCGCCTTCCTGCCCCTGGACCTCAAGCTCGAGCTCAAGGACCCGCCGCAGGGCATGCCCGTCGCCGAGAAGGTCGCCGAGGCCAACCTTCAGGCCCGTCTGCGCAAGCTCCTCGACGCGCCGGCCTACACCAACTTCGTCGGCCTCGACGAGAAGAAGTACTCGTTCACCCCGGCCGAGAAGGAGGTCATCCTCCAACGGGGCGAGAAGTTCTTCCGCGAGTTCGAGCGTGAGCTGGTCAAGCAGGTCTGCGCCCGCCTCGAGAACGCCCCCCGCGACCTGGGCCTCGCCGCGCAGGAGAGCCTCGAGGACGGCGACATCACCGCCAAGCTGGAGCAGCGCATCCTCGAGACCGCCCGCCTGGTGCTCACGGCCAAGGACGACACCAAGCGCCTCAAGGGCAAGGTCGACAAGAGCCTCGTGGAGGTTGTCGATTTCCGATATGAGCCCGAGGTCCGCATGGCCGCGGCCAAGATGCTCAACGACCGCACCGGCACCTATCGCGGCTGGGCCACCGATGCCAAGGGCGACCTCAACAAGGCCCTCAAGGACGACATCGACGGCGCCCTCAACATCGCCAACTTCAAGGACTTCAAGGACTCCATGCTCTCGCGGACGCTGCGGGAGTGGTACCTCAAGCAGCAGGACATCCTGGCGCTGTTGCCGCCCAAGCCCCCGGGCAAGTGAGCCCGGGTGGCCGGTGACCCGCCGATCAGGACCGCCCCATCGGGCATCTCGCCGCATTTGCCTTGGGGAAAACCTTCCACCAAGGTTGCCCCACTCTTTATGGCCGACCAACACGACACGCGCATTCCGGTGACCGTCCTCACGGGCTTCCTCGGCGCCGGCAAGACCACGCTCCTCAACCGCATCCTGACCGCCAACCACGGCAAGCGCATCGCGGTCATCGAGAACGAGTTCGGCGAGATCGGCATCGACAACGAGCTGGTCATCCAGGCCGACGAGGAGATCTTCGAGATGAACAACGGGTGCCTGTGCTGCACCGTGCGCGGCGACCTGATCCGCATCCTCGGGCAGCTCATGAAGCGCCGGAACAAGTTCGACTACATCCTGGTCGAGACCACCGGCCTGGCCGACCCCGGCCCGGTCGCCCAGACCTTCTTCAGCGACGAGGAGATCAAGGAGAGCTTCCGCCTCGACGGCATCGTGACCCTGGTGGACTCCAAGCACATCGCCCTCCACCTGCATGACGCGCCGGAGGCCAAGGAGCAGATCGCCTTCGCCGACCGCATCGTGCTCAACAAGACCGACCTGGTGACGCCCGACGAGCTGGCCCACCTGGAGCGGCAGGTGCGCGCGGTCAATCCGGTGGCCAAGATCCTGCACACCCAGCAGTCGAACCTCTCGGTGGACCAGGTGCTGCACCTGCACGCCTTCGACCTGAACCACAAGCTCTCGCTGGATGGCGATTTCCTCGAGAAATCGCTGCCCTTCGAGTGGAGCGGTGCCTACCACCTCGACACCGGCGACCACACCCTGCGCCTGGAAGCCGGTCCCGATCCGGTCATGGGTGCGGTGCTCTTGCCGTTGGAGACCCACGGGCATGAGCATTGCCATGGGCACGACCATGACCATGGGCACGACCATGGCAAAGGACATGGCCATGGGCATTCTCACGACCACGACCATGCCGAAGGGGAGCACTGCGGCGGTGGGCTGCATGATGCGCTGCACCACGCCGAGGAGATCGCCGAGGGGATCTTTCAGGGCATCGGCACCGCGGTCCGCACCGGCGGCGTGATCAAGCCCGGCAAGACCCTGCACAAGCTCATCCTGGGCGAGGAGGGCCTCACCGCCACCGTGCGCATTCCCGCCCACGGCGACTACGCGCTCTTCACCCAGCATGGTCTCGACGAGTTCAAGGGGCGCCTCGAGCGCGACGGCAAGCCGATCGAGCCGAGCCACGTCCATGAGCACGGCGGCCATGGGCACGACCACACCCACGACGAGACCGTCTCCAGCGTGGGCATCGAGGAGCGCCGCGAACTCGACGCCAAGAAGCTCAACGCCTGGCTCAGCGAGCTGCTGCAGACCAAGGGCCAGGACATCTTCCGCATGAAGGGCATCCTCAACCTCAAGGGCCAGGCCAACCGCTTCGTGTTCCAGGGGGTCCACATGCTCTTCGAAGGAAAGCCCGACCGGCCCTGGAAGGATGCCCTCGAGCGCAAGAGCCAGCTGGTGTTCATCGGCCGCAACCTCGACCGCGAGGCCCTCAACGCCGGATTCCGCCGTTGCCTGGCCTGATCGGCCATCCGACCCGCCCGCCGATCCCGCGACGCTCCCACCCCGCGCCCGACCTGTGATCCAACCGCCGCTCCGCCCGCCCGACTGGGTGCTCGACCTCCCTGAACCCGTGGCCTCCGTGGCCACCTCTCCTGACGGGGGGCTCCTGGTCGCCCTGGGCACCGAAGGCTCGGCCTGGGTCGTCGAGGCCGCCTCCGGCCGCCGCGTCCGGGATCTCCAGGCCCATGAGGGTGCCGGGTTCCGGGTCGCCTGGGGTGCCGGTGCCGACCGCTTCGCGACCTCCGGCGCCGACGGCCGGGTCCGGTGGTGGGATCCGGCGACCGGTGCCGTTGCCGCCGAATGGCCCATGCCCTCGGCCTGGGTCGAGCAGTTGCTGGAGTCTCCGAAGGGCGACCGCTTGGCCGCCGCCGCCGGCAAGACCGTCTGCCTCGGTCGCCCGGGCGAGGCGGGCTGGAGCCGGACCCTGGGCGGTCATCGCAGCACCGTCGCCGCGCTGGCCTGGTCGGCCGATGGCCGGACCGTGGGGGCGGCCTGCTACGGCGGGGTGACCCTCTACGACGCCGACACGGGCGCGGTCACGGCCGAACTCCCCTGGAAGACCAGCCTGGTGTCGCTGGCCCTCTGTCCCGACGGCCGCTGGGTCGTCGCCGGCACGCAGGAGAACAGCGTGCAAATCTGGCCCTTGCCCTTTCGCGAGGGCGAGGAACTGGCCATGTCCGGATACGCCGCCAAGGTGCGCGGCCTGGCCTGGCACCATGCCGGCCGGTACCTCGCCACCGATGGTGGCCAGGAACCCATGGTGTGGGATTGCGGCGGCAAGGGGCCGGCCGGCTCCACGCCCCGCATCCTCGAGGGCCACCCGGCGCGGGTCGGCTGTCTTGCCTACCAGAAGTCGGGTCATCTCCTGGCGACCGGGTGCCAGGGTGGGCGCGTGTTTTTCTGGAACGCCGGCAAGTCCTCGCAGCCGCTGCGGGGCACCGTGCTGGGCAGTCCGGTCACCGCCTTGGCCTGGCTGCCGGGCGATGCCCGCGTGGTCGCCGGAGGCCAGGACGGACGCCTGGCGATGATCTCGGCCCCGAAGGTCTGACGCCGACCCGGGTCGTTCAGCCCGCCCGGCCCGTCCGGTCCTTGCCCAGGAACTCCCGCAGCCGTGGATGCCTGGGTGCGTCCAGCACCGTCCGGGTCGGCCCGGACTCGACCACCCGGCCGCCCTCCAGGAAGACCACCCGGTGCGCGATGTCGCGGGCGAAGGCCAGCTCATGCGTCACCAGCAGCAGGGTCATTCCCTCGGCGGCCAGCGCACCCAGCACCTGCAGCACCTCCCCGCGCAGTTCCGGGTCGAGGGCGCTGGTGGGCTCGTCGCACAGCAGGACCTCGGGTTTCATGGCCAGCGCCCGCGCGATGGCGACGCGCTGCTGCTGCCCGCCCGAGAGCTGCGAGGGCCGGTGGTGCGCGCGGTCGGCCATCCCCACCTTGGCCAGCAGGCCCATCGCCAGCGCCTGCGCCTCGGCGCGCGGCAGACGGTCCACGTGCACCGGGGCCTCCATCACGTTCTCGAGGGCCGTCCGGTGCGGGAAGAGGTGGAATTGCTGGAAGATCATGCCCGTGCGGCGACGGAGCCGTTGCCGGAGGGCCCGGTCGGCGGCCTCGGGGGTCCCGGCCTCGAGACGCACGTCGCCCACGCGCAGCGACCCGGCGTCCGGGGTCTCCAGCCAGTTCAGGCAGCGCAGCAACGTGCTCTTGCCGCAGCCGCTCGGGCCGATGAGGGCCACGACCTCGCCGGCCGCCTGGGCGTGGTCCACCCCGTCGAGCACCGTCACCGACCCGAAGCGCTTGCGCAGTCCCGTGATCTCGATCATGCGCGCAGCCTCCGTTCGAGGGCCCGGGCCGCCCGCGAGGCGGCATGGCCCATGGCCAGGTAGATCGCCGCCGTCAGCAGGCCCAGGCCGACGTAGTCGCCCGCATCCAGCGAGCGGATGAGGAACTCCTTGGTCAACTCGACCAGCCCGATGACCGACACGATCGACGAGTCCTTGAAGAGGGCGATGAGGTCGTTGGTCATGCCCGGGAGGCTGATGCGCAGCGCCTGCGGCAGGAGCACCCGCCGGAGGGTCAGGGCGGGCGACAGGCCGAGCGCCAGCGCCGCCTCGGTCTGGCCGCGCGGCACCGCCTCGAGCCCGGCCCGGAGGTTCTCGGCCTCGTTGGCGGCATAGTTGAGCCCAAGGGTGAGCACCGCCGCCACGCCGGCCGACAGCCGCCAGCCCAGCGCCTGCGCGAGGCCGAAGTAGATGAAGTACAACTGCAGCAGCAGCGGGGTGCCGCGGAACACCTCGATGTAGGCCACCGCCAGCAGGCGGAGCAACCGGGGCCCATGGCATCGGGCCAGCGCCAGGGCCAGGCCCCCGGCCACCGCCAGCGCCATCGACGCCAGCGTCACCCACAGCGTGGTCACCGCCGCCTCGAGGAGGATTGGCAGGTAGCGCCACGCTGATCCAAATCCGGCCTTGGGTCGCTCCGGGGATGACGCGTTGCCGTCGGTCGGGCTCGAGACCGCCCGACCCTCGTCGATCCCGGGCGTCCAGGCGGCCAGGCCTGCCTGGGTTTCATCCCAGAGGCCGTATCGCCCGTAGATGCGCCGGAGCGTGCCGTCGGCGATCAGTTGTCCGAGCGCCTCGTCGATGCGGGCCAGCAGGCCGGTGGCCCCCAGCGGCACCGCGATCGCATAATGCGACGGCGCGAAGGGAGGCCCCGCACGGCGCAGTCCCGGACGGTCCTTCAGGTGGACCGCGGCGATCGGCGAATCGGTCAGCACCGCGTCGATCCGTCCCAGCTCAAGGTCGCGGAAATAGTTCACGTTCTCGTCGTACACGCGCGCCTCGATGCCCGCGTGTCGGGTCACCAGCCGGTGCGAGAGCGTGGAGGCCAGCACGCCGACGCGGCGGCCGGTGAGGTCATCGAGGGCGTGGATGCCGGTGTCCGAGGCCCGCGTCACCAATTGCTGCCCGAAGGTGAAGTACGGCCGGCTCATGGCCACCTGGGCGAGGTTCTCCGGCGTGCGTTCGAGCGCCGCGAGGATCAGGTCGTAGTTGCCGCCCTGCCGGAGCCCGGGGATCAGGTTGGCCCAGTTGTACTGGACGAAGCGCGACCGGCAGCCCAGCCGCGCGCACAGGGCCTCGGCCAGTTCCACCTCGAAGCCCACGAGCTGGTCGGGTCGGTCGGCCGGATGGAAGATGTAGGGCGCACCGCCCTCGGCGTCATTGGCCCACCGGAGCACCTCCGGGAGGACGACCGGATCCGCGACCGCCGGGGCAGGGCTCGCGGCGGCCATGCACCATCCGCCGGCCGTCCATGCCAGGAGGATGAGGATCAGGAATCGGAGGCCACGCACCGTCCTGCGATTAGCCGCTGCCCACCGCCATTCTCAAGCCAATAACCACCCCGGGCGGCTGGCGAACCGGCCCGACGCCCTCAGGCGGCTTGACCGGCCGCGTGCCCGCTGGCCCAGGCCCACTGGAAATTGTAGCCGCCGAGCCAGCCGGTCACATCCACCACCTCGCCGATGAAGAACAAGCCCTTCACCTCCCGGCATTCCATGGTCTTGGACGACAGCGCCGAGGTGTTCACGCCCCCCACGGTCACCTCGGCCTTCGGATAGCCTTCGTCGCCATCGGGCTGGAGTTCCCAGCCCGAGAGCTGCGTGGCCAGGGTGTCGATCTCCCGCTGCGGCAACTGTGCCAGCGGCCGCGGCGCCGCGTTCGGCCCCAGCCACGCCTGGACGAAGCGTTCCGGCAGCACCTGTCGCAGCGCCCACTTCAGGTCCTTGCCGCCGGTCCGGTGCGACATCAGGAACGCCTTCGCATCGACGCCGGGCAGGAGATTGATCCGGAATGCCTCGCGCGGCTGGAGCACGCTCGAGATCTGCAGGATCGACGGGCCACTGAGCCCCCGGTGCGTGAACAGCGCGTTCTCGCGGAAGCGCGGCCGATCGGGGCTGGCCCAGGTCTCGACATCGATCGACAGGCCGCTCAGCGCCGTGAACGCCGAGTAGCGGGTCGCCGGCAGCGTCAGCGGCACCAATCCCGGGCGCGGCTCCACCAGGGGCACTCCGAACTGGCGGGCCAGGTGGTATCCCCACGGCGTCGCCCCCAGCTTCGGGAACGACAGCCCGCCCGTGGCGATCACCAGCGAGTCGGCCGTGCGCTCGCCCAGCGAGGTGCGGATCCGCCACCCGCCCTCCGGGAGCCGCTCCACGCCCTCGACCTTGCAATTCACCGTGATCCGCACCCCGGCATCCCCGCACTCCTGTTCCAGCAGCTGCAGGATCTGCTTCGAACTCTGGTCGCAGAACAACTGCCCCAGCTTCTTCTCATGCCAGGCGATCCCGTGACGCTCGACCAGCGCCAGGAAGTCCGACGGCGTGAACCGGGCCATCGACGACTTCAGGAACTGCGGACTGCCCGAGGTGACGTAGTTGGCCGCCGTCGCGCCGAGGTTGGTGAAATTGCAGCGCCCGCCGCCGGAGATGAGGATCTTGTTGCCCGGCCGCGGATTGTGCTCCAGCACCTCCACGCGCCGCCCGCGCAGGCCCGCCGACCGGGCGCAGAACAGTCCCGCCGCCCCGCCCCCGACCACCACCACCTCCCAGTGTTCGCTCATTGCATGGAACGGCCGATTGCGCCGAACCCCGATGGAAGCCCAACGCGGCCCATGAAGGCGAACCCGGAGTTGGAGCCCACGATCCTGCAACCCGGCAACCGGGCCACCGGGCAACGCCTGTCCCTCCGCTGCGCCTCGACCGCGCCGAACGTCATCGCCCTCAGCCCCAAGGCCTTCGATGGCCTTGCCGGCTTCGGCCGGATGATCCGGCGCGACGGAATGGCTTCGGGCCGTTGGATTCTGATCGGAGGGCCCTTCAGCGGCGGAAGGGCTCGGCCTCGGTCGGGTGGGCCTCGGCCCCGCAATAGAGGCACACCGGGCGATTGCCGATGATCTTCCGGCCGCAGTGGGTGCAGTCGGGCGCGACCGTCTCGTTGGCCACCTTGCCGTCGAGCCGGCCGTCCCGCAGGTCGATCTCGTTGACCCGCCTCACCAGCTCGGCGTCGGTGCAACCGTGCTTCTCCTTGAGGATCGTCCACAGGGCCTCGGTGAGCATGAAGAGCTTCTCCACGTCGCACTGCAGCAGCTCGGCCTGTCGTCGGGCATCCGCAGCGGTCCGGCTGGCGTTCTCGGCGGCGTCGTTGCCGCGCCGAACCTTGGAGTGGATGGCGCTGGCGAAAATCAGATCCTCGATCATGGGTTGTTTTTCCGGGTCCAAGCCGCCTTGCCGGCTTTCGGGGCCTGGATGGGCGCGTGCGGCGTTGTTCAAAGCTTGCACCCTTCCGATGGCATGGCCAAGTGCCGCGTTGTCGGACCCATGGTGGCCGGTGGTGTCCGTCGTGGGGGCCCACCCGGATTCGGTGGGCGCTTGCGGCTCCGATCCTTGCCGCGCATAGTGGCCTCTCTTCCGAGGCAGCGATCGACAATCCCTTCCGGTACGCGCCTGTGCCGGCAGGTACGGGCGTCTTCCGCATGTGGGAGAAACATCACCATGGGTGAACGACCGGTGGCAACGACCTTGGCTTCGGAATTGGCTCCGGACGAATTGGCATGCCTTCTGGACGAGGCGCAGAAAGCCAACCGCGGCGGACGATTTCTGGAGATCGGGACGGCGGCTGGCGGAACCCTCTGTCAGTTGATCAACTGCCTGCCAGCCGATCGCCGTCCACCGATCGTGGTCGTCGATCCGATGGCCTATTTCCGCAACCAACTGGAGGCGGTCCGCACCAATCTCACCCGCCATGGCATCAACCCGGACACGGTGGATTTCCGGGTGGGCACGAGTGCCGCCGCCTTTCCCCGGGCGGCGGCTGCGGGGGAACAGTACGATTTCATCCTCGTGGATGGCGCGCACAAGAGCGTTCCCGTGACCCAGGACCTTCGGTGGACCCGTCTGCTTCGGCCCGGTGGGGTGGTGTGTTTCCACGACTACTGCGATGCCTTCAAGGGCGTGAAATGGAACGTCGATCGCCTCGTTCGTCGGCATCCGACCTACCGGCTCGAGAAGGTGGTGTCCCATCTGGCCGTGGTGCGGAAGCTCTCGGAGAGTCCGACACCCGAAGGCGGGACCTTGGATTTGATCTGGGCCGGTCTGCTTTCGCCCCTGCTGCAGTGGGAGCGAAGCTATCGCAAACGGCGTGCTGGATCGAAGGGGTGCTGATCCTGGATGGTCCTGAAACGGAAACGGGGTCGGAAACGGGGGCGGGAAACGAATCTTGGTTCAGTCTGTCATCATCCGGGTTCCTGCACACTCCCGTCCAAGCCCCATCCAAGCCCGGATTCCGGCTGCCCGCCGAGAGTTCGGCGCCGGACCGGGCGAAACGCTTCTGGAGCAGTCGCGAACGGCGGGAGAGTCAAGGAGCCCGTTGCGCCAATTCCCCTCCGCCATGAAAGGGTGGAGGACGCCTGACCATGGTAAGTTCGTGCTCCACGGAGCCGTCGGGCCGGCAACGCGTGCTGTCGGATCGGCTCCGGTTGAGGTTGCCGGAGCACCCCTGCTCAGAATCCTGTGCGCCTCCATGGCGGCGGAGCCCAGGCACCCGATGCCCATGGAGACTCGGAACCTTGTTGGCCTCGGCATCGAACCTTGCCAATCGGATGCTGATGTCGCCCTGAGGGGAGACCGGCGGGGGCACCTTGGGCTTCTCAAGGCTGTTGGGCCACTGTCGGACCGTCATTTGACTTCGAAGCCGCCTGGCGTCGATGGGCGGGAATGGGTGCCAAGGAATGAGGGGCCTGGACCCCGGATCTTGGCATCCGTGTCGATTCCGACTTGAAACCGGACACCCGTCCGACTTGAAACCGGACTGCGTTCCGATGGAAGTCGGACTGGCGTCACGAGTTGCCATCGCGCCCCTCGTCAGCCCGGCAAGCGGTTGGGTTGATTGGATCGGGCAAACAAGTCCCCCAGCCACCCATAATACGCGATCTCGAATGCGGCGGTGCCGATCGTGACCCAGGGCGCGTCGGAACCATCGCGTCCGAATCCGAAGGCACCGAGGACCAGGCCGAATGCACCCATCAACAGGAACATGCGAACGGTGACCACCCAGCCCAGGCAAAAGTACTTGTAGAAGAACTCGTTGCCGTAGGTGCCGAGGTTCCGCTCCTTGAGGTGCAGCAGCCCGAACACGGTGATGACCACGGAAGCCACTCTTCCGCCGACACTCCAGACACCGGGTTGTCCGAAGCCGAAAATCCAGAGGGCCGCCGTCACCGTCGTGGAGGCCATCAAATAGGGGCCCACCTCGGAGGCCTGAAACCTTCCGCTCTTGAATTGGTGAACCAGAGGTGTCGCGGAAACAAATTGCATGGTGGTGTTTTTTTAGGGGTGGCGGTTTCCGTGGTTGCCATCGCATCTGCGGGTTGGACTGCAGCGTTCGATCCACTGCGGTGTCGCTTGTCCGGTGCCATTCAGAAACGCAAGGAGATCTTGCCTCGGCCACTGGCATTCAACGTCGAAAAGCCGATGGATCCTCGAACCATCGTTGGTCCCGTGCTGGCGAAGGAACCGACCCTGCCGTGGGTGCCGGCGCACCCTCGCCTGCCGGCGGCGGGGCCTCTAAGGCTTGCCGTTGGATTCCAGTTTGCGGGCGATCTGGTCCAACGTCTCTGCCATGCGCTCTTGGGCGGTGACCAACCGATGTGACAGAAAGATCAGGTAAATCACCACCGTGATCCACACGAGGAATATGATCAGGGACATCATGGATGAGGTGCTTCTTGGATGACTGAGCCTGTATCTGTAGGGTGCACCTTGCAACCGTCGGGTGGCCGGGTGGTCGGTGCTCAGCAACTAGGAAAGGGGTCGGGTAAAGGGTCAGTTCTTGATATTGGCTACTATTCACCAAGCCTCCTCCGCCG
>JAJTFN010000146.1 GCA_021298285.1 Verrucomicrobium sp.
CGAGTGTGGCGTCCGCTTCGAGGTCGCCGCGGCAGGGGTGGACGCATGCAGCGGCCAGCCGGTGATTGGGGAGAACTCGGTCGCGTGCCCACTCGTCACGGCCGGGGGTCTGGAGAT
Organism: Verrucomicrobium sp.; assembly: GCA_021298285.1. Classification (GTDB taxonomy): domain Bacteria; phylum Verrucomicrobiota; class Verrucomicrobiia; order Limisphaerales; family UBA9464; genus SXXZ01. The sequence goes on from JAJTFN010000146.1 coordinate 118, forward strand.
CTCGCAGACCTGCCGGTTGGACGCGGGATTCCCCGGGGACGCCCCGGGCTACGACGCGTTGTTGAGGAACACGGGAACCCTGGTGTTGACCAACGTGACCGTGCTGGAGTCGCAGGTCGGCGCCTGGGGCGGCCGGGGAACCGAGCTCTGGTTCGACGACCAGCTTCCCGACGGCGCGGTCCCACAGACCTCGGGAGGGGACTCCTGGGAATCGGCGAAGGTCGAATCGCCCCGGCTCAACGGCTACCATGGCTGGCAGTCCGCGCTGGCGGAGGGATACCATCAATTGTTCTTCACCGGGGATTCCCGTGGCCTGTCCGTCGCACCATCCGACGTGCTGGTGGCCCACGTCTTCCTCGATCCGGAGCATCCGCCCCGCCAGGTGATGATCCAGTGGAATGACGGCAGTTGGGAGCACCGCGCCTATTGGGGGGAGAACCTGACGCCGTTCGGGATCGACGGTTCCTCCGCCCTGCGTCCGATGGGCCCCCTTCCCACGCCGGGCCAATGGGTCCGACTCGAGGTCCCCGCCGGGCTCGTGGGGCTTGAGGGGCGGGTCGTTCGCGGAGTCGCCCTGGGCCTCCACGGGGGACGGGCGACCTGGGATGCGCTCGGCAGGCGCCCCGCGGGTCCGCAGCCGCCGGTCTTCTCCGTGGCCCGTCTGGAACCCGGCCAGAGCGTGTCGTTCCGGAGGACCGGTCTTGCGGCCCCCGACGGGGCCTGCACCCTGACGACGCTCCTGAGCGCCGAGGCCAGGGTCGCCTGCTCGGGCGAGACGGTCGCCGCCTTCACCAGCGCCACCTGCAATCTGCCGACCCGGGCCCTGCTTGAGGTCGTCCAGGCCGACGACGCCTCGGTCCCGGTCCCGGGTGGCGTTCTGGTTTTCCGGGGCACGGTCCGGAACGCCGGACCGGTGGCCCTCCGAGATGTCGTGGTGGTCCACCATCGCACCGGGGCCCAGGCCCTGCTGGAGGTTCCTCTGCTGCTTCCCGGCGAGTCCCGGCCGTTCTCCGGGAGCTTCCCGGTGCCGACCAACGCCTGCCGGGTCTCCGGGACGGTGGCGGCGGCCGGGACCGATCTCTGCACCGGCCAGCGCGTGTTCGATTCCGGTACCGCCATCCATCCGGTCGCGGTGAACGCCCAGCTCGTCGTCGCCAAGAATTGCCCTTCGCTGCCGGTCGTTCCCGGCCGGAGGATGGATTCCGAGGGCGTGGTGATGAACCTCGGGGACACCACCCTCGTGGACGTGTATGTCCGCGGCAGCCGTTCCGGCGATGTGCCCGTGGTCGGACCCCTCGTCCTCGCTCCGGGCCAAAGCGTGACGTTCATCGAATCGTTCGTGGCCGAGCCCGGTGATTGCGGACAGGAGACCGTCCGTGCCAGTGGAAGGACCCTCTGCGGGGAGGTCGTGAGCTCGGCCATGAATCTCCGATGCTCCCATGCGCCGGTGGCTCCGGGGATCGTCGTGGTGCAGGCCTGCCCGCAGGAAGCGCCGTTCTTCGGCCAGCCTTATCGTGCGGTCGGCACCGTCCGCAACACCGGGAACGTCGCATTGGTGGATGTCCGGGTCGTCCACAGTGTCCCCGCCGAAGGGACCCCGATCCTCGGACCGATCACCCTCCAGCCGGGCGAATCCGCCGAATACACCGTGGTCGGGATCGCTCCGCTGGAATCCTGCGATCTGGTGGACACCGTCACGGCCAGCGCGGTCGACCGTTGTGAAGGGGCACGGGTTGCCAACACCTGCACCACGGTTTGTCCCCAGCGGAGTTTCCTGAGGCTCGGTCTGGGGGTGCAATGCCCAACCTCCACCGGTCCGGCCGATGAACCGCGCATGCTCCGGGGCAGCCTCACCAACACGGGGAATGTCCTGCTGGTCCACGCACAGGTACGTCGTCTGGGCGCCGGAGGGGTGCCCGTCCGGGTCTATGGCCCGGTGCACCTCGCTCCGGGTGAGGTGGCGGTGTTCGCCGTCCCGGCCCCCGCGGGTTGGGGCGAGGTCCCCGACCGGGACTTCGTCGAAGCGCTGCGGCATGGATCCCGCTTGCGGAACGGGTGACCGCCACGGGGGATTCCGCCACGATGACCGATTCCGCCGCCACGGACGCCCGGAGATTCTACCGTGTGGCGGTGGCCGAGTGATCCATCCGTGGCAGGGAGTCGGGACGGGCGGGGCATCCCGGGAGCGATCCCGGGATGCGCCGTGGTGGTGGCGGTGGCGTCGCCCCGGTGCTTGCCGAACCGGCGGGGCGCGAAGATAGTGGGCGCGTGAATTCCTCCGGTCGGCTCCGTGCCTTGGCGTTGCTGGGTTTCCTCGGGATTTTTGCGGCCCGCGCCGCGGGCCCGACGCCCGAGGCGATCGCCCAGTTGCCTGCGGCCACGGCCCGCACGGTGGACTTCCGGAAGGACGTCCAACCCATCCTGGAGGCCGCGTGCGTCAAGTGCCACGGTCGCGGCAAGGCCAACGGCGACTGGAAGATCGACACCCGCGCGGATTTCCTCAAACCGTCGGAGTCGGGCCCCGCGGTGGTCGTCGGCGACAGCGCGCGCAGCCATTTCATCCACCTCGTGGCCGGGACCGATCCCGATTCGGTGATGCCGCAGAAGGGCACCAAGCTGACCCGCGATCAGGTGGGGATCCTGCGCGCCTGGGTCGACCAGGGCCTCGCCTGGGATCCCCAGGTCTCCTTCGCCCAACCGCCCCCCAACAACCTCAAGCCCCGACGGCCCGCCCTCCCGGCCGGTCGGGCCACCCATCCGGTCGACCGGTTCACGGAGGCCTATTTCGCACGGAACGGCCTCAAGGCGCCAAAGGCCGTGGACGATCGGGTCTTCCTGCGTCGGGCCTCCCTCGATGTCACCGGCCTGCTGCCCAGTCCCGAGGCCCAGGACGGCTTCCTCCGGGAGCGCCAGGGCGACAAGCGGACCCGCCTCGTGCAGCGGTTGCTCGACGACCGTCCCCGCTACGCGCAGCACTGGCTGACCTTCTGGAACGACCTGCTCCGCAACGACTACGCCGGCACCGGCTACATCGACGGCGGTCGCAAGCAGATCAGCCCCTGGCTCTACCAGGCGCTTCTGGACAACAAGCCCTACGACCAGTTCGTCCGTGAACTGGTCAACCCGGTGGCCGGCAGCGAGGGCTTCACCAAGGGCATCGTCTGGCGGGGCACGGTCAACGCCTCGATGACCCCGCCGCTTCAGGCCGCCCAGAACATCGGTCAGGTGTTCATGGGGGTGAACCTCAAGTGCGCCTCCTGCCACGACTCCTTCATCGACGACTGGCGCCTGAGCGACGCCTATGGCCTGGCCGGAATCTACGCCGACGGACCCCTCGAGATGGTCCAATGCGACAAGCCCACCGGCAAGGTGGCGCCGCTGCGGTTCCTTTTTCCCGAGCTGGGCTCGGTCGATGCCAAGGCCCCCAAGACCAACCGCCTCGAGCAATTGGCCCGGCTCATCACCCAACGCGAGAACGGACGGCTTTCCCGCACCATCGTCAACCGACTCTGGGCCCGTCTGATGGGCCGGGGCCTCGTGGAGCCCCTCGACGTCATGCAGAATGCCGCCTGGGACCCGGACCTGCTGGACTGGCTGGCCGAAGACCTGGTCGAGCACCAATGGGATCTCAAGCGCACCCTCGGCCTCATCCTGACCTCGCGGGCCTACCAGATGCCGACGGTGGATTTGCCCGAGAAGCCCGAGGCCGAGTACACGTTCCGTGGCCCCGGTGTTCGCCGTCTGAGCGCCGAGCAGTTCCGTGACGCCCTGGGTTCCATCACCGGCGTCTGGGCCGACAAGCCCTCGGGTGACCTCGACCGCCTGCTGGCTGAACCCGGGGAGGCCCGGTCCCTGTCGACCTCCGCCTTCTGGATCTGGAGCGATGTCCATGCCGCCACCCGGGGCGTTCCGCCCGGCACCAACGCCTTCCGCAAGGACTGGGTGCTGGATGCGATCCCGTCCGAGGCGACCCTCTTCGTGCATGCCGACAACTCGGCGAGGGTCTTCCTCAACGGCAAACGGGTGCGTGGGGCCGAGGCGTCCGACTGGATGCAATCGAGCGTCTACGACCTCCGGGGTCAGCTCCGCGTGGGCACCAACCTGCTGGCCATCGAGGCCGTCAACGGGGGTGACGGCCCCAACCCCGCGGGCGTCCTGGCCTATGCGAGGGTCCGGCAGCCCGCACCGGCGGCCGCCGGGAAACCGGGCAAGGCGTCGGGCGCGTCCGCCGAGGTCGTGATGGATTTCGGAAGCGACGCCTCCTGGAAGGTCAGCACCCATCCGGCCGGTTCCTGGCAGTCCTCGGCGACCGGGGAGGGATGGGTTGCGGCCTCCATCCTCGGCGTCCCGGGCATGGCTCCCTGGAACGTCGAGGCGACCCTGGCCCAGAATGTCTCGGGGCGTCGGGTGCACGGGGCCGTCCGGGCTTCGCTGATCCCGGCCGATCCGCTGGCGCTGGCCCTCGGCCGTCCCAACCGGGAGCAGGTCGTCACCACGCGCCAGTCGCTGGCCACCACCCTGCAGGCGCTGGAGCTGACCAACGGAGACACGCTGGCCAAGCTGCTCAAGCGGGGATCCGAGAAGCTGGTGGCCACCCACCCGGATGGACGTTCCCTTGCCCAGCAGGTCTTCCGTCAGGGCCTTTGCCGGCCGCCCACCCGCCAGGAGTTGGCCATGACCCTCGAGTTGGTCGGCCAGAAGCCGAAGGCCGAGGGCGTCGAGGACCTGCTCTGGAGCGTGGCCCTGCTGCCCGAGTTCCAGTTGACCCATTGACTCCGGAAGGGAAACAGCCGATCGATCCGAACCAAGGACTCTCCGACCATGAAGACACCAGATTTCACCCGACGCGACTTCGTGAAGGGGCTCAGCGCCGCCACCCTGGGCGCCTTGGGTGCGGGGTTCCCGCGCCAGACGCTCGCCGCCGACGGGGCGGGCGACCTGCGGCCGCCCGCCACCGCCGACACGGTCATCGTGCTCTGGATGGGCGGCGGCATGGCCTCCACCGAGACCTTCGACCCCAAGCGGTACACGCCCTACGAGAAGGGCATGAACCCCAACACGGTCCTCTCGACCTTCCCCTCGATCCCCACGGCGGTCGACGGCCTCCGGATCAGCCAGGGCCTCGAGCGTGTCGCCAAGGTGATGGACCGCGGCACCCTCATCCGCACCTACACGGCGGGTGACCTCGGGTTCATCCTGCATTCGCGTCACCAGTTCCATTGGCACACGGGCTATGCGCCGCCCCAGTCGGTCGCCTGCCCGCACATCGGGGCGATGATGGCACGGACCTTGGGCCCGAAGAACCCGGCCGTGCCGGCCTTCATCAACATCGGGCAGCGGCTCGACGTGGGTGAGGGCGAGGAACTCAAGGCCTTCACCTCGGCCGGGTTCCTGGGCAGCGAGTTCGGCCCGTTCAACGTGCCGTTCCCCGACGCGGCCAAGGACGTGGTGACGCCGCCGCAGGGCATGAGCCCGTCGCGCTTCGAGAACCGCGACCGGTTCTACCGGCGGCTCCTCGAGGCATCCCCCGTCGGCCAGTTGGGCAGCGGCCACCAGAAGGAGTCGCTCCTGCGCTCGCTCGACAACGCCCATCGCCTGCTGGCCTCGCCTTCCGCCAAGGCCTTCGACCTGACGCTCGAGTCGCCGGAGACGATCGCCAAGTACGCCCCCGGGGGCTGGGATTTCAGCCGCCGGCTCGGCGGCGACATGAACCGCGACGGGGTCTACGAGAAGGCCAACATCCAGCGTTTCGGCCTCGGCTGCCTGCTGGCCCGCCGCCTGGCCGAGGCGGGGGCGAGGTACATCGAGGTGACCACCGAGTACATCCCGTTCCTCAACTGGGACACCCATGAGCGCGGCCATGAGAAGCTGGTCCACATGAAGACCGCCATCGACGGGGCCATCGCCCAGCTGGTGCTCGACCTCGAGGAGCGAGGCATGCTGGACCGCACGCTCGTGGTGGTGGCCAGCGAGTTCAGCCGCGACATGATGCAGGAGGGCAAGCCCGACAAGCCGATCCAGGACCAGGTGCCCGTGCCCCAGCGCATCGACTCCCCCATCAACTACGGCATGCACCGCCACTTCACCGACGCCGGAAGCGTGCTCCTCTTCGGCGGCGGCATGAAGCGCGGCCATGTGCACGGGGTCACGGCCGACGAGCGCCCCTGCAAGACCCTGAAGGACCGCGTGGTCATCGAGGACCTGCACGCGACGCTCTACCGGGCCATGGGCATCTCGCCCAAGCTGTCCTACGAGATCGAGAAGCGCCCGTTCTATGTGACGCGCGACGGCGTCGGCCAACCCATCGCCAGCCTCTTCAGCCGGCCCATCTGACGGCGTCGTCGCGACGCCCGGTCGATCCGCGGCTCAACGCTGGACCGGGAACAGCAGGCTGATGGTCGTCCCGCGGCCCGGGCTGGACCTCACCCTCGCCCGGCCCCGGTGGGTCTCGACCACGCGGGCCACGATGGCCATGCCGATCCCGTTGCCCCGGGGCTTCGAGCTCTGCAGGAGCGAGGAGAAGGCGCTTTGCACCTGCTCCCGGGTCATCCCGATCCCGGTGTCCCGGAACCGCACCAGCACGTGGGTCGGAGGGCTTTCGGGATCCCGCGGGAGGGCCTGGGAGCGGATGCTCAGCTTTCCGCCCTCCGGCATCGACTCGACCGCATTGAGCGTGAGGTTCAGGAACGCCTGCTCGAGTTGCGTGGCATCGGCCATGAGCCTCGGCAGGCGGGTGTCGAGGTGACGCACCAGCCCGATGCCGGCCGTCCGGAGCTTCACGCGGGTGAGCAGCAGCAGGTCGTCGAGCACCTGGTTGACGTCCACCTCCTCGAACCTCGGCTCCGCTCCCCGGGCGACGTCGAGCACACGGTCCACGATGCGGTTCAGGTGGTCCATCTTCTCGCCCATGATCCTCAGGTCGGTCTGGCGCGGGTCCCCCGGCTGGAAATGCAGGTCCAGCGAGTGGTGGAGCATCTTCATCACGGTGAGCGGGTTGCGGATCTCGTGGGCGATCTCCGCGGCCAGCAGGCCGAGGGTGCTCAGGCGCTCGCTCTGGCGCAGGGTCTCCTCCACCGAGACGATGCGGTCGTAGAGGCGCGCCTTCTCGAGGGCCAGCGCCGACAGTTCGGCGTAGGTCGCCAGGATGCGCACCTCCTCGTCCGAGAAGATGTGCGGCTGGCCCGAGTAGATGTTCAGGGTCCCGATGGCCTTGCCCGCGAAGAGCAGGGGAACGCTCAGGAGCGAGACGAGGCCCTCGCTCCGGGCGACGCCGACGCTCTGGTACCGGCCCGACACCTGGACGTTCGCGATCTGCAGCGGCTTGCACCTCCGGGCCACGATGCCCACGACGCTCTCGCCCATGCTGACCCTGGGCTTGGAGGCGTAGGCCTCGCCGGCACCGTCGTGGGCGCGCAGGTCGAGCCATTCACCCGAGGGATCGACCATCATCAGCGAGCACATCTTGGCCCGCATCAGGACCCGCGCCTCGCGGGTGACGACCGTCAGCGCGTCGTCGACCGACAGGGTCGAGTTGATGAGTTGCCCGACCTTGAGCAGCGACTCCAGGAGCTTGGCCCGTTGCCGTGCCGACTCGTAGAGCCAGGTGTTGCGGATGGCCGGTGCGGCCAGGCTGGCCAGATCCTCCAGCAGTCCCTGCTGGCTGCCCGTGAACGCATGCGGACGGTCGGAATCGACGTTGATCACGCCGCGGACCTCGTCGTCGACGCGCAGGGGAACCGCCAGCTCCGAGGCCACCCCGGTCCGCAGGGCCACGTACCGGCGGTCCCGCGACACGTCGTCGACGCGCAGGGACCGCCCCGAGCGGGCCACCTGGCCGGTGACGCCCTCGCCGAGCTTCAGCCGGAGTTCGCGGGCGTGGATCGGAAGGCCGCAGGTCGCCTCGATCTCGAGGAAGCCGTTGGTCGGGTTGATCAGGCAGATCGAACCGGAATCGGCATCCAGCAGACGGACGGCCTCCTCGATGAGGATCTGGAGCGATTCCCGGAAATCGAGGGTGGCATAGACCCGGCGGGTTGTCTGGTGCAGCGCCTCGAGTCGGTCCAGTCGGGCCTGGAGCTCCATCGGCGGGTCGATCGGGTTCGGCGGACTCATCGGGGGAGGGGCGAGGTCATCGCACGCGGGCCGTCAGCACCAGACCGGTCAGCGCGAAGGCCAGGTTGGGAAGCCAGGCCCCCAGCCAGGCCGGCACGATGCCGTTCTGCCCGAGGGCGAATCCGACGCGCTGCACGACGAAGAACACGAAGGCCAGCCCGATGCTGCCGGCGACCCCGAAGAAGAGGTTCCGCCGGCCGGACGGGGCCGCGAACGGGACGGCGATCACCACGACGACGAGGCACGTCCAAGGGGCTGCCAGACGGGCGTGGAGCTGGGTGCCGAGCCAGGCCTCGAGGTCGGGCTTGAGCACCGGGTGGAGCCGCCGGTAGTCGAGGATCTCCTGCAGGGTCAGTTGGGGGCGCTGCATCGCCCGCGCGCGGTTGAAGTCGGCGATCTTGAGCTCGCTGCGGATGATGTCCGGGGTCTCGTCCAGTTCCGCGAGGCGCTCCACCCCGGGGAGCCAGAGTGGTTCGCGGTCCTGCCGGTTGCGGAAGAGGTATTCGTTGCCGTTGGTGAAGCGCCAGCCGGAGCCGGTCCAGGCGCCGCCGTCGGCGAGGAACTGCCGCTGGGCGCCGGTCGGGATGGGTTCCCGGAAGGTCAGGCCGGTGAGCAGGCCGCTTCGGGAATCGAAGGACGCCGCAGTCCACTCGAGCCCGCCGGAGGCGACCGGAGAGGCGATGGTCGTCCGCAGGACGCCGTTGGTGAAGGTCTCCGTCCGTCCCGGCCAGCCCAGCCAGTCGTTGGTTCCCGGCAGCGGGGGCAACGGGGTGAACCGGGTCTGACGCACGGCCGGGTCGGGGTCGTCGTCGCTGCGCCAAAGGCGCTCCGACGCCGTGGTCCAGGTCCAGGCGCCGTTGGTCCAGAGGGCCGAGCCGGCCGGAAGCGGCTGATGCTCCACGAGCGCTGTCGGCCCTGGTTCTCGAAGTGGAACTGCGAACGCCAGGTCTCGGCCGGGTTCTCCCGGGTGTCGCCGCCCGCCAGGAGTGTGTCCTGCTGCCGTTTGGCCCGGGGCGCCAGGTTCTCGCCGCTCCAGTAGAGCCCCAGCGACAGCGCCAGTCCCACGGCGAGGTAGGGGACGATGGTGCGCCACAGGCTGATCCCGGCCGCCCGGATCGCCGTCAGCTCATGGTGACGGGCGTGGTGGGTCACCGTGTAGAGCAGCGCGAGCAGCAGGGCGATCGGGATGGTCGTGTTGAGGAGTTCGGGCAGGCCCCAGAGGTAGAACTGCATCACGGCGACCCAGCCGAGCTTGGCCCCCTGGAAACGCGACATTTCCCCGAGGAGGTCGAACGCGATCCAGAACAAGGTGAATCCGCCCAGGCAGACGCCCAGCGGCAGCAGGAGTTCGCGGAGCAGGTAGCGGTCGAGGAGGCGCATCGGACGGGGCAGAGCGTAGGGCTTCGGCCGTGGAATTCACCCGCAGATTTCAGTCATGCCGGCGGCCGGGTGGCGCGGGTCCGGGCGATGCGCCGCCGCCGGCAGCCCGCCGCGCGTTGACGTCCTCCCGGGGGATTCGTAGCTTGCGTCCGATGTCCGCGTTGCTTGATTCGCTGGTTGAGTTGATCCGTCGCACCTCCGCCGAGATCCCCGACGATGTGAATGCGGCCCTCGTCCGGTCGTTGGAATCGGAGAAGAAGGGCACCATTGCCGAGAGCGCCCTCAAGATCATCGAGCAGAACATCGAGCTGGCCAAACGGAAGTCCCAGCCGCTCTGCCAGGACACGGGCAGCGTGCTCTTCCACGTGGACTGCCCGGTGGGCTTCGACCAGATCACCTTCGAGGAGACCGCCCGCGAGGCCGTCACGCTGGCCACCCGCAAGGGGTTCCTCCGCCAGAACTCGGTGGACTCGGTGACCGGCAAGAACGATGGCACCAACGTCGGACCGGGTTCCCCGTCGGTGCACTTCCACCAGCACCGCTCGCCGTCGGTCCAGGTGCGCCTGATGCTCAAGGGGGGCGGTTGCGAGAACGTGGGCGCGCAGTATTCGCTGCCGCTCGAGAAGCTCCACGCCAGCCGCGACCTCGACGGGTGCCGCAAGGTGATCCTCGATGCCGTGCTGCAGGCCCAGGGCAAGGGTTGTGGTCCCGGGATCCTGGGCATATGCATCGGGGGCGATCGGTCCACCGGCTACGCGCTGAGCAAGACCCAGTTCCTGCGGCCTCTCGATGACCGCAACCCCGACCCGACGCTCGATGCCCTCGAGCAGGACATCCTCAAGACCGCCAATGAACTGGGCATCGGCCCGATGGGCTTTGGCGGCAAGACCACCCTGCTGGGGGTCAAGATCACGGCCGCCAACCGGGTCCCGGCCTCCTTCTTCGTGAGCGTGAGCTACATGTGCTGGGCGTTCCGCCGGCAGGGGGTCGAGCTCGACGGGGCCTCCGGAATCAGCCGCTGGCTCTACTGAGGCGGTCGCCCAGGTCGGTGTCCAACAGACCTGTCGGCATGGAAAAGCCCGGGCGTCGGCCCGGGCTTTTGCGCAGAAACAACCGATGTGGTCGGCCCCGGTTGGACCCGGTCCGACCGAAAAACGGCCGGAAATGGCCGGAAATGGCCCCGTTTCACTTCTCCGGCTGATCGTACTCGCCCAGCGGGCGGATCCAGACGTTGCGGAAGCGGACCGGATCGCCGTGGTCCTGCAGGCGGATCGGACCGGTGCCGTCGTACTTGAAGTATTTGGGCGTGTTCTGGTGGCCGCTGGGGCCGTTGAACTCCTGCTTGTGGTGCAGCACCACGCCGTTGTGGATCACCGTGACCGACGCCTTGCGGGTCACCTTGCCCTCCGCATCGAACAGCGGTCCCTCGAAGATGACGTCGTAGGTGTTCCACTGGCCGGGCTTCTTCATGGCGTTCTGCAGCGGCGGCCACATGCCATAGAGCCCGCCGGCCTGACCGTCGGCGTAGGTCTTGTTGTTGTAGACATCGAGCACCTGCACCTCATACAGGCCATGCAGGAAGAGCCCGGAATTGCCGCGGCCCTGGCTCTCACCCTTGGGGGGATTCGGCGCGGACCACTCGATGTGCAGCTGGAAGTCCTTGAACTTCTCCTTGGTCTGGATGTCGCCGGTGCCCTTCACCACCTCGAAGTAGCCGTTCTGGACCTTCCAAGGAGCCTGCCCGTCCTTGCCGCCCTTCCACTTCGAGAGGTCCTTGCCGTCGAAGAGCACGATGGCGTCGGCCGGGGCCGGGGCCTCATGGCTGAAGGTGGCCGCGGGCTCCACGATCGGCGGGTTCGGACGGTTCTTGTCGTGCACCTTCCACTTCTGCCCCGGGATCTGGGGGGTGTTCTCGTAGCCGACGCCGGCGGCGAAGGCGGTTGCGGAGGAGACGGCGATGGCCAAAGGCAGGAGACGCGCAAGGGTGCTCATGGAAACGGGATGGGATCGGATGGGCGGATCGTCCGGATCCGTGCCGCAAAACTCAACGCCGAAGTCTCGGACCCTGCGATGTCCGGCGCCCCGGAGATCGCGGACAAATGCGCCGGACAAATGCGCTTTTCGGGGGAGCCTCGGTCGACGAACCTTTTGCACTCATGAACCACTCGCCCGGTTTCCTCGCCTTGGTCCAGGATGCCCAGAGCCGCATCCGGGAAATCACCCTCGACGCGCTGCGGGAGCGCCTCCAGGCCAATCCCTCACTCGTCCTGCTCGATGTCCGGGAGGAGAGCGAGTGGGCGGCCGGACATGCGGAGCAGGCCTGCCATCTGGGCAAGGGCATCCTCGAGCGCGATCTCGAAGCCCGTTTCCCGGACAAATCCGCCGAGATCATCATGTACTGCGGCGGCGGTTACCGGAGTGCGCTGACCTGCGACGCGGCGCAGAAGATGGGCTACCAGAACGTCCGGTCCCTGATCGGCGGCTACAAGGGATTGGTCGCCGCCGGTTGGCCCATGAGCCGCTGAGCCTGCGGGGCACCGGTCGACGGGACGGCGCACGATCCGCCCCGGGGCGGGGCGGTCATCCCTCGAAGGGGATGCGGAGCAGCCTCGGTCCGAGGCAGGCCACCGCGCCGTCGAATCGATCCTCCGGGCCCAGGCCCTGGGGCACGCCCCGGCGGTCCACGACGCTCCCGGCGGCCATCTCCGAGAAGGCGGGCAAGACGACCCGGGCCGGCCGCCCGGGCCGGGCCCGTGCGATCAGGAAGCAGGGCACCTTGGCCCGCGAGGCTACCCCGTCGTCCAGCATCAGGGCGGGATGGAGGTGTCCGTGGAGGTGCCACCCCGGCGCGGCCGGATCGGCGGACCACGGTTCCGGCGGGCGGTCCCCATGGTCCAAAATGGCCTCGGGAAGGATCACCCGGGGTGCGGTGTCGACCGACCAGCCCCAGCGTTCGAGTTGCCGGGGGAGGTTCCGGTCGTGGTTGCCGAGGCACCAGTGGATCCGGACTCCCTCGCGACCGAGCGCCACGAGGTCGCCGACCGCCTCGCGGATGCCCTCGAGGGGCAGGGCACCGTGGACAATGTCCCCCAGCAGGATCACGCGCTCGGGCCGGTAGGCCTCCATCAGGGACCGCAGCCTGGACACCGTGGTGTCCACGACCCCGAGGGGCACCAGTTGCCCCCGGGCGCGCCGGACCCAAGCCTCGCCGAGGTGCAGGTCCGCCACCGCCAGGCAACGGCTGAGCGGCAGCCAGGCCGCCCGGCGGGCGTCGAGGTGGATGCGGTCGTCGATCTGGAACCCGGTCAGGCTCACGTGGGCCTCAGGGTGGCAGGCGCGCACCTGCCTGACGAGCGGCTCCGGGATGGGAGGTCTGAAGACGGTCGGCGCCGTTCTGGGGATGGCGCCCCGCTCGCCGGCACGGTTTTGACTTCCGCCGGGGGGCCGACCCGGCATCCTCCAGCCCCATGAATCCCCTCCGTCTGGGCCTTGTGGCCGGTTTGATCCTCAGCAGTGCCGTCCTTGCCAAGGACTTGACCATCGCCGTCATCCCCAAGGGCACGACCCATGAGTTCTGGAAGTCGGTGCATGCCGGCGCCGTGAAGGCCGAGCGGGAACTGAAGGCGGCAGGCACGCCCGTGAAGCTGTTCTGGAAGGGCCCTCTGCGCGAGGACGACCGCGACCAGCAGATCCAGGTGGTGGAGAACTTCACGGCCCGCAACGTCAGCGGCATCGTCCTGGCGCCCTTGGATTCGCAGGCCCTGGTGAACCCCGTGCGCAGCGCGGTGAAGGCCGGGGTGCCCGTGGTCATCTTCGACTCCGACCTCAAGAGCGACCAGCAGGTGAGCTTCGTGGCCACCGACAACTTCAAGGGCGGCCGCATCGCCGGCGACTACCTGGCCAAGCGCCTGGGCGGCAAGGGCAAGGTGATCCTGCTGCGCTACCAGGTGGGCAGCGCCAGCACCGAGGCCCGTGAGGCGGGCTTCCTCGACGCCCTCAAGGCCTATCCCGACATCCAGCTCATCTCCGCCGACCAGTATGCCGGCCCGACCCGCGAGACGGCTTACCAGGCCTCGCAAAACCTGCTGAACCGCCATGGCCAGGCCGTGAACGGCGTCTTCTGCCCCAACGAGACGGCCACCATCGCCATGACCAAGGCGCTCCGGGAGATCGGTCGCGCCGGCGGCAAGGTGACCATGGTGGGCTTCGATTCCGGATCGCAGTCGGTGGCCGACCTCCGCAACGGTGATGTGCAGGCGCTGGTGGTGCAGGACCCCGTCAAGATGGGCTACCTGGGCGTGAAGACCCTGGTCGAACACCTCCAGGGCAAGAAGGTCGAGAAGCGCGTCGACACCAGCGTGATGCTCATCACCACCGAGAACATGGGGCAACCGGCCGCGCAGGCGTTGCTCAACCCGCCCTTCAAGGAGATCCTCGGCGAGTAGGCGCGGCAACCCCTGGGGCCTGCAGGACAACAAACTGCTTGTGCCGGCGGCCCCGTTGACCGGAGAAACGCGCACGGCATTTTGCAACGATGAAGACGATTCCGACCGAGGCGGAGAAGAAGCCCCTGCAACACATCGGTGAGTGGGAGGACTTCGTGCTCCAGCACTACCCGGAGCCTGCGGGGGCGGATCGCAAGCCGGCCGTCGGGTACGCGCCCGAGAAGAAGGAGGCCGAGTTCCGCAACTACGAGGCCGATGCCCGGCCGACGGTCCGGGAGTTCTACCGGCTCAACCACACCCACCAGACCCACGAGTTCGCCCTGGCCAAGCGGAAGCAATACCTCGGGCTGGACCGCATGAAGATGGGGGTCTGGGAGGCGGCCGAATACCTCAACCAGCTGGTCGACGATTCCGATCCCGACACCGACATGTCGCAGTTGCAGCACCTGCTGCAGACGGCCGAGCACCTGCGCCGCGACGGGCAGCCTCGGTGGATGATCCTCACGGGTTTCGTGCACGACCTCGGCAAGATCCTCTGCCTGTGGGGCGAGCCGCAGTGGGCGGTGGTGGGCGACACGTTTCCCACCGGGTGCGCCTATTCGCCGAAGATCGTCTTCCCGAAGTTCTTCGAGGCCAATCCCGACAGCACCGACCCGCGCTACAACACGCCCAACGGTGTCTATGAGCCCGGCTGCGGTCTCGACCAGGTCGCGCTCTCGTGGGGACACGACGAGTACATCTACCACGTGTGCCGCGACTACCTGCCCGAGGAAGGCTTGGCGATGCTGCGCTACCACAGCTTCTACCCCTGGCACCGCGAGGGCGAGTACTCGCACCTGCTCAACGACAAGGACCGTGCGCTGCTGCCGTGGGTCCTCCGCTTCAATCCCTACGACCTCTACACCAAGAGCCACAGCAAGCCCGACGAGGTGGCCTTGCGCCCGTATTACGAAGACCTCATCCGCGAGTTCTTCCCCGACAAGATCCGCTGGTGATCGCCTTCGGGACCGGCAACCGGACCTGAGGCGCCCCTCCATCGAGACGAAAAACGCCGGACTCCGTCGGGAGTCCGGCGTTTTCGCGGTCGGTCCCCTGGTTCAGCGCACCCCGAGCAGGTGCTCGAGGACCAACTGGTCGAGGTCCTGGTAGTTGCGGGCGGCGATGAGTTGGGCGGCTTCCTTCTCCGGGTAGCTCTTGGCCTTGGCCAGCAGGTGCTCGAAGGTGCGGCGCGAGTTGGCCAGGTGCGCGAGCCACTGCTTCTCCGAAGTGGTCCGGAAGGGGTGCACATCGAAGCAGACGAACTCGCCCTTCTTGCCGTAGCCGTTGGCGATGGCCAGCGCGTGCCCGGTGGTGGGCAGGTAGGCGTGGTCCATGGGCTCGTTGGGCTTGGGCTCGATGGCCAAGCGGATCTTCTTGTCGTGCTTGAGCATCGCGTCGAAGGCCTCGACCAACAGTTCGGTGGAGCGGGCCCCCGACTTGGACTCGCGCAGGTAGGTGCCCTCGCGGGCCAGCCAGAGCACCAGGATGTCGGTGCCCAGCTCGTTGGCGATGTCGATGCTCTGGCGCGAGCGGTCGATCGCGTAGCGGCGCTGCTTCGGGTCGTTGCTGGTGTAGCCGCCGTCGATCGTCTGGGGGGCGAACCACAGGCGCGGGGCGACCATCTCGGCGGCGATGCCCTCGTTGTCGAGGCGCTTCTTCAGGGCCTTGGCCTCCTGGAGCACCTGCTTCGGGGTCTTGGAGTCGATGTCCGGCACGGCGTCGTCGTCATGGAACATCATGGCGTCGAAGCCGAGGGTCTTGAGCTGGGCGAGCTTCCAGTCGAAGGACTCCTCGCGGCGGACGGTCGGACCGTAGGGATCCTGCCCCTGGCTGAAGTTCCACGGGCCCACACAGAAGCGGTATTGCGATTTCTTGGACATGGTCGGAAACCCCGGCACGGTGACGCAGGGGGCCACGGCAGGGCAACCGAGAACCTCGCCTGGACAGGCCGCTTCGCACGGATCAGGCGAAGTGGTCCCTGTCCTCCGGGAGGCGACCGTGCTAGCGTCGACGCGTGGCCGATACGCTGGTCGTCAACGAAATCTACCTGAGCCTGCAGGGTGAAAGCACCTTCGCGGGGCTCCCCTGCGTCTTCGTCCGCCTGACCGGCTGCAACCTGAGGTGCTCCTATTGCGACACGGCCTACGCCTTCACCGAGGGCAGGCGACGGTCGCTCGACGAGATCCGGGCCGAGGTGCACCGGTTGGCCGAGCCCTACCGCGACCCCGACCGAGCCCATTTCCCGCCGGTGGTCAACGCCGGCGACGCCTCGGCCCAGCACAAGCTGCCCCTGGTGGAGTTGACGGGCGGTGAGCCGTTGCTGCAGCCAAACGCCGCCCGCCTGATGCAGTCGTTGGCCGACGACTGCTTCACCGTGCTGGTGGAGACCAGCGGGGCGCATGACATCTCCCGCCTCGACCCGAGGGTGCGCCGCATCATGGACCTGAAGTGCCCGAGCAGCGGCGAGTCGGCGCGCAACCGCTGGGAGAACATTCCCTACCTGCGGGCCACCGACGAGGTGAAGTTCGTCATCGGCACCCGCGAGGACTACGAGTGGGCCAAGGCCGTCATCCGGGACCAGCGGCTCGACCCGGTGTGCCCGATCCTCTTCTCGTGGGTCGCCCCGCTGTCGGAGTCCCAGCGCGACAAGTCCCTCAAGCCCGTGCCCAAGGGCCTGACCCCGATCAGCCGGAAGGAACTGGTCGAGGCGATGGTCACCGACCGGGTCCCGGCGAGGTTCCAGCTCCAGATGCACAAATTCATCTGGCCCGCCGACGAGCGGGGGGTGTGATGAGCGAACCCATCCCAGACCGGACGTCCGAGACCCTCGGGATGCTGCGGCGGCATGAGTCGCGCAACATCACCTTCCTCGACCCCGGGGCCGGTTGGCCCATCGTCTGGCGACGTGCCCGGGGCTGCCGGGTTCAGGACGAATCCGGCCGCTGGTACCTCGACCTGACAGCCGCCTTCGGGGTCGCCGCGGCCGGCCATGCCAATCCCGCGGTCGTGCGTGCCGGCCGCCGACAGATGGGCGAGTTGCTCCACGCCATGGGCGACGTCCATCCCCATGCCCTCAAGGCCCGCCTGGCCCGGGAGCTCTGCCGTCTGACCTTCGAGCGCTGGACGCGTCGGCGCGCCGGCCGGCCGCACCGACCCGAGACCGGCAAGGTGATCTTCGGGTGCTCGGGCTTCGAGGCGGTGGAGGCCGCGTTGAAGACGGCCCGGTTGGCCACCGGGAAGCCCGGGGTGATCGCCTTCCGAGGCGGTTACCACGGCGTCGGCTACGGGGCCCTGAACGCCACCGAGCGCGGCCATTTCCGCGATCCGTTCCGGGATCAACTCCGCGAGTTTGGGCGTTTCGTCGACTTCCCCGGGACCGGCCCGGACGATCCGTCGGGCCCCGCGACCGAGGCCGCGCTGGAGAGGGCCCTCGACGAGGCGGCCGCCCCGGGTGACATCGGGGCCGTCATCGCCGAGCCGATGCAGGCCCGCGGTGGCATCCGCATCCCGCCCCTGACGGGCGGATTCCCGCTGAGCGCCTGCGTCGGCCGGGCAGGGGTGATGGATGCGTGGCCCGAGGCCATGGGCGAGGCCATCCACACCAGCACCTACCTCGGCCACCCGGTGGGCTGTGCGATGGCCCTGGCCCAGATCGCCGAGCTGCGACGCCTGGATCTTCCCCGACGGGCGGCCCGGATGGGACGCCGGCTGGGAGACGCGTTGGAGGCGCTGCGACAACGCGTTCCCGACCGCGTGTCGCGGGTCTCGGTGGCGGGGCTCATGGGCGGCATCGCCTGGCGCCGACCGGAAGGAGGCCCGGACACCGCCTTGTCGGTCGGCCTCATGCAGGAGGCGTTGCGGCGCGGGGTCCTGCTGCTCCCGGAGGGCGAACACTCCGAGATCACCGGCATCACGCCGCCCCTCACCCTCAGCGAGGCGCAACTGGACCGGGCCTTCCGCACGATCACCGAAGCGGTCGAACACCTCGTCCGCCCGTCGGCTATGCCCGCCCCGGCGCCCCGGGTCGGGATCCCGCGGCGGACCCCTTCGAAAAACCGACGCCGATGACCCTGAACGAGATGCGATCCCTGCTGGAGTCGCGAGGCATCCAGCTGACCAAGTCGCTGGGCCAGAACTTCCTCCACGACGGCAACCAGTTGCGACGGATCGTGACCGCCGCCGACCTCCAGCCGTCCGACCGGGTCCTGGAGGTGGGGCCCGGGCTGGGCCCCTTGACGGAGCTGCTCCTGGCCAGGGCCGCCTCGGTGCTGGCCATCGAGAAGGATGCCCGCCTGGTGGCTGTCCTTCGGGAACGCTTCGCCAGGGCCCTCTCCGGGGCGGGGCCGGGCTCGCTCGAGTTGCTCGAGGCCGACGCGCTCCGTTGGGTCGAGGAGCACCGCCGCGACTGGAGCGGCTGGAAGCTGGTGGCCAATCTGCCCTACTCGGTGGCCTCGCCGCTGATGGTCGAGCTGGCCGAGGCCCCGATTCCCCCGGAGCGGATGGTTGTCACGCTGCAGGCCGAGGTCGTGCATCGCATCGCGGCCCCCACCGATGGCGACGACTATGGCATCCTGACCCTGCTGCTGGGGCTTCGCTATCAGGTCCGGGAGTGGTTCAACATCCGCCGCGGGTGCTTCCACCCGGTGCCCGATGTCGACAGCGCCTGCATCAGCCTGGTGCGTCGGTCGGCCCCGCTCCTGGACGCCGCCGGATCGGACGTGTTCACCCGGCTGGTCAAGCGGGCCTTCTCCGAGCGGCGGAAAATGATGCTCAAGCTGCTCAAGACCCTCTGGCCGGTCGACGACCTGCAAGAAGCGTTCCGGCAGGTGGGCATCTCCCCGACCGAGCGGGCCGAAAAGGTCCCGCTGGAGGGGTTCGTGGCCCTGGCGCGGATCCTCGGCCCACCGGGTGCGCCCCAGGTCCCGTCGTCGGGACCTGAGGCCGGGGAGAGGCCGGCCTGATGATCCGGTCCCGGTGGCTCGGACCCGCGCCGATTCGGAGAGTGTCCGACGCCGAGTCTGGTGCTAAAGTTCCTCGGACGGATGCCGATGAAGGGCAGTTGAGGGGAATTGGCTCCCCAAGTCAGCGATGAGAATCGAATCCTTTGGTAAAACGTTGGTGGTCAGCGGCATCGCCGTGCTGAATGCCGGCAATGCCGGATCGTTTCGTGACAATGTCCGGGCGTCGGTCCAGCCCCATCACACGCGGATCGACATCGACATGTCCCTGATGAGGGCCATCGACAGCACCGGGTTGGGGGCGCTGGTCAGCATCCACCGCTTCATCACCTCCCGTCAGGGGCAGATCCGCCTGCTCAATCCCGTCCCGGTGGTCCAGAAGGTGCTTGAACTCACCCAACTGAACCGCAATTTCGAGATCACCAAGGGTTGACCTCACCGGGTTGGCCGGGTTGGTCTGCCTTCACGAGCGACGGACTCCCTCCGCGTGCCTTGATTCCAGGTACCATCGAACGATCGGTGGCGTCGGTGGTTGGGATTGGGCGATTCCTGCGAGTAAACAGACCGTGAACTGCAGATTCACCGATCCAAGCGTCTCGGGGGGATGACAACCCGGGTTCGGCCTCCTGGGGTTGGCGGCCCGGGTTTGCATATCGGCAGGTTGGCCGGCTCAATGTTGGCCGACATGGGGCATGGAATCCTCCAGCCCAGGTTCGTCCGGTGGAAACCAGTGCCCCGCCGGGGTCACTTGTCGTCGAGGGTGATCTGACCGCCGGCCTCGATGTTGCGGATCTTGCTGGGCGTCGTGGCCGTGGGCCGGGCGGCGTCGGTGCAGTTGCCGATGTTGTAGGTCTCGCCCATCACGGAGCTGGGGAACTTGCCGCCCTGGAAATACGGAGCCAGTTCGTCGGGAGACGGCTCGGCGGTGTCGGGTTTGCGATTCTCGTTCTGCCAGGTGGTCTTGGCCAGCTCGATGGCCTTCAGGTTGGCGAGGATGGCGTTGTATTTCCCCGTCTCCATGAACTTCTTCACGTTGGGCACCGCGATCATCGTCAACAGGCCCACGATCATGACGGCGATCATGACCTCGACGAGGGTGAAGGCGGCGCGGAGGCCGGCCCGGCGGAGGTGCTTGCGGGGATGCATGGCGGCGGAAATCGTCATGGGGTTCTCAACACCGGCCCGCGGGTTTGGTTGCAGCGCGCCGGACGCCCCGACTAAAGCGCCCGGAGCGGTGGAGGGCAAGCCGGGGCCCACGGGCGGCACACGCCCTCGGCCGCCTGCCTGCCGCGGGCCGACAGGCCCGGCCGACCCAGATTGGTCAGTCCTCCGGTTCGGGCAACCAGCAGGCGATGCCCGCCGCCGGGATGAACAGGATGGCCGCATACAGCAGGGCCTGGCGGACATCACCCACCTTGGTGAAGAGGCCAAAGAACACCGTGCCGCCGGCCGCCACCAGCCGGCCGAAATTGTAGCAGAAGCCCGCCCCGGTGGTCCGGAGCAGGGTGGGGAAGAGCGGCGGCAGGCACATGGTGAAGAGACCAAAGACCCCCTGGCAGAGGCCAATCACGAAGAAGGCCGCCAGCACGGTCCCGTGCGCCCGGGGTTCGAGGAAGGTCAGCCCCATCGAGGCCCCGTACACCAGGCAGAAGGCCGCCACGGCCTTCCGGTAGCCGACCGCGCGGGCCACGGCGGCGGCGGCGTAGTTGCCCACGATGGAGCCGGCCATCAGGACCATGAGGGCGATGACCGCCGCCCGGTTCTGCTCCGCCGAGGTCAGGTCGCGCACCTCGGGCAGGTCGCGGATGTATTTCTGCTGCCAGAACATGAAGGTCCAGTGGGCGGTCAGCGACACGCCGCAGATCACCAGCACGATCCAGGTGGTCCGGGCCACCGATCCGCGGAAGAGATCGGCCAGCCCGGGCGGCTTTCCGGTCCCTGTCCGTGCGGCGTGCCATTCGTCGGTCTCCGGCACGGCCCGCCGGATCCACAGGACGATCAGGGCCGGCAGGACGCCCACGAGGAAGATGTATCGGGGTTCGGCGCGCTCGAAGAGGTAGCCGAAGAAGCAGGCCAGGAGCACGCCGAGGTTCACGGCCGTCTGGAGGGTGGCGGCGATCCACGGGCGCCAGCGCTTGGGCCAGGTCTCCGACAGCAGCGAGGCCCCCACGGCCCATTC
>JAJTFN010000026.1:0-14332 GCA_021298285.1 Verrucomicrobium sp.
AATTCGACACGGTCCCCGTGGCCGCCAACGGTGGTCATCAGGTGGTGACACTCGAGTACTTCAACCCGGCCTTCAAACCGTTCAAGGCCACCTTGAGGCTCGAACTCATCGAAGGGGCTTCGGGCGCCAAGTCGGCGATCAGCGGGGTGTCCATCCCGGTCACGCCGCATCGCGGATACAGCCCCGACCTGCGGGCCAAGTTCTACCTGCAATTCCAGACCCGAGCCGGCAAGGCGTATGCGGTCCAGTACTCGGATCGTCTGCCCGGTGCCGCCGGAACCGAGACCCCATGGTCGACGTCACCGGTCCGCATCCACGGCACTGGCAACCTGATGCAATGGATGGATGATGGCCCTCCATCGACCCGCTCGCTGCCCTTCACCGATTCCATCCGGCTCTATCGCGTGATTGAACTCAATCCCTGACCAGACATGAACTACACCGCCATCACCTCGGCCCTGCTGGGCGTCGCCATCCCCGTGTTGGCTGGCAGCGACTGGGACGCCATCGACCGGGAGCATCGCCATTCCTTCGGAGTGCAGGTGCCTCTCTGGTTCCATGCCCGCGTCTCCATGGAGGGCGTCTCCGATTCGAGGTCCGGAACCATCACCGGCGATCCCTCCTTGGATGGCCGGCAGGACCGGTACTACGACGACGGGTTCAACCGCCTCAACTCGGCGGGGAACCCCACCATCGCCGGAACCGCGCCGTCGGAGCTGTTCCCGAGGACCACCCACTTCGGGTTCCTGGACAACCGGCAGGTCAGCCCGCCCTCCTTCGGTCCTGCGGGGAACATTCCCGGCAGCCTGAGTCTCCATGATGTGACCTTGGTCGGAGGCCAGTACACCTCCGCCTTCCGCAACGGGGAGAACAACCCGGGGGTCGAACTCTTCTACCGCTACCGGTGGAAGAATCCCGAGAAATGGACCCTCGACCTCGAGGCGGGCATCAGCTGGCAGACCTTCGACTGGTCCCAGAGCGGCGACGTGGATGCCGTCGCCGCGGTCGACGAGGACCGTTACCCGACCGGCACGGTCGATCCGAGGGTGTTCCCCGGTTCCGGAGGCAACCTGCCGTACGCGGGACCCTTCCAGCCGGTCGGTGGCACGCCTTGGATCGGCTCGGTGCCATCGAGGCAGGCCACCGCCTACCTCCCTGCCTCCGTGAACACCACGCGGGACCTTGAAATGGACTCCTGGGTCGGTCGCATTGGACCCGCGGTGCACTGGCGGTTTCACCCGCGGTGGCGAGTCGGTGCCCTGGTGGGATTGGCCGTGGGTTATTCCGATGTCACCTACAGCTTCAGGGACCGCATCTCCGTGAACAGCCCGACGGTGCCCGTCCTCATCCAGCAGGGCCAAGGCGGGTATGCCGACACCTGGTTCGGATTGTATTCTGCGTTGCGCCTGACCTATCGCCTCAGCGAGCGCTGGGACGTGCTGGCCGAGGGACGCCATCTTTGGACCGATGCGCAGACCCACACCGCGGGAGGACGACGGATCCGTTTCGACGTCTCCGAGGGGTTCGGAATCTCCGTCGGTGCGGCCTACCGGTTCTGAGCGCTTCGATCGTCCGGTTTGGCCGGGTGTCATGCCGTCGAGGTCCGGGGTCGCGAGGGCCGGTTGACGTTGCCCTTGCGCCTGGGTCCGCCGGCGGGTCACTTTGTCCGGACCGTGCAGCCGTCCATGCTCCAGGAACTCCGGTCGCTCTGGGACAGCCTTCCCCACAAGGCGCCCCTGGGGCTCGTCGTGGCCGCCTGGGTGGCGTTGTTCCATTTCCTTGGGAATTCCACGCTGGGCTACATCCCGAGCGAATCGCTCTTCGGCTGGTTGCAGGCCGTGTATGAGGGAGGGGCCAAGCAAGGCCGGGACGACGAGTTGGGCGTGATGATCCCGTGGTTGGTCGGCGCCATCGTGGTGATGCGACGGGCCGAGTTGACGGCCATCCCGAAGCAACCCTGGGCCCCGGCCCTGGCGCTGGTCCCGCTGGGACTGGCCCTGCACCTCTCCGGGTACATGGTGCAGCAGACCCGCCTGGGCATGGTCGGGTTCCTCGTGGGCCTGTATGGCATCCTGGGCATGTATTGGGGAAGGGCCTGGATGCGGGGCTTTGCGTTCCCCTACCTGCTCTTCCTGTTCTGCATCCCCGTCTCGGTGTTCCTCGACACGCTCACCCATGGCCTGCGCCTCCTGAGCACCCTGATGTCCACGACGTTCTGCGACTGGGTGTTGAACATGAAGCTCGAGCGGGCGGGCACCATCGTCTTCCAGAAGGCCTCGGCCGCCACCCAGGGGTTCAGGTTCGACGTTGCGCCGGCATGTTCCGGCATCCGCAGCGCGACCGTGGTGCTGCTGTTGACGGTGACCTTCGCCTTCCTGAACTTCCGCTCCGCCTGGAGGAGGCTCTTCCTGATCCTCCTCAGCCCCGCCTTCGCGGTGCTGGCCAATGTCATCCGCCTGATCGTGGTGTTCGCCGTCGCCGAGGCGGCCGGCCAGGCGGCAGGGGAGGCCATCGAGACCAAGTTCGGCTTCGCCACCTTCCTCATCGCCCTCGGCTGCGTCTTTCTCGTCGCCCGGTGGCTCAAGGAGCCGCCCTCGCCGGTCGCCACGACCGCCGCGGCCACCGCCACCGGGGGTGGCACCCAGACGCCATGAATCCACGCGTGCTGACCATGACCGTCGCGGCCCTGGCGATGATCGCCGCGGCCGCGGGTTCCCTGCGGTGGCTCAAGGAGCGCGTCCGCATGGGGGAACCGGGCGTCCGCGTCGTCGGGCTGCCGCTCATCGCCGAGTCGGGCAGGCTGGCCACCTCCAACTCCGTGTCGCTTCCCTCCGAGATCCCCGGCTACCGCTCCCGGCTGGATCCGATACCGGACCTTGAACTGAGCTTCCTGCCTCCGGACACGACCTTCGGTCGCCGGTCGTACCAGGGCGGCGAGGGGCTGCCGCCGATCTCCGCCAGCGTCGTGCTCATGGGGTCGGACCGCACCAGCATCCACCGTCCCGAGTACTGCATGACCGGTGTGGGCTGGCAGATCCTGTCGCAGACCCTGCGCCGGATCGACATCCCCGGATGGGCGCCGGGCAGCCTCGAGGTCCAGCGCTTCGACATGACCCAGACCGTGCGGCGGCCCGACGGGACCCCGGTGACGGTTCGGGGGATCTACGTCTTCTGGTTCGTCGCCGACGGCGTCCGGACGGCAAGCCATTCGGAACGGCAGTGGCGGATGATCCGCGACGTCCTCTCGAAGGGCAGCAGTCCCCGCTGGGCGTACATCTCCTTCTTCTGCCTGAGTGAACCCGGGGCCGAGGATGCCACCTTCGAGCGCATGGCACGGCTCATCGCGGCGGCGGTCCCGACCCTCGAGCGTGAGCCGCGCGCGCCTGCCCCTTAGGACTGGAGGGGCTCCCATGGCTTCCGATCCGATCCTTCCCGCCCGAGAACCCGGAGCCGCCGGAAGCCCCGGGGAAGATGCCGGCCTCCTGCAGGAACTGCTCGAGGGATGGCGCAACCTCACCGGGCTCGGGGCCTTCACCCTGATCACGCTGGCCACCGCCCGCCTCCGCTTCCGCGAGAATTCCCGGGTGGTGACCCCGCGCATCTTCGGCGAGATCCACCGCTGCGGGGTCCGGTTGCTGCCCCTGGTCGGTTTCCTCGGGGTGGTCCTCGGCCTGGTGTTCGTGGGCCAGACGGCCTCGCTGATGGAGCAGATCGGTGCCGGGAACTTCACGGGCACCCTGATGGTGACCGTGTTCCTCCGTGAGATGGTCCCGATGACGGCGGCCCTGGTGGTGCTGGCCCGTGTCGGCACGGCCGCCGTGATCGACCTCGGCACGGCCCGGGCGCTCGGCGAGGTGGAGGCCCTCGAGGCCCTGGGCATCGACCCGATCCACTACCTCGTCGTGCCAAGGGTGGCCGGCTTCGCCATCTCGGTGGTTTCGCTGAGCCTGTACCTGCTGGTCGTCGGGTTGGCCTCGGGCTACGCCTTCGCCTATGCCCGTGGCCTCAAGGCTTCGCCGATCGAGTTCCTCACCCAGGTGGCCGGAGCCCTCCATGGGCTGGATTTCCCGCTTTCCGCCCTCAAGACGGGGATCTTCGGGACCCTCATCGGGCTGGTCATCTGCTACCAGGGGCTGGCCCGGCCCCTGAGCTTGGCCGACGTCGGTGCCGCCACCACCCGCACGGTGGCGGTGTGCGGCGTCGGATGCCTGCTGATCGACGCGGCCTTCATCGCCGTGTACCTGCTGCTATGAGGGAGACGGATTCCGCGGTGGTCCTCGAGACCCGGGGCCTTGAGGTGGCCACACCCGCCGGGGTGGGCGGTCTCCGGCTCGGACCGGTCGACTGGCGGGTTTCCTCGGGCGAACTTTGGGTCGTGGCCGGCCCGCACGGCGCCGGGAAGACCGCCCTGCTCGAGACGCTGGCCGGGCTCATTCCGGCCGCCTCGGGCTCGGTGCGGGTCTTCGGGCATCCGGTCCAAGGTTCCGGGGACGATGAGACGACCCTCCGGGAGGCCCGTCGCCGGATGGGCCTGGTCTTCGACGGCAACGGTCGGCTCCTGTCGGCCCTGTCCGTCGGCGAGAACATCCTGCTGCCGTGGTGTTACCACCGGAATGCCGGTCCCGCCGAGGCGCTCACCGAGCTTGAGCCCCTGATCCGGCACCTGCAGCTCGGGTCGCTCCTGGCCAGGAACCCCGCCTCCCTTGGCCGTTCGTGGTCGCGCCGGGTGGCGTTGGCACGCTGCCTGGCCCTCGGGCCCGGTCTGTTGCTGCTCGACAACCCGCTGGCCGGCCTCGACGCGGTGCACCTCCGCTGGTGGCGCGGGTTCCTCGCCGAGGCCCGCGCCGGGCATCCCATCCTCGGCGGTCGACCCCTGGCCATCGTCGCCACGACCGATGCGGCGCGGCCCTACCTCGGCATGGACCCGCGCTTCGCGCTGGCCGATGGCGGCCGATGGCGCATCCTTCCCGGCATCGACTCCGTCCTGTCGGCCACCGGAGAGGATGGGACCCGGAACTCCGGATAATACCGACATCGCCCAGTCACGACCCGGTCGCCGAAAACCGCTCGAGCACCTCTCACATGGCCCTCCAGGACCTCACCCCCCAGCTCCGCACCCGCCTCCGGAAGGTCGAGTGGGTGGTCGTGCTGTTCCTGCTGGGTGCGGTCGCGCTGGGATTCGCCGGCCTGGGATTCTTCATCAAGACCACCGGCGACAAGCGCGGCTGGTGGGTGCGCCAGGTGCCCTACTACACCTACCTCCGGGACGGCAGCGCGGTGAAGGTCGGGACGCCCGTCAAGATGATGGGCTTCACCATCGGTGAGGTGGTGCAGATCGACACCGCCCCGGACGACCCCTGGCACCGCAGCGAGGGATTCAACGTGTTCGTGAGGTTCCTCGTGCGCGATCCCTACCATGGCTACATCTTCACCGACTCGAGGCTCAAGGTGGGTGGATTGCCCATCGACATCGCCGGGGGCAACTTCCTCGAGATCACCCGCAGCCAGGGGGCGGGCATCGCCACGACGACCGAGGCCACCAACGCCTCCGGAAGCGGCGTGCTGGGCGTGCTCTGGGACAAGCACGCCTACCATCTCGGTCGCCCGGAGGCCACCAACTTCATCCGCTACGACCCGGTGACGAAGCATGACAAGGGCTACTTCCTGCGGACGGAGGTCTCCGGCGACCTCATCGGCGAACTGACCCTGCTGGTGCCGAGGATCCGCGAGGCCTTCACCCGGCCGGGCGGTCTCGGCGACCTGCTCTTCCCGACCAACCTGTCGGCCCGCTTCGACCGGCCCGGCGGCCTGGGCGACATCATGATCCCGACCAACCTCGGCGCGGCCCTCACGGTGACCCTCACGAACCTCAACGTGCAGATCGGAGGCATCGGTTCGCTGGTCTCCAACATCGACGCCTCGGTCCCGGCACTGGTCACCAACCTGAATGCGACGCTGCCTCCGCTGCTCTCGGAGCTGGGTCGGTCGGTGCCGCCGCTGGTCACCCAGGTCAACCGGCAGATCCGGGGGGTGGGTCCGCTGGTCTCCAACCTCGACGCCACCCTTCCAGGAGCCTTGGGCGAGGTGCGGCAGACCCTCGGTGCCATGCGCTCGAACACCCTGCCCGCCGCCGACGGCGTGCTCACCAACGCTTCGGACTTCGTCGGCGGGCTCAAGCGACACTGGTTCTTCCGCGGGGCGTTCAAGACCAACACCCCACCCCGGCGACCTTGAGCCTCCCCGATGTCGGATGGCACGGCAGTCGGTCACCGGTCGCGGGGCCGCCACAGATCGCGCCGAAAAAGCGCTTCCGTTGATCGCGGGGCTGGTCATCATCACCGCAGAACTCCATGAGCAAGCGAGCGATCCTCCCATCCCTGTGCGCCTCGGTGCTGCTGCTGTGCCCGCCGTGGGCCTCCTCGGCCGAACCGGCGGCCAAACCCGACCCCAAGGCGGCCGCCAAGCCCGCGGCCACCAACGCGCCGGTGTCCGTCTTCAAGGACAAGAAGCTTGAGGATGCCGTTCGACGGCAGGTGTTCGCCAAGCGGGAATCCAAGGAACCGCTGACCGCTGCCGACGTCGCCAACGTCTCGACGGTGTCGGCGCCCTTCGCCGGCATCACGAGCCTGGCCGGCCTGGAGCATTGCGTCGCGCTGGCCTCGCTGGAGATCCCGGGCAACAAGGTCGCCGACCTGTCGCCGCTGGCCGGGCTCAAGCAGTTGCAGTACGTGCATCTCGCCTCCAACCAGGTGGCGAACATCACCCCGCTGGCCTCGGTTCCCGCCCTGCAGTACATCGAGTTGTCCCACAACCGGGTGAAGGATGTGAAGCCGCTGGGCGGCCTGACCAACCTGGCGTCGATCTACCTCTCGGCCAACCGCCTGGCCAGCATCGCGCCCCTGACCAACCTGCCGCGCGTCGCCACCCTTTACATCGACCAGAACCACGTGCGTTCGATCCAGGGCCTCGGGTCGTTCCGCAACCTGATGATGCTCTCGGCCTCCCGCAACGGCATCACCGACCTTTCCCCCTTGGCCGGCCTCCGCGCGCCGTCCTACCTTGAGCTTTCACACAACAAGGTCCGCGATCTGGCGCCGCTGCAGCGCTGGATGATGGGCGACCTCGAGAAGACCCGGAACTTCGCCCCGTTCGTGAGGGTGTATCTCGAGGGCAATCCCCTGTCGAAGACCTCCAAGGCGATCGTCGAGGAGCTCAAGGCCAAGGGCGCCCGCATCAACCCTCCGGGCCGCTGAGGCCACCTCACCCGAAGGGGTTGCCCTGCCGACGACGTCGCCTGGGCGCCTCGGCCCCGGGACCGAACGGATTGGCAGGCCGTGCCGGGGCGGCGCAGCCGGGCCGGCTGAACAGTCCCCAGACCAGCAACAGGCAGGCCACCAGCAGGTGGGCTCCCACCACCGCGGCGAGCGCCGGCCAGGGAAGCCATCGGAGGGCATAGCCGACCATTCCCAGGCCGAGCACCGGCGAGGCCCCCGAGAAGGCCGCCGCCGCAAGCCGGAGGCTGCCCCCGAGGCCGATGCGCCGCCGCAACACGAACGCGGCCGCGCGGACCGGCAGCGCCAGGGTCAGCGCGACCAGACACCAGGCCGTCGCCAGCAGGGTCGTCACGGCACCCACCGCCGTCGCGAGCACCGGACGCCTCCAGGCTTCCCAGGCGGCCCGGGCCTCGAGGCGTCCCAGGGACAGGTTCCAGTCCGCCGGCCAAGGCCATTCGATGAACCCGGCGATGCCGGCCACGCGCAGGGCCTGTGGCAGCAACTCGACCTGCAGGTCGGCCGTCCGCCCGAGAGGGGATCGTTCATCGATCCGCACGGCGATGCCCAGATGTGGCGAGTCGGCCAGGATGCCCGCCGTGACGCCGGGCCAATGGAGGCGCCCGTGCGCGAGGGTCGGGCCCGCTTCGGGCAGTTCCCGGATCGCCCGGTCCACGACCGGCCACCAGGCCGTGGGCAGCGTCCATCCCAGTGTCAGCGCGGTCGCCAGGGCGAAGGTGACCACCATGGCCACGATGCGTCCCATGCCGGCGTCGGCGAAGCGGGCCAACCCACCGCCGGTGAAGGGCTGCCACGCCCCAGCGGTGCGGCGGGCTCCCGTCGGCGCGGCGCAGGCCTGGATGGTGGGGTCGGGCGCGTCGGACACCGCACCACTTCACCAGCGAAGCCGCCCGGTCGGCAATCCATCCCGGGATCGAATTCCCGTTTGCCGTGGCGGGTGCCCCGGGTTCATGGTTCCGTCCAGACTCTCAAGAGACCGTCCACCATGAAGACCCACCGCTCCGCCCTCGTCGTCGCCGCCGCGATCCTCGCCGGTTGCGCCTCCAACGCCGCCGATTCCGCCCAGACCAAGGCCAAGCCCGGCCAGATCGGCCATGTGGATGCCGAGGGCTTCACCCTGATCTCCGACGGCACGTGGACGGGTTGGAAGGTCAACGAGAGCCAGGCCTCGTGGAGCCTCTCGGAGGGCGGCTTCCGGGCGCAGGGCGAGCGGTCCCACAACTTCTACACCGGCCCGCTGGCTCCGTTCAAAGACTTCGAGCTCAAGGTCGACGTCAAGACGGCCCCGAACTCCAACGGCGGCATCTACATCCACACCAAGTACCAGGATTCCGGTTGGCCGTGGGGTGGCTACGAGACCCAGGTCAACCAGACCCAGGGCGACTGGCGCAAGTCGGGCAGCATCTACTCGGTGCAGGACGTCAAGGCCGACAAGCTCGAGGGTGTCGTGCGGGACAACGAGTGGTACACCCACCATGTGGTCGTGAAGGGCAACCGCATCCAGGTGTTCCTCAACGGCAAACTGGTCAACGACTTCACCGAGGAACCGGGCCGCAAGGCCGGCAAGGACTTCGAGCGGAAGCTCAGCGAGGGCACCATCGCCTTCCAGGCCCACGACCCGAAGTCGGTGGTCCACTACCGGAACGTCCGGGTCAAGAAGCACTGAGCCTGGGGGCACCCGCGGAACCTGCCGGTCGCCGCGACGGCCCGGACCCCGGCACCTTCCGCTTCCGATGAACCTCGTCGTCGTCGGCCTCAACCACAAGACGGCCCCGGTGGCGATCCGTGAGCGGATGGCCTTCGAGGAATCCGACCTGCCCCTGGCGGCCGGGCGGATCCTTTCGCAAGGGATTGCCTCCGAGGCGGTGGTGGTGTCCACCTGCAACCGGGTCGAACTCTACACGGCATGCCGGACGGGCGACCCCGACGCGAGCGTCGCCGGCCTCCGGGCATTCCTGACGTCCGACCGTGGCCATCCGGTCGACCCGGCGGGTATCGTCTACCAGCACGCCGGCCGGGCCGCCCTGGAGCACCTCTTCCGGGTCGTGTCGGGCCTCGATTCGCTGGTGCTGGGCGAAACCGAGATCCTGGGCCAGATGAAGCGGGCCTACGCACTGGCGCTCCAGGCTGGCCTCACCGGTCCGGTCCTCAACCGCGCCTTCCAGCGGGCCTTCGCGACGGCCAAGCGCATCCGAGCCGAGACCCGCATCCAACGGGGACATACCTCCGTGGCGGCGGTGGCCGTCGGGTTGGCCGAGCGGATGTTCCATGACCTCGACCGTCGTGACGTGCTCGTGGTCGGCTCGGGCGACACCGGTGCCGGCACCGCCAGGGCGCTCCGGGCCCGGGGTGTCCGGTCGATCCGCGTCTCCAACCGATCCCCCGCCCGGGCGGAGGCGCTGGCCGCGGAGCTCGATGCCCGTGCCGTCGCCTTCGGCGACTGGGAGGGCGGGTTTGCCGGCATCGACATCCTGCTCAGCGCCACCGGTTCGCCGCGCCCGATCCTGGACCGGGCCACCGTCGAGCGTCTGGTCGCCGGCCGCGGGACCCGGCCGCTGTTGCTGGTCGATCTGGCCGTCCCGCGCGACATCGAGCCCGCAGTCGCGACCATCCCCGGCGTCTTCCTGGCCAACATCGACGACCTCCAGTCGGTGGCCGATGCCGCCTCCCGCCTCCGCTGCGGGGAGATCCAGCGGTGCGAGGAGATCCTCCGCGCGGAGGCCGACCTCTGGGAGGAACGCGGGTGGGATCGCAGTCCGATGGGGGGGATTGCGGCCCCGGTCTGCCGTCCGCCTGCCGCCGTGTCCCCATGTCCATGAGCCGCACCATCCGCATCGCCACCCGCGGCAGTCCGCTGGCCCTGGCCCAGGCCCGGGCTGTCCAGTCCGCACTGCATGGGGCTTTCCGGACCGGGCGCTTCGAGCTCGAGGTGATCCGGACCGCCGGCGACGACCTCCAGTCCCTCCCGCCGCAGGATCCAGTGGCGACCTCGCTGCCCAAGGGGTTGTTCACCCGGGAGCTGGAGCTCGCCCTGGCCGATGGCCGGGCCGATCTGGCCGTTCACAGCCTCAAGGACCTGCCCACCGAGCTGCCCGACGGACTGGTCCTGGGCGCGGTCTGCCGCCGGGCCGATGTCCGGGAGGTGCTGTTGTATCGGGAGGCGGCGCGGGTCGTCGCCGCGAGGGATCCGGTGGCCGAGTGGCGCCCTGGCAGCCGGGAGCGTTCCGGCTTCGGCCCGGGGTTGCGACTCGAGGGGTTGCCGGAGGGGGCGGTCGTGGGCACCGGCAGCGGCCGCCGCGAGGTGCTGCTCAAGGCGCGGCGACCGGACGTTTCGGTGGTGCCATTGCGTGGCAATGTCGGGACCCGGCTCGCCAAACTCCTGGGTGACGATGGCATCGACGCCATCCTCCTGGCCGCGGCCGGACTGTCCCGCCTCGGTTTCGACCTCAGTCCCAAGGGGGTCCTCCGCCAGGACCACCGGCTTGGAGTCGCCGAGCGCCGTCTCCTGGAGCCGCCACCGGAGGGCCTGGTGGGAACCATCCTCGAACCGGAGGAGCTGCTCCCGGCGGTCGGCCAAGGGGCCATTGCGGTCGAGATGCGTCCGAACGATGCGGAACTGGCTGCGATGGTGGCTGTCCTCGACCATCGGAACACCCACCAGGCGGTCCTGGCCGAGAGGGCGTTCCTCCGCGGGATGGGCGGCGGGTGCCGCAGTCCGATCGCGGGCCATGCCCGGGTGCTGGGACACCAGGTGCATCTCCGGGTCGCGGTGGCGATCAACGGAGTCCTCCGGTTCGGTGAGGACAGCGCCCCGGTCCGAGAGGCCGAGCGCCTCGGGCAGCGCCTGGCCGAGCGGCTTTCGGGGCAGCGCCCGGGGTCTTGATTCCGGATGGGCCTCTGGGCCGCCCGCCGAATGCGGCATTCCCGCCGTCTCCGCCGTTTCCAAGCTCCGGTGTTCCTGCTTACCTCGGCCTTGCCGATGAATCACGAGCCCTTGGTCGCCTTCATCCGCGAACTGGCCGACGCCAGTTCCCGGGTGATCCTGCCCTTCTATGGATCCCGGGACATGGGGTTGGAGCTCAAGAGCGACGACTCTCCGGTGACCCGGGCCGACCGGGGGGCCGAGCAGGTGATGCGGGAGATGATCGCCCGCCGCTTTCCCGACCATGGGATCGTCGGCGAGGAGTTCGGTACCGAACGTGGGGACGCCGAGTTCGTCTGGGTGCTCGACCCGGTCGATGGCACCAAGAGTTTCGTCCTCGGGGTGCCGCTGTTCGGGACGCTCATCGGACTATTGCACGAAGGCCGTCCGCTGCTGGGTTGCATCCACCAGCCGGTGCTGCGCCAGTTGATGATCGGCGACGGCAAGGTCACCACGCTGAACGACCGACCCGTCCGGGTTCGCCCCTGTGCCCGGCTCTCCGAGGCCTCCCTCCTGACCACCGATCCGCTCCACCCGGCCAAGTACCAGAACGGGTCCGGTTTCGAGGCGCTGAGCCGTTCCGTGCGGCTCTATCGCGGTTTCGGCGACTGCTATGGGTATCTGCTGTTGAGCTCGGGATGGGTGGATGTGATGGTGGATCCGATCGTCAACCCTTGGGACCTTCTGCCCCTGGTTCCCATCCTGGAGGGCGCCGGCGCGGCGCTCACCGACTGGCAGGGCCGTCCGGCCAACCATGCCGGGGCGACCTCCGCCATCGCCTGTGCCCCGGAACTGCACGCGGAGGTGCTCCGCTTGCTCAATCCATGACCCTGAAGCGATGAGCCCGCTCTGCCGGTGGGTTCGGGAGGTCCCCAGGGGAAGGCCCACGGCTGTGGTGCAGGATGCCTATTCTCGCCGGGCGACTCTTCGCAAACGGAAAAGCCATCGTCCAGACTGAGAACGATGGCTTTCGTTATCGACTGCGAAGAGTCGATAAACCGGATCCTGCTGGACTGCGGAACGGCCCGAAGATCGGCCGCAGTCCAACCGGCGGTCACTTGAGGAACACGAGCTTGCTCTTCCGGTCGCCCTGAGTGCGGATCAGGTTGCCGTTGTCCTTCAGGAAGTTGATGACGCTGGCGTAGGAAACACCCGTCTGCTTGGCGATCTCGATCTGTGAAATGCCTTGGGGATTGGCCCGGAGGACTTCGGTGATCTTGGTCCGGATCACGTCGCCGCTCATGCGGGTCCGCTTTTCCGCGCGGACTGGGGCGGAAACGGCGGCGGAGGTGATGCCCAGACGTTTGCAGGTGGAGGCGATCTGTGCTTCGACATCGGCCAATTGGCCTTCCAGGGCAGCCTTCTTGGCGACGAGTTCCTGGAGGTTGTTGTCGCGCAACAGGTCCAACTTCTTCTGGAGTTCCTGCGCCTGACGCTCGATCTCTTTGGTGATATCCATAATGGAGACGTGTTTTATTTTCTGCACCATCCCCGGCAGATGCCGACAGAGATGGCGCGCTGGGTGAATATGTATGAATCGTCGTCACTTCGGCAAGCGGAATTGAAAGGGATCGATCCTGCGGGAGGCTGAAAACGGTCATGATGAATAGGCGGATCCGAGGGGGCTCGCCCTATTATGATAGCCGGATGAACCGGGTTGAAATCAGCGATGAAACCCCATGAAAACGGACCCAAAAACGATGTTCCGGTCGTGAAGAACCGATCGACATTTTTATGGAGCCAACACCGCTTCACAGATTGTGAATAACCTGTTGATAACATTTTTCGCAGGTTGTGCACCAAAGACCCATATCGAGTGATAGAACGACCGGGTCACTATGGTGGATGGCAGCGGTGAGGGAACATCGAAACCAACCCATGATCCTGCCCCAACATCGGGGCCTTGGAGCGCCGGTGTGAAGGCGTCGCGGTTGCCGTCAGAAAACCGTGCGGATGATCCGCGAATTCCTCCGTGGAGAGTGGCGCATCACCGATCGGGCTCCTAGCATTCCGGGCATGAGGTTGGCGCAAACAGACCGGCCGGGGGCGTTCACCTTGGTGGAGTTGCTGGTGGTCATCGCCGTCATCGCCCTGCTGGCGGCCATGCTGCTGCCCGCCTTGGCCAAGGCGAAATCCAAGGCCGGTTCGGTGCGTTGTCAGAGCCAATTGCGACAAGTGGGCCTGGCCACCCAATTGTATGCACAAGACCACCGGGGTGCAGTCCGGCTCCAGTCGCCTCTGATCATCACCAACACGTGGGCCCAGTCCCTGTCCGCCCACCAGAACCTTCCGGTGTCGCTGTTCCTCTGCCCCAGCTACCCACCAAATGTCTGGACCAATTGGCTGATGACCTTCGGGGTCTGGGTGGATCCTCCGGAAGCGCTGAGAAGCGGACCGCTCCAGGAATTCCTCCAGAGCGACCGGTTGGAACAACCGGCGTCCCATCTTCACGTGGCTGATACCACCAGTCGGGGTCGGTTGGGAATCACTGCCCGGCAGTTTCATGTCTTCCGCATCGACGAGGATTATGAGATCCACGGTCGACATGCCAACCGGGTCAACGGTTGGTTTTTCGATGGCCATGTCGAATCGATGAATCAACCCCGTGTGAGTGGTCTTGGATTCATCGGATTGTTCGAACCAGACCGGTTCCCGGGATATTTCTGATGGGGAGTCCCGCGGGCTGATCCCGACCTCCCCCCTGTTCGGCCCTCTCAGCCGGCCCCGAATTGACGATGGGAGGTCAATGCGATGCGGGATGCCTCCGACAAGGGGGCTTGTCGGTAGACGGGAGTCTCAAGCGGTTCGGCGCTGGTCGAGCGCAGGGCCCGGCCCAGCCAGTCGGCTCCGAGCAACCGGGGGACCAGCGACGGATCGTTGGCGGCGAGGGTCGTCTCCTCCTTCTCCCCCGTGGCCTGCCCCGCCCCCACCCAGAAGCCGGCCCTCAGCAGGGTGGTCCGCAGCAGGGTGGCGCGTGAGTAGGTGGCCAAGGCACAGGGCCGGAGCGGATCCAGCCTTCCGAATAGCCGGCGGAACAGGGGCAGGGTCCACATCGCCGGGTTGCGGGCCGGGGAATACGCATCGAAGAAGATCGCATGCGGCGCAGGCAGGGGGCCGG
>JAJTFN010000026.1:14353-49361 GCA_021298285.1 Verrucomicrobium sp.
AGGCAGGGGCCCGGTCGACCCGAGGCGCGTGGGGAAATCGGCCACCTCGGCCTGCCAGGTCACCGAGAGGGATCCGTGGGTGAACCCGCAGTGGTGGTGCTCGATGAGCTCCCCCATCGGATCCTCGAATCCAAGCGGATAGCCCAGCTCCGCGGCATGCTCCCGGGCGAATTGCAGCGGCTCGAGGGTGTGGTCGAAGCTGACGATGCGCAGCCGCCTGGGGATGCCAGCCAGGTGCCGCAGGGCGGTCGTCACATTGGCGGCGCTGCCCAGGCCCACGTCCCACAGCACCCATTCGGGGTCGGCCGAGGCGGCCATCCGCCCCGCCAGATCCAGCTGGCGCACATACAGCGCCTCGGCCTCGGCCACGGGGCCGATGACCGGGTGGAAGGTCTCGCCCTCGGCGAGGGAGCGGATGCTGGTGGTCCCGTTGGCCAGGCGGACCAGGGAATAGGCGGATTCCATGCGAATGGGTGACGATCCTGGGCGGCCGGCCGGGTTTCGGCGTCGGCATCCCGGGCGCCGGGTCAGTCGGCCGCCGCTTCCTCCCCGGACCCTGCGTCGCCTCGACGGCCCGGGTCGGCGCAGACCCCTCGCCTCGAGGCGGCCACGAATTCGATCAGCTCGCGGCATACCTCCTGGGGGAATTCCGCCGTGGCCCGGCGGAGGCGTTCGACCCGCGGCAGTTCCGAGCGGAAGAGCAGGTGATACAGCCTCTGGAGGGACCTCCGGTCGTCCGGGCTGATGCCGGCCCGGCGAAGTCCCACCCGGTTGAGCCCGCAGAGGGTGTTGTTGTCGCGGGCCAGCGTGAACGGGGGCAGGTCCAGCGAGATGCCCGAACCTCCCTGCATCAGGGCCAGCCGGCCGATGCGGCAGAACTGGTGGACGAGGCAGTTGCCCGAGAGGAAGGCGCGGTCCGCCACCACCACATGGCCGCCGAGCAGCGCCCCGTTGGCCAGGACGTTGTGGTTGCCCAGCACGCAATTGTGGCCCACGTGGGATCCGGCCATCAGGAAGTTGCCGTCACCGAGGATCGTGTCCTCGTCGAGGCGGTTCGAGCGGTGCACGGTCACGTGCTCCCGGAACACGTTGTCGTTGCCGATGCGCAGACGGGTCGCCTGGCCTGCATACTTGAAGTCCTGCGGCGCGTCGCCGAGCACGGCGCCGGCGTGGATCCGGTTGCCCGAGCCCAGCCGCGTGTCGCCGGTGAGATGCGCCCCGGGGCCCACCTCGCAGCAGGGGCCGAGTTCGACCCCGCCGTCGATGACCGCGTGGGGGCCGATGCGGCAACGGTCGCCGATCCGGGCCGAGGGATGGATGACGGCGGTGGGGTGGATCTCCGAGGGCATGGGTTGGGTCGGGTCTTCAGATCAGCACGCCGACCACGCAGGCCGTCATGTAGCAGGCCAGCAGGCCGCCCATCATCGCCTTCAGACCGACCCCGGCGAGGTCCTTCCGCCGACCGGGCACCAGGGCACCGATCCCGCCGATCTGGATGGCGACGCTTCCGAAGTTGGCGAACCCGCAGAGGGCATAGGCGGCGATCACATAGCTGCGTGGATCCAGGGACGCCTGCTGCCGGGAAAGCGAGAGGTAGCCGATGAACTCGCTGAGCACGATGCGCTCTCCCAGGATCTGGCCGACAGCCAGGCAGTCCTTGGGAGGGATGCCCATCAGCCAGGCGAAGGGCGCATGCGCGTAGCCGAGCAGCGTCTGCAGCGGTTGGCGGGTCTGCCACCCGACCACCCCGAAGGCCTCCCCGAGGATCCAGTTGGCCGCAGCCACCAGGGAGGTGAAGGCCAGCAGCATGGCGACCACGTTGATGGCCAGCTTCATGCCGTCGCCGGCGCCGGAGCAGGCGGCGTCGATGCCGTTGACCGTCTCGCGCTCGATCCGGGCGCTGGAACCTGCGGCCGTCTCGCTGGCCTCGGTCTCGGGGATCAGGATCTTGGAGATCAACAGGGCGGCTGGGGCGCTCATCACGCTGGCGGTCAGCAGGTGGCCCGCCGGCACCTTGAGCAGTCCCGAATACACCCCCATCACGCTGCCGGCGATGGTCGCGAAGCCTCCCACCATCAGGCAGTGCAGCTCGCTGCGGGTCATCCCGGGCAAGTAGGGCCTGATGAGCAGCGGCGCCTCGGTCTGTCCCATGAAGATGTTGGCCGCCGCGCCCAAGGTCTCACTGCCGCTGGTGCCCATGGCCCGGCGCATGACCCAGGCGGCGGCCCGGACCACCAGTTGCAGCAGGCCGTAGTGGTACAGGATCGAGGACACCGTGCTGATGAGCACGATGATGCCGGTGATCACGAGCGCGAAGAACAGCGCGTTCTCCGGCCCGAAGGCCTTGGACATCGCCCCCTCGTCGGCCAGCGCTCCAAACATCAGGCGGTTGCCTTCGTTGGCGAACCCGATGAAGCGGGTCACCACCCGCTGGCAGGCCTCGAAGACCCGTTCGCCGGGTCCCGTCTTGAGGATGAACCACCCGAGGAAGAACTGCAGGGCCAGCCCCCACAGCACCGTCCGCCACGGGAAGCGGCGCCGGTGCTCGGAAAGCAGCCAGGCCACCCCGATGAGCGCGAGGATTCCCGACAGGCTGATGAGTTTCATGGATGACCCGCCCGACGGTGGTCCGCCCGGGGCGCACCGACAAGCCCTTCCTCCGCCCGCAGGGCGGGTCCTTGCGGCGCCGTCGCGGGCAGGACAAACCGGGGTTCCAAAATCAGGATTGCCGGGGCGGCGGCCCGCCCTATCCTGTCGGACGTGAAGAAGGCTCACCGATCCCGGGCTCTGGCCACGTCGTGGCTCCTGGCCATCTCCGCCCTGGTGTCGGGATGCGGCGGATTCAGTGGATCCCACAGCGTTTCACCGGCGTCGATCCTGCTCCCCGGTCTGCTCAAGGCCGACCCCTCGCCCGCCAAGATGCCCGGGCATCCGGGCCGTGAGGACGGGCGGGTGGCCGCCTTGGACCCTGTCGAAGCCTCGGCGATGGCGGCTGCGTCTGCCGTCCGGGTCGTTGCGTCCCGGTCCGGATCCCCCCATGAGGGGTCGGCCCACTGATTTCCCAACCATGCGTTTTCCCCTCGCGCCGACGGCCAAGATCGCCCGGCACATCGTCAAGCATAAGCTCAAGGGCAGCGGCAAGTTCGCCATGGTGCTGCAGCTCGAGCCGCTGCACACCTGCAACCTCACCTGCACGGGGTGCGGCCGCATCCGGGAGTACTCCACCTCGCTCAAGGACATGGTGCCGCTCGAGCAGTGCCTGGCCGCGGCGGCGGAGTGCGATGCGCCCATGATCTCCATCTGCGGGGGCGAACCGCTGATCTATCCCAAGATCGAGGAGCTCGTGGCCGGCCTCCACGGGCAGGGTCGGCTGGTGTACATCTGCACCAACGGCGTCTTCATGCGCAAGAAGATGCGGGAGTACCTGGCCAGCGCCTACACCCCGGCCCTGGAGCCCCAGTTGACCCGGCTGCTTTCCGAGAAACTCGTCACCGAGAAGGAGGCCGAGGCCATCCGCACGGCCGATGCGGCCGCCCGGTCGAAGGTCGTGATCCGGCCCAGCCAGTGGCACTACTGGAACGTCCATGTCGACGGCCTGGAGTACACCCACGACCTGATCGTCGAGCGCGAGGGCGTCTTCAAGGAGTGCGTGGCCGCCATCCAGATGGCCAAGATCCTGGGCTACCAGGTCGCCACCAACACCACCGTCTACAAGGAGACCGAGACCGCCGAGCTGGAGGAGATGTTCAAGTACCTCAGCTCGCTCGGGGTGGACGGCCATACCATCTCGCCGGGCTACGACTACGACGCGGCCAAGAAGGACATGGTCAAGCGCCTGGGCAAGGACCCTGCACAGTTCTTCCTGACCCGCGAGATGACCCGCCAGAAGTTCAAGGACATCGAGCGCTGGGGCCGCATGTTCACCATCTTCGGGACCCCGGGATACCTGGAGTTCCTGGCCGGCAAGCGCGAGCTCGCCTGCAGCGCCTGGGCGGTGCCCACCTACAACATCCGCGGCTGGAAGGCCCCCTGCTACGTGATGACCGAGGGGCACTATCCCACCTACGCGCAGATGCTGTCCGAGGTGAAGTGGGACCGCTTCGGCGTGGACGAACGGGGCTGCGGTCGCGATCCCCGCTGCGAGAACTGCATGATGCACTCGGGTTTCGAGCCGTCGGGCGCCCTGAGCAGCAGCCCCCGCGATTCCTGGATCAACTTCAAGTACAACTTCGGGTCGCGGCCGGCCCCCTATCCGTCCAGTCCGGAGCTCACCCGGGCGGCCTTCAATGGCGCGTCCGTCGGCAAGGGGCACCTTGCCGAGGCCAAGGAGGCCGTGAACCGGGAGTTCGCCGGCGTGAAGTCGGCCTTCGCGCGGGGTGGCAACGACCTGCCGCACGACCATGACCATGGTGGCT
Organism: Verrucomicrobium sp.; assembly: GCA_021298285.1. Taxonomy (GTDB): domain Bacteria; phylum Verrucomicrobiota; class Verrucomicrobiia; order Limisphaerales; family UBA9464; genus SXXZ01. The sequence goes on from JAJTFN010000026.1 coordinate 18,769, forward strand.
CGGGTGCCTGCTCGAGCGGTCCGTCCGGCGCCGCCGGGGATCAGCTCGCCGACCTCAAGGCCAAGATCGCCGCCGCCAAGAAGATCGAGGTGAACTCCCAGTAGGTCGCCGCCCTGCGGCCCCGCTCGGGCGATCCCCGGCACCCAGCATCCTTCGACCCCACCCTTTTCCCATGTCCGCCCTGTTCTTGTCCCCGCCCTCCTTCGACGGTTTCGACGGAGGCGCCGGCGCCCGCTACCAGGCCCGTCGCGAGGTCACTTCCTTCTGGTACCCGACCTGGCTGGCCCAGCCCGCCGCCCTGGTGCCCGGCTCGCGGTTGCTCGACTGCCCACCCCATGGCATCGGCATGGAGGAGACCCTGCGCATCGCGAAGGAGCACCGGCATGTCATCATCAACACCTCCACCCCGTCGCTGAAGAACGACTGCAAGGTGGCCGAGGCCATCAAGGCGCAGAATCCAGAAACCCGGATCGGCTTTGTGGGCGCCCATACGGCGGTGCTGCCGACCGAGACGCTCAAGGCGTCCCCGGCGATCGACTGGGTTGGCCGCAAGGAGTTCGACTTCACCTGCAAGGAGGTCTGCGAGGACCGGGCCCTTGAGACCATCTCCGGCCTGAGCTTCCGCAAGGAGGGCAAGATCATCCACAACCCGGAGCGCGAGCTGATCCACAACATGGACGCGCTGCCCTGGGTGGCCGACGTCTACAAGCGCGACCTGGAGATCGAGAAATACTTCATCGGCTACCTCATGCACCCGTACATCTCGATGTACACGGGTCGCGGTTGTCCGGCCCAGTGCACCTTCTGCCTGTGGCCCCAGACCATCGGCGGCCACAAGTACCGGGTGCGTTCGGCCGAGAACGTGGCGGCCGAGATGGCCTACATGAAGAAGCTCTTCCCCCAGGTCCGGGAATTCTTCTTCGATGACGACACCTTCACGGCCAACCTGCCCCGGGCCCGCGAGATCGCCAAGAAGCTCGCGCCGCTGGGCCTGACCTGGAGCTGCAACAGCCGGGCCAATCTCGACGAGGACACCATCCGCTTCTTCAAGGACTGCGGCCTTCGGCTCTTCCTCGTGGGCTACGAGTCCGGCAACGACGACATCCTCAAGCGCATCAAGAAGGGTGTGACCACCGATGAGATGCGCCGCTTCACGAAGGCCTGCCACCGCGCGGGGGTGGTGATCCATGGCACCTTCATCCTCGGGCTGCCGGTCGAGACGCCCGAGACCATCGAGCAGACCATGCGCTTCGCGCAGGATCTGGATGTGTTCTCGATGCAGGTATCCCTGGCCGCGCCCTATCCCGGGACCGAGCTCTACGAGATGGCCCGCCAGAACGGCTGGTTCTCCAAGAAGGACAAGACCGACATCGTCCACGGCGACGGCTTCCAGCAGTCCACCCTCGAGTATCCTGGCCTGTCCAAGGACGAGATCTTCGAGTCGGTGGACCGCTTCTACCGCCAGTATTACCTGCGCCCGGGTCCGATCCTGCGGATCATCAAGACCATGCTCGAGGACAAGAGCGTGCTGGTGCGGCGCTGCCGCGAAGGCTACGAGTTCTTCCGGAGCCTGAACCAGCGCAAGGTGGACCTGGCGGCGGCGCAGGGTGTGGTCGCCCACTGACCGTACCTGGCCGATCCTCGGGGCCGATGAGCGCTGGACGGCGTCCAGCCCGTCGGCCCTGTTCGTTTTCCCGCCCGCGGAATCGACGCGCCTCAGTGCATCTCGACGGCGCAGCGGCCCATGCCGCCCCGGTAGTAGTTGAACCGCACGTTCGGGTGCCGGGCCAACAGCGACATGGGCACGGAGGTGTCGACGAGGCCCTTGGCGATCATGAGGCAGGTGAGGCGTTGCCCGAAGGGGTTGTCATGTTGCCCGGCATGCCAGATGGACACGGCCTCGGCCTTCCAGGTCTCGACCGGGCCGACGGTGATGGCCTGGGTCGGCACCAGTGACACGTTGCCGCCGCCGCTGGTCCGGGCGTTCTGCGCGATGGTCAGCGGGTGCAGGTCCACGACGCGGGTGCCCAGCTTCAGGTACTCCTCCGGGGTCGGCGGCGCGTGCCGGTATTTGCCGGCCCGGCGGACGGGATCGTTGAAGGCCCAGTGCTTCACGTCGCCCTGCCCGCCCTGCATGACCGCGCAGCGGACCCCGGCGTCCCAGGAGGCCCGATAGGCCCGGGTGTCGGCCTTGGGGAAGTGCAGGTGGGCGTCGGGCATGACCTGCTTGCGGGCGATGCGATGGAAGCACAGTTCCCGGTCGGCCTTCTCGAAGGACAGGGGGTGGTCGGCGGGGGCCTCCTTGCCGTCGATGACCCACTCGTCCATGCCCCAGAAATGGGCAGAGCGGATGTCGAGGCCGAGGGCGTTGACGATGCGGGCGACCAGCGGGAGCTGCTCGGTGGGACCGATGGGGCCGCAGATGCCCACCGGGTTGTCGTCGGTGCTTTGTTTCCAGGCGGCGATGTATTCGAGGGCCTCGGCCAGGTAGAATTCCTCGAGGGTGTCGTACAGGGTCACCTGGAAGCCGGGGCGCGACAGGCGCCGCATCTTCTCCGGGGTGAGGGCGGCGGCGTCGGCCACCAGCTCAGGGTCGAGGGTGGTGTAGTCCCACCAGTCCGGGGCGACGCAGGAGACCGGGCGGGAGGCGGCGGAGCGGGAACTCATGCCCGGAAGCCAACCCGTTCGCGCCGCGTCGGGCAATCCCAAGAGTGTCCCACGAGGATCGTTGCGTGTCGGTTGCCGGGGTTCGGCGGAAGCGGACACGGCGGACCCGCCCCGGAGGGCTGGTCCGCCGTGTGTTGGGGACATTCGGAATCCGCCAGTGACCGCCTCAGGAGTTCTTGTCCCAGCCGTAGGTCAGCGGCGCGATCTCACGCCCGGACTTGTCGGTGACCTTGCGGGTCTTGGCGTCGAAGTAGCACATGACGCCAAGGCGGTCGGACATCTCGGCCAGCGAGATGACCGTCTGGACCTTGGTGGCGAGGTCGATGCCGGCGTTGGGCTGCTTGTTGGCGCGGATGGACTCGTAGAAGTTCTTGTGGTGGGCCGCGACGCTCTCGCCGGGGAAGGCCTCGCTGGTCTCGGGCTCGATGTCCTCGGCGAACGGCCGCTCGGGGTTCAGCTGCACCTTGTTGCCGCCCATGGTGAGGGTGGCCTTGTGGCCGCGGATCATCTCGGACGACCCGACCTCGTTGACCGTGCTGGAGGTGATGTGCATGACGTAGCCGCTGGGGAACTCGGCGATGAGCTGGATGATCTCCTCGACGTCGCGCACGTACTGGGTGGCCTGCTCCGGCTTGCGGCCGACCTGGTTGAGGTCGGTCTTGAAGGCCTTGCTGCCGACAGCAGCGACGCGGACGGGGTACTCCGGGTTGCCGGTGGCGAGCATGTACGGGTGCAGCTTGTGCGGGAACAGGTCGCCCAGCAGGCCGGAGCAATAGGGGTAGTACTTGCGCCAGCGGAAGTAGTGGTCGGCATCGAAGCCGTGGGCGGTCTTGATCTGCTCGCCGAGCCACATCTTCCAGTTGATGTCGTCGGGCTTGGCCCAGGGGGCGATGGTGTAGTTCCACTCGCCGTGCGGGTTGTTGCGCATGTAGCTGCCCTGGCTCATGACGATGGGGCCGATCTTGCCGGCCCGGATCCATTCCGCGGCCTTGTGCCACTTGCGGTCGGAGCAGCCCTGGGACCCGACCTGCACCAGCTTGCCGGTGCGTTTGCAGGCGTCGTGGATCTGGAAGGCCTCGGCGAGGTAGCGGGTCATCGGCTTCTCGACGTAGACGTGCTTGCCGGAGTCCATCGCCTCGCAGCTCACCTTGGTGTGCCAGTGGTCGACGGTGGCGCAGAAGATGGCGTCGATGTCCTTGCGCTCGAGCAGGCGGCGGAAGTCGGCGAAGCCCTCGGGCTTGGTGCCGGTCTTTTTCTCGATCTTGGCGACGTGGTCGTCGACGCGGTGCTGGGAGACGTCGCAGACGGCGGCGAGGCCGACGTTGTTCTCCGAGTAATGCTCGAGGTTCAGGCCGACGTGCGCGCCGCCGCCTTGGTTGCCGACGCCGATGAAGCCGACGACGATCTTGTCGTTGGCGCCGATCACCCGGCCGGCGTAGGGCGCGGCGAGCTTGGTGAGGGTGTTGGCCGCGGCGGCAGGCTGGTTGGCGAGGATGCCGGCGATGCCGCCGGCGGCGGCGGTGCGCTTGAGGAATTCGCGCCGGGATGCGCCGGGCTGTGGGGTGGAGGGCTGTTGATTGGACATGATGGGAGTGCGTTGAGGGATGCTGGCGATGGGACGCATCCTAGCCGGTTGGCATTCGAGGACAAGAGTCGGTAGGGGGTGGGGGCGGCGGAGCGGGTGGGGCCTCCGCTCGCTGGGGAGACTCTCCCAGCCGAGAGCCATCGCGCTGCGCGCGGGGGTGAAAGGATGTCCGCCTCCCAAGGCTCGCTCAGCGGTCGGCGGGAGGGACGGCGGCGGTGCGGAAGCGATGCGTGCCGGTCCGGCGCCCGGCCCGGATCTCCAATTGGTACGTCACGCCGGCTTCCAGCGGTGCGGCGGTTCCGTCGGAGCCCTCGGTCGGCGACATTCCGGCAGGGTTCATGCCGTACATGAGGGAATTCAGTTGCCGGCTCTTGCCGGTCAGATCCCAGACCTTCTTGGCCGGCTCGCCCTGTGCATCCAGGGCGTGGACGCGTACGGAGGTGAGGCGGTAGCGGTCGTCGAGGCTGAAGGTCACGCGGGCCACGCCGGAGGAAGCCTCGGGTTCCGCGGCCCGGTCGGCAGGTTTTTCGGCCGTCGTGTCGGGCGGTCGTGACCCGCGACGACCGAACCGGGGGGGCTGGATCACGGGGCGGATTTGCGACGCGATCTCGATGGGCTGCGGGGATGTCCAGTCGGTGAACACCACCACGTAGGCGCCCGCCAGGAAGGCGGCCAGCACGGCAAGGGTCCAGGCGCGGCGATTCGGGTTCATGGCAGCGAGACCCCGGCGTTGCGCTCCTCGGGGGTGACCGCCCAGAGGTTGATCGGATTGAAGGATCGGCCGTAGCGCAGGAATTCGACGTGGCCGTCGACCATGGCGTAGTTGGAACCGCCTCCCCGGCCGGTCTTGATCGAGGTGCCGTGGCGGTTCTGGTGCAAGGCGCTGAGATCGTCGAGCGCGTCGAAGTCCATGTGGAAGTGGACCACGCGGCTGGAGTCACGCTCCCCGAAGCTCACGGTCTGAGAGGGCTCGGGGATGTCGTTCTCGCCGATGACCACCTCGCCGTTGCCCTGGAGCCGGAACTCGCCCATTTGCCCGGCCCCCACGCGGCGGCGGTAGAAGTCGTTGAAGCCGTTGATGAGGTAGGTGCGCGGCGCGTATTCGGCGACACGGTTTCCCGCTCCGGGGACGTTGGTGCTGCCACGGGCCCCGGAATCGACCGGGCACTTCAGGATCTTCAGGTCCTGATAGTAGGGCCGGAGCGTCGTGCACCAGCGGTTGGTGACCAGCCGGGGCGGGAACCGGCCGGCGTGGTCGCCGGCGTAGAGGTGCAGCGCCAGCCCCAGCTGCTTCTCGTGGTTCAGGCAGGCGATGCGCTGGGCCGATCCCTTGGCCGCCGCCAGGGACGGCAGGAGCATGCTCGTGAGGATGCCGATGATGGCCACCACCACGAGCAGTTCGATCAGGGTGAAGCCGTGGTCGCATCCCAGGCGGGACGATTTGGGCCGGGACGATGCGGACCGGGACGATGCGGTGGGAATGACCATCGGTAGGCGAGACCTCCGGGAGACATTCCCGGTTTCGAGGGGACAGTCGCCGTTCCTGGGGTCTGGTCAACCGGCACTCTCCGGACGGCGGGTCCCTCGGGACACGGTCCAGCACCACGCCCAGCCGCCGACGAGCGCCGCACCGACGGCCACGGCCGGGGCCGTCGGTGTCCCCGAGAGCCAGAGTCCCAGCGCACTGATGGCCGGTCCGGAGCCCATGCCCAGGCCGATGAAGGCCTCGTGGATGCCGCCGTGCTCGCCGTGGGTGTCGCTGCCATCCATCGCGTAGAAGAGCGAGGAATAATAGATCAGGCCGGTGCCCCAGCCGAAGGCGACCTGTGCGACCAGGAGCATCCAGACCTCCCGCGCAGTCATCACGGCGACGAATCCGCCGATGAGCAGCAGGAACGAGCCCAGGAACCAGCCGATCCGGTAATGCCAGCCGTGCCAACCCCAGAGGATGGCGAAGGTCAGCGTCCGCACGATGAACCAGGCCGACATGAGGCGGCCCGCCTCCTCGATGCCCAACCCGGCCCGACCGGCGATCCCGGGCACCACGGCGATCAGGGTGTTCATGGCCATGTAGGCGAAGGGGTTGCCCATCCAGGCCAGGTTGCGGAACACCCGCGTGACCCGGGCGTCCCGGGGCGGCGCGGGGTCGGGCCGCGGGCCGTGGGCGATGTTCGGCCCGGTGTCCCCGATCGCGTTGGACGCGCCCCGGGCGTGTTCCCGCTCGAGCCGACCGAGGCTGATCCATTGCAGGACATGGATCCCCAACGGCAGCCAGTAGAGGCTGGCGCGGCCCAGGTGCTCGAAGAGCGTTCCCCCGACGAAATAGGCCAGGCCGGCCGTCGCGGCCCACACGACGTTGTAGAGGCCGACCCGGTGGGGGAGGCGGTCCTTGGGTTCCCGCTCGGAGGCGAGGGCCTCGAGCATCGGCCAGGTGAAGCACAGGGCCAGGGTCCAGAGGAGGAGGGCCGCGACCTGGCCGGCCGCCCCGGGCAGCACCCAGCCCAGGGCGACCGCCGCGCCCATGCCCCCGAAGCCGATGCGCAGGCTGGTGAAGTACCCGTGGCGCTGGCCGAAGCGACCTGCGAACCAGGAGGTGCCGACGTAGAGGAACCCATGGACCGCGCTCAGGACCAGGTTGTCGAGATTGGTGAACCCGTGGTCCCGCTGGAGCAGGAACATCAGGTAGTTGAAGTAGTAGGACGCGGCGAAGGCGTTGGTGCCCTCGAGCACGAAGTAGCCTGTCTTCCCAGGCGGGTTGGACTTCACGGTGGTGCGCCGGTCGGACCGGGGCGGGCCGAGTCAACGGTCCCGGTCGCTTGGGTGCAAGCGCGGGAACCGGGGCCTCCCGGCGCGGATCGATCTGGACAGCGGTGCCCCGGGAGCGATTTTCCGGGCATGTCTTGCAAGTCGTGGCGGCCTGGTCGTGCGTGCGCCCTGTGGGCCTTGCTGGCGGGGAGCCTCGTCACCCCCCGGGTCCATGCCCAGCTGGAGGACGTGCGGATCGAGGGCGTGCCCGACTACGAATGGCATGCCGGTTGTTTCGGGACGGCCACGGGCAACCTCATGGGCTTCTGGGACCGCAACGGCTTCCCCGAGTTCTACACCGGCCCGACCGGCGGCGGCGTGGCGCCGCTGAACAGCCGGGCCAGCCAGGGCAACCAGGGCATCTTTTCCCTGTGGGCCTCGAAGGCCGGTCGTGACGGGCGACCGGCGAATCTGCCCGGCCACGAGGACGATTACTACGGCGCCTACGAGGGCGTCTTCGCCGATCCCTACCTCACGGCCGGCCGCCAGGAGCACACACCCGACTGCATCGGCGACTTCATCGGGCTGAGCCAGAACAAGTGGGCCGACCTCGGGGGCGAATGCCGGGGCAACATCGACGGGTTCTCCTACGTGCACTGGGACAGAAGCGGGGCCCGGCGATGGGCCAGGCCCGGCTTCGAGCCGTCGATCCCCGAAGGCTCGGACATCGTCTCCGGGCTGGTTGCCTGGACGCGGTTCCGCGGGGGCGAGGCCTCGAGCTTCTGCCAGTTGACCGACTTCAATCCGGCGGTCTCGGGGGGGCGCGGTTTCACGTATGCGGAGCTGAAGGCCGAGATCCGTGCCGGCCGGCCGGTGCTGCTCTTCATGCAGCCGACCTCGGAACTGTCGCGGACGCTTTCCGGGGTCCAGGGTGTGAATCCCGAGATCCACGGCATGTTGGCCTACGGGTACTGGGTCGCCGACGACGGCACCGAGTACGTGCGTTACCGGACGAGCTGGGCCAGCGGGGACCAGATGCTCTCGCCCTGGACGGCCGCGCCGTGGTTGCCGGGCACCCTCGGCTTCCCGCTCCGGGGGGTGATCGGCTACCAGCCGCTGCCGAGGATCCGCGCGATCCGGCGCGAGGGGACCGAGGTGGTGCTCTCGTGGGACGGCTCGACGGCCGTGGTCCGCGACGGGGTGGCCGGGGAACGCCGGCAGGCCCAACGCTTCCTGGTCGAGCGGGCGGCCAGTCCGGATGCGGCCGCCTGGACGATCGTGTCCGATCCGCTCGAGGCCCGGGAGTTCCGGGGACCGGCTCCCGCCGAGGACGGCGGGACGTTCTACCGCGTGCGCTCGGTGCCGGCCTGGTGAACGACCTGGTGAGCCTCCTCCCGGTTCCCCGGTTCGCGCCGGATCCATCCGCCTCCCAGCACCCGATCCCCGTCGTAGAACACGCAGGCCTGGCCGGGGGTGACCGCCCTGGCCGGCGTGTGCAGTCGGACCCTGGCGGTTCCATCGGGCAGCGGTTCGACCGTGGCCGGCGCGCCCGCGTGGTTGTAACGGATCTTGGCCATGGCCTCGAAGGAGTCCGGGGGCGAGTCCCAGGGGATCCAGTTGCAGTGGTCCACGGAGAAGGTGGAGCGGTTGAGCTTGGATTCGTCGCCGACGACGACGCGGTTCGTGGCGGGGTCCAGTTCGAGCACGTACAGCGGCTGTGCCGCGGAGATGCCCAGCCCCTTGCGCTGCCCGATGGTGTAGAACTCGATGCCGTCATGCCTCCCGAGCACGCGTCCATCGGTGTCCACGATCTCGCCGGCATGGCGCTGGACGAGCCGGGACTGCTCGAGGAACCGGCCGTAGTCGTTGTCGGGCACGAAGCAGATCTCCATCGACTCCTCCTTGTCGGCCGTGCGCAGGCCGCACTCGCGGGCGACGTCGCGGGTGTCGGCCTTGGTCTTCTCTCCCAGCGGGAAGAGGATGCGGGCCAACTGGTGCTGGCGGAGGGAGAAGAGGAAGTAGCTCTGGTCCTTGCGCGGATCCCGGCCCCGGAGCAGCAGGGTGCGGCCCCCGGGCGTGCGTTCGACGCGGGCGAAGTGGCCGGTGGCGACGAGGTCGCAGCCGAGCTGTCGGGCGCGGTCGAGCAGGGTGCCGAACTTCAGGTGCTGGTTGCACATCACGCAGGGGTTCGGCGTGCGACCGGCGCGGTACTCCTCGGCGAAGTAGCCGATGACGCGTTTCTGGAACTCGGCCGATTCGTCGATGAGGTAGTAGGGGATGCCGAGGCTCGCGCTGACGCTGCGGGCGTCCATGACGGCCTGGGGACCGCAGCATTTGTCCTCGGCCCGGTTGACGCAGTCCTGCGGCCACAGCTTGAGGGTGACACCGACGACGTCGAAGCCCTGTTCGAGGAGCAGGGCGGCGGCGGCCGATGAATCCACGCCCCCGCTCATGCCCACCAGCACCCGTTGTTTTCCCTGAGCCGTGTCGGTCACGGGGCCAATCATACCCGGCGTTGGGTTGAAGGCGACTCTGGTCGCTCCGCTTGGGGCTTCATTCTGGCTTGGATCCGCCCGACCGGTCGGGGACGGGGCTTGGCTCGGTGGCGGTTTGGCCGTATCCATGCGGCCCGATGGCTTCTTTCGATCGTCCCCCATTCCGGCCCCGGAGGCCGTTCGCCGGCCCTCCCCGTCCCGGCCCAGGTTCCGGGCCCGGCCCGCGATCCGGCCCGCCGATGTCGGCGCCGCCCCAGGTGGACACGAGCCACTGGCGGACGCCCTGGGTCTGGCTGAAGTACCATGCCCAACAACCGGCCGTGTACCCGGCGATGATCCGGGACGCCTCGGCCGGTTCGAAGCCCGGGGATTGGGTGAACGTGTACGACAAGTCGGGTTCACCCTGCGGCAACGGCCTGTGGAACCCGCGCTCGAAGGTGCCGCTGCGGCTCTTCCACTGGGGGGAATCCTTCGTCGAGGAGACGCTGCTGGTGGAGTTGCTCGACCGGGCGATGGACCACCGCGTGGAGTTCCTGCGGCTGCCCGAGGTGACCGATGCCTTCCGCGTGGTGCATTCCGATGCCGACGGCCTGAGCGGCCTGGTGGTGGACAAGTTCGCCGACGTCTTGAGCGTGCAGGTCCACAGCCTGGGCATCGGGCAGCGCCTCGGCGCGTGGATCCCCCGGATGCACGCCCGGCTGGGCACCCGGCGGATCGTCTTCGAGGTCGACGACACCGTGTCCCGCAACGAGGGCCTCTCGCCGGCGACGATCCCGTCGGACCCGGTCCGCGCGGTGAAGATCCGGGAGCACGGCATCCGCTACGAGGTGGACTTCCAGGAGGGTCACAAGACCGGATTCTTCTGCGACCAGCGCGACAACCGCCTGAAGCTCTCGCGCTACACGCGGGGCAAGCGGGTGCTGGATTTGTGCTGTTATTCCGGAGGGTTCTCCATCTCGGCGATGCTGCTGGGCGGGGCCGCCGAGGCGACCGGGGTGGACCTCGACGAGGCGGCCATCGCCATGTCCAAGCGCAATGCCAACCTGAACCAGGTGCGCGTGAACTGGGTGGACTGCGACGCCTTCAGCTACGCCCGGCAGATGCGCGACAATGGCGAGTCGTGGGATGTGGTGATCCTCGACCCGCCCAAGCTCATCCACAGCCGCGACGACGAGGATGCCGCCGAGGGTCGCCAGCGTTACGAGGACCTCAACGGCCTGGGCATGGTGATCACGCGGCCCGGGGGCCTGCTGGTGACCTGCTCCTGTTCGGGCATGATCTCCGCCGAGGAGTTCGAGGACCTCGTGGTCCGCATGGCCGTCCGCACCCGTCGGCGATTGCAGATCCTCGACCGCACCGGTCCCGGCGAGGACCATCCGGTGATGTCGAATTGCCCGGAAAGCCGCTACCTGAAGGTGATCTGGGCGCGGGTGTGGTGAGGGTCGGAGGTCACCCCCACCTCCCTGCTCCGGGTCGCAGCCACCCTGGCATGGGCTTCCCGTTCCCTTGACACGGACTCGGTTTGAGCGAGTAAAACGATCATCCGCGCCCGTTGGTCGGGCGCTTGCGTCCTCCACAACACCATGAGTCAACCGGAACAGCATTCCTTCCAGGCCGAGATCCAGCAGTTGCTGAGCATCGTCATCCACTCCCTGTACACCGACCGCGAGGTCTTCGTCCGGGAACTGGTCTCCAACGCCGCCGATGCCTGCGAGAAACTCCGTTTCCTGCAGGCCAGCGGGCAGGCCCCCGGCGGCGACGCCGGCCCGTCCATCGCCCTGACCACCGACGAGAAGGAGTCGACCCTGACCATCGCCGACACCGGCATCGGCATGACCCGCGACGAGCTGGTCCAGAACCTCGGCACCATCGCGCACTCGGGCACCAAGGCCTTCCTCAAGGCCTTGGCCGAGCAGCAGAAGCCCGACACCCGCCTCATCGGCCAGTTCGGCGTGGGCTTCTATTCGGCCTTCATGGTCGCCCGGCAGGTGACCGTGGTGACCCGTTCCCACGCTCCGGGTTCCGAGGGCTGGAAGTGGACCAGCGAGGGCGGCAACGGCTACACGTTGGAAGCCGCTCCCGACGCAGGCCCCGGAACCCGGATCACCCTCAGCCTCAAGGACGACGCCAAGGACTTCGCCCAGGCCGGGAACCTGGAGCGCATCGTCAAGCGGTACTCCAATTTCGTCGCCTTCCCGCTGGAGCTCGACGGCAAGCGGGTCAACACCGTCCAGGCCATCTGGGCCCGCTCGAAGAACGAGGTGAAGGAGGAGGAATACAAGGAGTTCTACGAGTACCTGGCCCACGACCACGAGGCGCCCAAGTACCGCCTGCATTTCACGGCCGACGCGCCCATCGCCATCCAGGCGCTGCTCTTCGTGCCGTCGCGCAGCCTCGAGATGCCCGGCATGGTGCGCCAGGAGTCGGAGGTGCACCTGTACTGCCGCAAGGTGCTCATCGAGTCGAAGCCCAAGGGGCTCTTGCCGGAGTGGCTGCGGTTCGTCCGCGGCGTGGTCGACAGCGAGGACCTGCCGCTGAACGTCTCCCGCGAGCGGATGCAGGACTCGGACCTCATGCGCAAGCTGAGCAAGGCGCTGACCAACCGCTTCCTCAAGCATCTGGCCGAGGAGGCCGACAAGGACGCCGCCGCCTACGACGGGTTCTACGCCGAGTACCACCGGTTCCTCAAGGAGGGCGTGCTGAGCGACTGGGAGAACCAGGCCGCGTTGGGCAAGCTGCTGCGCTACGAGTCGTCCGCGACCGAGGCCGGCAAGAAGACCTCGCTGGCCGACTACGTGAAGCGCATGCCCGAGGGGCAGAAGGACATCTACTACCTCCTGGCCAAGGACCGCGCCGCGGCCGAGGCGAGCCCTTACTTCGAGGTGTTCCGCTCCCGCCAATTCGAGGTGCTCTTCGTGGACGACCCGATCGACGAGTTCGTGATGGATCGTCTGCGCGAGTTCGAGTCGAAGACCATCACGGCCGCCGAGAAGGCCGAACTCGATGTCGAGAACGCCTCGAAGGACGGCGCCCTCTCCGACGACGAGGCCACCTCGCTGGCCGGTTGGCTCAAGCTGACCTTGGGCGAGTCGGTGCATGAGGTTCGGTCGTCCAAGCGCCTGGTGGACAGCCCGGTGGTGGCCCTCGACAGCGACAAGTTCATGACCGCCAGCATGCGGCGCACCCTCAAGGCCATGGGACGGGACGCCATGGCCGGCGAGGACGCGGCCCCGGACCTGGAGATCAACCCCCGGCACCCGGTCATCGTGAAGCTCAACCAGCTCCGCCAGAACGATGCCGCGCTGGCGGGCCTGGTGGCCGAGCAGCTCAACGACCAGGCCCGGCTGGCCTCGGGCCGACTCGAGGACCCGCGCGCCATGCTCCAGCGCATGAACACGCTGTTGTCCAAGGTCGTGGGCGCCTGACCGGTTGCTCAGGACCTCCGGAGAAACGAAGCGGCCCGGGTGCGGACGGGAGGCGATGCCTCCGAGTCCGCCCCGGGCCGCGGTCTTTTTCCCGGTCCGTCTCTTGGCCCTGGAACGTCGTCGGCCGAGCGACGGCTCAGACGTTGAACTTGAAGACCAGCACGTCGCCGTCGGCGACCACATACTCCTTGCCCTCCATCCGGTAGAGCCCTTTCTCGCGGGCCGCAGCCACCGATCCGCAGGCCACCAGGTCCTTGTAGGCCACGGTCTCGGCCTTGATGAATCCCCGCTCGAAGTCGCTGTGGATGACTCCGGCCGCCTTCGGCGCGGTGTCGCCGGCATGGATCGTCCAGGCCCGGACCTCCTTCTCGCCGGCCGTGAAGTAGGTGCGAAGGCCCAGCAGGTGGTAGGTGGCCCGGATCAGGGAACCCACGCCCGACTCGGCGACCCCGAGGGCCGCCAGGAACTCCTTGGCCTCGTCCTCCGAGAGATCCACCAGGTCGCTCTCGATCTGCGCGCTGATCACCGTGGCCTCGCAGCTCAGGTGGCTCTTGGCGTACTCGCGCACCCTCACCACATGGGGGTTGGTGTCGGCGGTGGCCAGGTCGCCCTCCTTGACGTTGCAGGCGAAGAGGGTGGGCTTGTCGGTCATCAGCCAGAACATCCTCGAGAGGGCCTTCTCCTCGGTGGTCAGCTCGCAGGTCAGGGCGGGCCTCCCGGCGTCGAGGTGCGGCTTGAGCTTGTTGAGCACGGCCTGCTCGGCCTGGGCCTCCTTGTCGCCCCGCTTGGCGTCCTTGGCCACCTTGTCGAGGCGCTTGCTCACCGACTCGAGGTCGGCCAGCACCAGCTCGGTGGTGATGGTCTCGATGTCCCGCACGGGGTCCACGCTGCCGGCCACGTGGTGGATGTCGGCGTCCTCGAAGCAGCGGACGACCTGCACGATGGCGTCGACCTCGCGGATGTGGCTCAGGAACTTGTTGCCCAGGCCCTCGCCTGCGCTCGCGCCCTTCACCAGGCCGGCGATGTCCACGAACTCGATGGCCGCCGGGATCACCACGGTGGTCTTGGCGATCTTCTGCAGGACGGCCAGGCGATCGTCGGGCACGGTGACGATGCCCACGTTGGGGTCGATGGTGCAGAACGGGTAGTTCGCCGCCTGCGCCTTGCGGGTGCGGGTGACTGCGTTGAAGAGGGTGGACTTGCCCACGTTGGGCAAGCCGACGATGCCGGCCTTGAGCATAACGAGGTGCGGAGCAAACCCCGGCCGGGCGCCCCGGGAAAGGGGATTCCGCGGGATTCATGCGCCCGGGTTCGTGCCCGGTTCGCCACCCGGGTCAGCTCCGCGACTCGGGCAGTCGCGGCGACCCGGGACCCACGAAGGCATCCGGAAGCAGCCGCGCCACCGCCTCCGGCAGGGATGCCTCGAGGTGGTCCATCCAGGCGTTCCAGTCGCGCTCGGGGACCTGGGCGGGCCGGCACCCCTGGGCCAGGCCCCGCAGGAGGGTGCCTGCATAGTGGAGCAGGGCCGGACGGTACGGCAGGTGGAATGCCGCCAGGGCGATGCCGAAGACGATCGGGTTCCAGCCCTGGGCCCGGCCTTCCTCGACGGCGGCGAGGTAGCGTTGGACGGCCCGCAGGTCCCGGGCGCCCCTGAGGCGGGAAAGCTGCCGTCGGCCCACCCGGAAGGAGGCCTCGGCCCAGCGACCGGCGCGGCGGCCCGGATAGTCGAGGTCGAGTTGGACCAGATCCCGGTGCCGTCCCAGGCGCGTGGCCTCGGCCGCCGCGAGGATCACCGGCCAGTCGAGCCCGACGATCACCGCATCCCGATGGGATTCCAGGAAGGCCCGGGCATCGGGCATGGCGGCGGGTGTCGGCAAACCCAACGGGCGTGCCGGAAGCTCCGGCTCCCAGGTCGCCGCGACCAGGTCGCAGGCGGACAGGGAGTCGGTGTCGCGAGCATCCTGGGGGATGTCGGGAATGGCCCGGCTCATCGGCCGGCGAAGATTAGACCGGTCGGCCGGTTTCTCCAACGCCAGTTCTGCGGTGACAACTCCCAATGGGAACCTCGCGGGTTCCATTGCCGAATTGAATCCGGCCCGACGCGCGGGTTAGGGTCGGGATCCAACGGTGGCTGGGGCGGTTGGCGCAGCGGTTAGCGCAAATGCTTTACACGCATTGGGTCGGGGGTTCGAATCCCTCACCGCCCACCACCCTTCGGCGGCGGTTCCGGTCCACCCATCCCAGCGCATGCGAATCCTCTGCGTCCATGCCCACTTCGACGATTTCGAGTTCGTCGCCGCGGGCACCTTCGAGCTGTTCGGCCGCAAGCATGGGCCCGACCTGCGGGCCAAGGTGGTGGTCTGCACGGACGGTCGTTCCGGCCACCATCGGCGCACCCCGGAGGAGACCGCCCGGATCCGTCTCGCCGAGCAGGCGGCCTCGGCCGTCATCGGCCGCTACGAGTTCGAGCGCCTGGCCCGGCCGAACGGGCAGCCGTTCGGCGAGGCGAGGCTGCCCAGCAATGACCTCCTGGCCGCGCTCTGGAAGTCCATCCGCGACTTCGAGCCCGACTACCTCTTCTGCCCACCTCTCCCGGCCGATCCCCGGGCGGGCGTCCATCCCGACCACATCACCGTGGCCGACGCCGTCCGCCGGGTGGCCTACATGATCAATGTCCCCCACGCGTTCGTGGACGACTATCCGGAGGAGGGACGCGGGGAGGCCCGTTGGATCCGCACGCCGGTCATCCTCAACACCTGGGACAGCTACATCGGCCAGGGGCCCCAGTCCGTCCCGGACCTCGTCGTCGACGTGGACGACGCCTTCGACCAGATCGTGCGGCAGTCCTGGTGTCACCAGAGCCAGATCCGCGAATGGTTGCCCTGGGTGGGTCGCCACGGCATCGACCCGGTGGAGACCGTCGAGCAATGGGAGGCGGTGCTGCGGCGACGCTTCCGCGATCAGCGGGCGGCCCTCGGATGGGGAGACGGGGCGCCGCTCGAGGCGTTCTCGCTGACGTCCTGGGGCCAAACGCCCGACTGGGAACGCTTGGCCCGCGACTTCCCGGCCTTTCGACGCCCGTCCTGATGACGCATCGCAGGGAGCCCCCGGTTTGGCCTCACCACGGGCTGGGCGACTGAAAATCGGGGAAAACAGATTGACACCCTCCCTCCGACTTCGAAGACTCCAGACGTAACCAAGCTCAGCGTTCTCAGGACGAAGGAGCCGTCCAACAACGGATTTCGCATGAAAAACCTCATTCCCAGCGTGAGCGCCCTTTCCATCGGCGCTGCGAGCCTCGCGGTCACCACTGCCCTCCAAGCCGCCGATGGTGGGTCCAAGCCATGGACGGTGCGAGCTGGTGTCTCCGGATTCTACAACGACAACGTCTACACCCGCAGCGACCTGCCCAAGGTCGACAGCTTCGGTTTCGAGCTGACCCCGGGCTTCAGCCTCAACCTGCCGGTCAACGATGGCCAGACGGTGCTGGGCCTGCGCTACGACTACCTGTTGCGCTACTTCGAGAACCGCGAGAAGGCCGTCGACCACAACCACGTCGTCGACGCCAACCTCAGCCACAGCTTCAACAGCCGCTTCAAGCTCGACGTCTTCGACAGCTTCGCCCAGGCCCAGGAGCCGCAGCAGCTGGGTCAGGGCGCCGGTGGCGCCGGCATCCTCTTCCGCGCGGAGGGCACGAACTTCCGCAACATCGCCGGCTTCGACTTCACGTCGCAGCTCGCCGAGAGCTGGAGCGCGGTCACCGGCTTCCGCAACAACCTCTTCCGCTTCGACAACGACCTGTTCGCCCAGTCGCTGGACCGTGTCGAGTACCTGCCTTCGGTCAACCTGCGCTACCAGCTGGCCCCGACCTCCAGCGTCGGCCTCTTCTACCAGTACGGCATCACCGACTACGACGGACCGGGCGTCAACGTGGGCTTCGTTCGCGACGTCAACTCGCACTTCGTCGCGGCGACCGTCGACCATGATTTCGCCGCGAACCTCACCGGGTCGCTGCGTGGGGGTATCCAGTACAACGACTTCGTCGAGGTGTCCGGCATCCGCGGCCGCGACGGTGTCTCGCCCTACGTGGACGGCCAGTTGACCTACGGGTTCCTCCCGGGATCCTCGGTCACCCTCGGCGTTCGCCACCAGTTGACCGCGACCGACGTCGGCATCCTTGGCACCGTGGGCGGCGGCCTGTTCAACGACCCGATCCGCGGCAGCAGCGCCACCTCGGGCCGCATCAGCCTGTCGCACAGCTTCACCCCGAAGCTGGTGGGCTCGGTCAACGGTCTCTACCAGGCCGGCACCTTCATCGGCGGCGGTCCCAGCATCGATGGCCAGGGCGACGGTTACGCCTCGGCCGATGTGACCCTGGCCTACCGGATCACCCAGAACATCTCGACCCGTCTGACCTACGCGCATGACCGCGTGGATTCCGACCTGGTGAACGACCTGCGTGAGTTCGCCCGCAACCGGGTGTTCTTGGGCGTCAACTTCACCTACTGAGAGTTTCCAACCCTGGCAACCCTGTCGTAGGAGGCTGGAACATCCCTTCTGGCCTCCTCTTTTTTTTCACATGGAAGTTTCGAAGGCACCCCAGTCCACGGATTCCAAGCTCCATTTCCTGGACTACTGGCGGATCATCCGGATCCGAAAGGCGGTCATCCTGGCGGTCTTCCTGCTGGTGGTGATCACCACGGCGATCATCACCCAGTTCCAGCCCGAGTCGTACTCGTCGCTGGCCCGGATGAAGGTGGAGAAGGACACGCCGCTGACCCAGTTGATGATGGGCAGCGGGCCGATGACCCCGGCCTTCGACCAGTACTTCCTGCAGACCGAGTTCCAGGTCATCCGCTCCCCCAAGATCCTGAATGAGGTGATCAAGGACCTGAAACTGGCCCGCATCTACGCCGAGCGGGACAAGCAGCCAGGTGAGTTGCCCATCCAGGATGCCTACGAGACGCTCTCCCGCGAGGTCGACATCACCCAGTACCGGAACACGGCCATCATCGAGATCACGGCCTTCAACGAGGATCGGGAACTGGCGGCCCGCATCGCCAACAAGATCGCCGAGATCTATGGCAACTACCGCAACAAGAACCGCTCCGGCCGCAGTGACCTCGCGTGGACGGCGCTGACCAACAAGCTTGCCCGGTACGACAAGGAGGTGTCGGAAGCCCGCGAGAAGATGGACACCCTCCGCATTTCCCTGAAGGTGCCCGAGGACATCGCCGACACCGGGCAAATCCAGGGTCTCTCGGCCCAGGAACTGGCCCGCAACACCGGCGTCATCCAAGATTACCAGACCCGCATCACCCGCAACAACCGCCTGCTTGAGCAATTGGCCCAACTGAAGGGCGATCAACTGCTCAACGCGCTGGTGGTCGCCAATCCCACGGCCGAGCTCAACACGTTGATCGGCGCCAGGAATTTCGCCATGCGCCAGGCCTCGGGACTCAGCCCGGATTTCGGGCCCGACCATCCGGAGGTCCTCAAGTGGTCCCTCCAGATCTCCAAGCTCGACCAGCAGCTCGACTCCACCGTCCAGGGCATCCTGAGCGGCATGCGCTCCACCCTCGAGGCCGAGAAGGCGGCCATGGAGAACCAGAAGACCTTCCTTCAGGAGGCCATCGAGAAGAACTCCAAGGACACCGAGCGATTCCGCCCGTACATCGTCGCCCGCAACGACTTCGAGAGCGCCCGCCGCATCCGCGACGGCATCAAGATCCGCGTCGCCCAGGAGGACATCGACCGTGATCTCAGCAGCACCTCGGCCGTCGAGATCATCAACGAGGCCCTCCCCGGAACCAATCCGGTGCGGCCCAAGAAGGCGGTCAACATCACCATCGGCGTGGTCTTCGGCCTGATCCTCGGCATCGGCCTGGCGTTCTTCATCGAGTACCTCGACACGTCGGTGAAGACCATCGACGACGTCGAGCAGGCGCTGCAGGCACCGGTGCTCGGCGTCATCCCGCAGAACGTGGGGGCCCTGATGTCCGAGGGCGCCGACAGCCCCCATGCGGAGGCCTACCGAGAGCTGCGCACCAACGTGCTCTTCTCGCGCAAGGATCCCAACTGGCGCACCATGACCGTCGTGTCCGGTGGCGCCGGCGAAGGCAAATCCACCACGATCTTCAACCTCGCCACGGTCTTCGCCCAGAACGGCAGCCGGGTGCTCATCGTCGATTCCGACCTCCGCCGCCCGAGCCTCCACAAGATCCTCAACGTGGCCAACAACGTCGGGCTCACGAACTACCTGCTCAAGCAGAACCGCCTCGAGGAGGTCATCCAGACCACGCCGGTGCCGTCCCTCGACTTCCTGCCGTCGGGCCGACTCCCGAGCAGTTCCATCGGCATCCTCAACTCGACGGCCATGAAGGAGTTCGTCGCGGAAGCCAAGAGCCGCTACGACTTCGTGTTCTTCGACTCGCCGCCGATCATGGGCGTGAGCGACGCGTCGGTCCTGGCCAGCGAGGTGGACATGGCTGTGTTGGTCGTGCAGTACCGCAAGTACCCGCAGCAGATGACCCTCCGGGCCAAGCAGATGGTCGAGAAGGTCGGCGGGCACCTCCTCGGCGTGGTGTTGAACAACATCAACATCAGCCAGGACAGCTACTACTACTACTACAGCGGTTACTACTACGACTACTACTCCAAGAGCGAGGACAGCAAGCCCGAGGGCGAGCGCAAGCTCTCGAAGCGCAAGCGTTCCGAGCCCAAGACCGGAGAGGTGGCCGCGACGGGCATCGAGGTGAAGGCCCCGGAAATCAAGCCCGGCAAGGAGACCAAGTATTGAGCCGCGATCCCGGGATCGATAGATTCCGGGAAGCTTTCCATCATGATGCGTCGATTCTTCCAACAGGCCGTGGCTCCGTGGGTGGTGTTCTTGACGGTGTTCTGGGCGGGTTGCCAGACCGGCTTCGAGACCGCTCCGACCGCCACCTCGGCGTCGGGGACTGCCTCGGGGGCCTCGGCGGCTTCCTCCGGAACCACCGCGGGCACCAATGAGGTGTTCAGCATCGACCGCATCGCCGTCGGCGACATCATCCGCGTGATGTACGAGGCGTCGGTCCCGATCGCCCCGTCCGAGATCCAGCTGCCGGAGACCGGGCTCGTCACCATCCACATGGGCGAGCAGGTGCAGGTGGCCGGGCGAATGGCGGCCGACGTTTCGAAGGAGATCCGGGATCTCTTCACCGTCAAGAAGCAGATGTACAAGCGCCTGTCGGTCAACGTGCTGGTGCTGGGCCGTACGATCTCCGTGGGTGGCGAGGTCCGGGCGACGGGGTCGTTTCCCTTCGAGGGCGGCATGACCGTTCTCAAGGCGGTCAACCGGGCCGGCGGTTTCACCGAGTACGCCGACCGGAAAAAGGTGCGCATCACCCGGGTCAACGGCCAGCAGATCACCGTCGACTGCAAGGCCGCGCTGAAGAAGCCCGAACTGGACCTGCCTCTCTACCCCGGCGACCGCGTCGACGTGATGCGCAGCATCCTCTGAGGGTCTCCGGATGTTCGAGTTCCGTCTGCCCGGCGGCCCGGCCCATGCCTGGAACGGGGAGGTGCTGAGCATCGGTCGCGATCCCTCGAACGACTGGGTGCTTGTTTCCGCTGGCGTGTGGTCGAGGCATGCGGAGGTCCGATGCGATCCGACCGGTCGCCTGACCCTGCGTCCAGTGGGGGAGGCGGTCGTCTCGGTCAATGGGCTCCCGGTGCGGGAGGCCATCCTGCGTTGGGGTGATGCGGTGGCCTTCGGCGCCACCGTCGTCCGGTTCCATCTGGCCCCTCCGGTCCAGCGCGGATTGCGGGGTTGGGAGTGGTGCCTTTGGATGATTCTCCTGCTCTGCCTCCTCGGCCAGACGTGGCTGGTCCTGGCGTTGCGCCGCTGAGGCCCCGGCTGGATCCTGCCCGTTGGGGACCGTGCCCATTGGGCCTGCGTCGCGGTTCAGCCCGTCGGTCGGCCCCTCGTCAGCCCGACGCGGCCGACAGGTCCCTCAGGTCGGCTCGGATGGCCTCGTAGCTCACGGCATACTGCGCCGCCACGGGGTCGGGGGTCACACCCCGACGCTCGCAATATTCGGCGTAGGCCCCGGTCCACCAGTTGGCGTGCCGGGTCAGTCCCTCCGAGCGCCAGCGTTCCCAGTTCATGAGCACCTTGCTCCAGCACGCATCGCCGTAGGCGACGGCCTCATGGGGGGAGGGCATGTCCGACACGTACCAGTCCCGGCCGATGCGGGCGTGAAGCACCTCGTCGGCCCAGTCGAAATCCTGGAAGGTCGCCGCCAGGGGGTTGCCTGCCGCGAGGGCCGTCTCCCATTCGTGGCGCTTGCCGGTCCGGGGCATCAGCCCCTGCTCGATGAAATACAGCACGGCATGCCGTTCCTTCGGGGTGAGCTGGGTGTTCAGGCCGAGCGACCAGGTGAAGTTCACCGCCACCCGGGAGGGCCAGTCGACACCCGCGCTGGCGAAGCCGACCTCGCCCATCATCGCGTGCCTGGCCTCGTCCCAGAGCTGCCGGCTCATGTCCCGGTAGTAGCCCCAGGGCTTGTCGGGCGTCTCGACGAGGATGCTGGCCATCATCTCGGGCACGTCGATTTCGCGAAGGCGCTTGTAGTACATCATCAGCACCTTGGCATCGAGCGGTTGCCCAGGATCGTAGAGGAACACCTCGGCGTTGACCCCCATGTTGTAGGGATCGGGGAAGCGCCCGTCCCGCTGGGGGCGTGGATCGTAGCGCCAGGGGCGTGCCGAGTGGAGGCGCTCCGGCAGCGACGCGGGCGCATCCCCGGCCCCGGCCCGGGTACAGCCGTCGACGCCCCCGGCCGCCTCGAGCGCCCGGCGCAGCACCCCGAGGCCCGCCTGCGAGGCCGCGCGTTCGTCGCCTGAGACCAGGCAGGAGACGGCCTTGCGCCCATAGTGGCGGAGGTCGTCGAGGTCCAGCAGGGCGATCCGCAGCATCCGCACGGTGGGCTGGTCGGCCAGCGGATGCGCCGCGGCCGCATGGGTGGCCATCGCCTCCGCCAGTGCCGGCACGATGACCTCGTACAGTCCGAGGAGCAGGAGGTCGCGGGGAGCCGCCTGCAGTTCATCAAATGCCAGCGCCAGGCCGTCGTGGGGAACCTTGTCCAGGCCCAGCGGGGGTTCGCGCATCTCGCCGACCCGGGTCCGGAGGGCCGACACCTGCTCGGCGCAAAGCCAGGCCTGATGGCTCCAGGCCATCTTCAGCTCGTAGACCGGCTCCGAGGTGATCCGGGCGGTGAGGATGCCGTGGATCCGCCGCAGGGCGTAGTGGTGCCGCTTGAGCCGGCGCACGCTCTCCTCGACCGACAGCCCCGGCCGGGAGGCCTCTTGGAATCCGCAGAGTCCGGCCAGCGGTGGCAGGCCACGGTGGGTCTGGTAGCCGGCCGGGGATGGATCCGTCGGGGTGTTCCCGTCGCAGGTCGCGTTCATCGATCGGGCATAGGTAAGCCCGACGGGCATCCCGGGCAATCCGCCGTTGCTGCCGGGCGCGGTTCAGGTGGCGGCCGACTCGCCGGGTCGCCAGTCGACCAGACGCAATTGGACGAAGCGCCGGCCTCCGTACTCGCCGATCTCGGGGACCGCCGCCAGGTCGAAGCTGCCCTCCGGGAGGGGCCGGGAGCCCGCGCCCCACCACACGGTCTCGACGGCCCGACCCCCATCGGTGACCCAGAGTTTCCAGTGCTGGTCCTTGAGGCGCTGGGGTGGGCGTGCGTGCACCAGTCCCCGGAAGCCCAGTTGCGCCAGCGGCATGAACGCATCGAGGCGCACCTGCGGCCGGAGGTGCCCGGGGTCCAGCCGCTGCCTGGCCAGCGCATTGATCCGTTCCCGCAGCACGGGCAGGCGCGACGGATCGATGGAAAGTCCGGCTGCCATGGCATGGCCTCCATGCTTCTGCAGAAGGTCCGAGCAGTCCCGGAGCGCCCCCGCCAGGTCGAATCCCGGGATGCTGCGCCCCGAGCCGCGCCACACCTCGCCGCCCCCCCCGAGGATCAGGGTCGGCCGGTGGAATTCGCGCAACACCCTGGACGCGACGATCCCCACCACGCCGATGTGCCACGAGGGATCCCCCTCCACGATCACCAGGTCGCGCGCCGCGTCGAAGCCGGCACGCACCCGGTCGCCGGCCTCCTGGGCGATGCGGCGTTCGACCTCCTGGCGGTCACGGTTCTGCCGGTCGAGCACCTCCGCGAGGCTGGCCGCCTCGTCATCCTGGTCGCAGAGCAGCAGCCGGAGCGCGTCCTCTGCCGTCTCCAGCCGCCCGGCGGCATTGAGGCGCGGGCCGAGTTGGAAGCCCACCTCGTGGACCCCCAGCGGGCTGCGGGTCCTGGCCACGCGCTTGAGGGCCTGCAGGCCGGGCCGGTGGGTGGTCTCGAGGCGTTCGAGGCCGGCGTGCACCAGCACCCGGTTCTCCCCGACCAGCGGGACCAGGTCGGCCACGGTGCCGAGGGCCACCAGGTCGAGCAGGGACTTGAGGTGGTAGGTGTCGAACCCCGGCAGGCCGGCTTCCCGTCCATGCTTCACCAGCCCATGGGCGAGCTTGAAGGCCAGGCCCGCCGAGCAGTAGGGGGCCGTCGACGGGTCGTCGGAACGGAGCGGATTCACCAGGGCCAGCGCCGGGGGCAGGGGATCGCTCAGCTGGTGATGGTCGAGCACCAGCACATCGACCCCGCGCCCGTTCAGCCAGCCGATGGGACCGACCGCCGTGGAACCGCAGTCCACCGCCAACAACAGCGTGGTGGGATGGCGTGCCAGGCAGTTCTCCACACCCGCCTGGCTCAGGCCGTAGCCTTCGTCGCGCCGGTGCGGCAGGTACTGGGCGCATCGCCAGCCCAGTGCCGAGAGCACCTCCGTGAGGATCGCGGTCGAGGTCACGCCATCGACATCGTAGTCGCCGAAGATGACCAGCGGCTCGCCATCCCGGCGTGCCCGGAAGAGCCGCTCGATGGCCGGCCGGATGTCCGGCAGGACCATCGGGTCCGAGAGCGACCTGAGGCGGGGCTCGAGGAAGGCCTCGGCGGCCTCGGGCGTCGTGATCCCGCGCCGTACCAGGCAGTCGGCCACCAGCCCGGGAAGCCCCAGCGCGCGGCGCAGGGCCTCCGCCTGGCCCGCGTCGGTGTCCTCCAGAACCCACCGAGGGCTCAAGCGGCCGGGCCCTTCCCGTTGCCGGGTCCCGCCGGTGCCGTCAGGACCGAGGCGAGGATGGACACGCCGAGCAGGCCCATGACGACCGCCAGGGACACGTACTTGAGCCGGTCGCCCAGCAGCCGCAGCAGGGCCTCCTCCGCGAGCATCTTGGCCCCGATGAACACCAGCACGCAGGCCAGGCCGGTCTTGAGGTGTTGGAAGTACCCCATGGCGGAGGCGAGGACGAAGTACAGCGAGCGCAGGCCGAGGATGGCGAAGATGTTGGAGGTGAAGACGAGGAACGGCTCCCGGGTGATGCCGAAGATCGCCGGGATCGAATCCACCGCGAACACCACGTCGGTCGTCTCCACCACCACCAGCACCACGGCCAGCGGCGTGAGCATCCACCGGTTGCCCGACCGGGTGGTGAAGCGTTCCCGGTCGAAGGCGTCGCTGATCGGGAGGCAGTGGCGCAGCAACCGGACCACCGGGTTCCTCGAAAGGTCGGGAGGCGGCTCGTCCTCGCGCACGAGCAGCATCTTCACGCCGGTCACGATCAGGAACACCCCGAAGACGTGGAGCGCCCAGTGGACGCGCTCGAGGAGCTCGGCACCGAGCCAGATCATGGTTCCCCGGAGCACCAGGGCCCCGAGGATGCCCCAGAAGAGCACCCGGTGTTGCCAGGGTCTGGGGACGCCGAAGTAGGAGAAGATGACGGCGATGACCAGGACGTTGTCCATCGACAGGCACAGCTCCACCAGGTAGCCCGTCAGGAACAGCGCCGAGGTGGAGGCGTCCCAACCGGGGACCATCCGCGGTGCCACGGCCAGCCCGAAAAGCAGGGTGCAGACCACCCAGACCGAGGTCCAGAAGAGCGCCTCCCGGACACGAACCTCCTGGCTCTTCCGGTGGAACAGGCCCAGGTCGAGCGCGAGGGCTCCCAGCACGAAGGCCGAAAAGCCCACCCAGTGCCCGACAGAGACGTTCAAATGGGAGGCCATGGTCGGTGGACGCGGTCCGAGGCCCAAGACTGAGACGCGGAAGTGCCGCCGATGCAAGTTCCGGTCGACCTCGGGTCCCTCTTGGTCCCGTCGCCACCCTGCACGGGCGGGGTCCTGCGGGCATCCTGCGCCCGCGACCCGCCGTTCGTGATGCCAACTCCGGCATTGCGAAACGCGCGCGCCCCCCCGATGACCTCCGGGGTGAGCGATTCCATCCTTCCATTGTGGCGCAGCCTGAACCGTCGCAAGGGGCTCTTCCTGATCTCCGGTCCCTGCGTCATCGAGAGCGAGGAGCTTTGCCTCGAGATCGCACGCAGCCTGAAGGCCGTGTGCCGGCGCCTGGGCATGCCGTACGTCTTCAAGGCCAGCTTCGACAAGGCCAACCGCTCCTCGGGGCAGTCGTTCCGGGGGCCCGGGATGGCCGGGGGGCTGGAGGTGTTGCGCCGGATCCGCTCCGAGGTCGGGGTGCCGGTGCTGACCGACGTCCACACGCCCGAGCAGGCGGTCGCCGCCGCGACCGTCTGCGACATCCTGCAGATCCCCGCCTTCCTGTGCCGGCAGACCGACCTGGTGCAGGCGGCCGCCGCCACCGGCCGGATCGTCAACCTCAAGAAGGGCCAGTTCCTGGCCCCCCAGGACATGCGGAACGTGGCGGCCAAGGCGGCCGAGACGGGCAACCGGCGCCTGCTCCTCACCGAGCGCGGCACCACCTTCGGCTACCACAACCTCGTGGCCGACATGCGCTCGCTGCCGATCCTCGCCGGACTCGGATTCCCGACCGTCTTCGACGTCACCCACTCGGTGCAGTTGCCGGGCGGCCAGGGTGATTCCTCCGGGGGGCAGCGGGAATTCGGACCGGTGTTGGCCCGTTGCGCGGTCGCCGCCGGTGTTGATGGGCTCTTCATCGAGACGCACCCCGAGCCCGACCGGGCCCTGAGCGACGGCCCGAACATGATTCCGCTGGACCGGATGCCCGCGCTGCTGCGGCAACTCCAGCGGATCCGGCGCGCCCTCTGAACCGCCGACCCGGGGACCCGTCCGCCCTTCAGGTTCCGGAGGCCGGCCGGCCGAAGAACCTCCGCCAGTTCGCCTCGCACAGCGCGGCCAGGTCCGCGGCGGGAACACCCAGGTGGGTGGCCAGACCGATGGCGATCCGGGGCAGGTTGGCCGGGCTGTTGACCGGTCGACCCCCGGGGCCGTTCGCCGGATGGGAAATCCACTCCGGGGGCGGGAGCTGGTCCGGGGCATCGGTCTCGACCAGCCAACGGTCGCGGGGGATGGCCCGGAACACCGCCAGCTGATCGGCCTTGCGCGGATGGAGGGAATGGCCCGAAAGGCTGAAGTGGGCCCCGAGTCGCACCAGCTCCGGCACGAGCTCCCGGGATCCGCCGTAGCTGTGCAGGAGGAATCCCCGGGGCAATGGAGCCCGGTTGCGGAGCCGGTCCAGGAGCGGTCCCCAGGCCCTCAGGCAATGCAGCGAGACCGGCAGTCCCCGGGTCGCGGCCAGGTCGAGCTGCGCATCCAGCGCTTCGACCTGCATGGGCATCGGTGCGGGTCCCGACGGGCCGATGCCCAGCTCGAGACACCGTTCGGCCGATTGGTCGAGGATCCAACCGTCCAGCCCCACCTCGCCCACCCCCGCCCCCGGACAACGGTCGAGGAAACCTTCCAACGTCTCCAGCCAGCAGGCCGAACGGGTCGGAACGCGCCATGGATGGAGGCCGAAGGCCGGGATGACCTCGGCGAAGCGTTCCGCCAGGTGGAGAACCGTCGGCCAGTCGGTCTCGCAGGTGCCGTTGACCACCATGCCCGCCACGCCGGCGGACAACGCCTGGGCGAGCCGGGTTGCCGGAGCGTCACCCAGGCGTGGGTCCTGGAGGTGGTTGTGGGCATCGTGCCAGCGCATGCGGGAGCTCCGGCGCGCGGGAAGGCCGGATCCGTGAGCCTACCCCCGACCCGCGGGTTGGGAAACACCCCGATGGGCGGGGCAGTTGAGTTTCGGCGCACCGGTGGCAGGGTGTCGTGTGCCGTTTTCGAGACTCAGTCGGACCACCGAGGCCGCCGTCGGCTACTTCGAGCTGGGCATGGTCGAGGCGGCGCTGCAGGAGCTCGACCAGCTCCCGCCGGGCGACCAGCTCGAGACGGAGGTGCTGGAACTCCGCTCGGTCATCCACCAGCAAATCGGTCAGTGGGCCGAGGCGGCCCGGGCCTTCCAGGCCCTGTGTGCCCGCCGCGACGCGGAGCTTGAGCACTTCATCGGCTGGGGGTGCTGCCTGTATGAGCTCGGGGCCCATGAGGAGGCCCGGCGTGCCCTGCTGTCGGCCCCGGAGCCCCTGCGCCGCAACGGCCTCTGGAACTACCATCTCGCCTGCTATGAGGCGCTCACCGGTCATCCGGCGGAGGCTCGGGACCGCGTGGAGCAGGCCATCCGCCTCGACCCGTGCCTGAGGCACATGGCCCAGCAGAACTCGAACCTCGCCCCCCTGCTGCGCGGACCCTCCTGACGGGAACGTCTCGGCCGGATCCGGCCCTTCATCGCGCCAACCGGCCCGCACACGACGCCTCCAGGAGTGGAGTCGGACCGGGGTAGTCACAGAGTGGTCCGTCGAGTCCGCGTCCGGGCCATGCCACCTGGTCGACCGCCTCGCGTTCGATGCCGTCCAGCAGGGCGTCGACGAACAGGCCCTCCGCCTCGAAGGCGAGCAGGTCGGTCGGCGAGACCAGTCCGGAGGCGGTGGACAGGCAGTCCAGGCATGCCGAGCGGCACATCTGTCGGATCCGGTCCAGTTGGTCGGACTCGGTGCCCCCACGGCGGTGCAGCACCACCACCGGACGTGGCGATGCGGTGAGCTGCTGGAAGGGCCCGTGGGCGAACTGGAGCAGCTCCTGCAGGGCCGGTGCGGGCCGGAACAGGCCCTCCAGGAACTTGTAGACGACATTCTGCAGGTACTCGCTGAGGTCCGGCGAGGCCAGCAGCACGAAGCCGCGGCTGAACCCGGTGCCGTCCATCCGGGGCCATGCCTCCCGACCCGCCTCCCGACCCGCCCGGAAGGCCCGAGCCGCCGCCGCCCCCAGCGATCGCGGATCGCTGCAGAAGTCCCCGGGCCTGGCGAGGCTGCCCGCCCACACCCGGGCGGCCAGGAACCCCAGCGCCGGTCCCACCACCCGGATCAGGATCGTGTACTCGTCGGCAGGCGGGAACCGGATCACCTCCACCGTCTCGTCCTGCTCCAGCGGCTCCAGGCAATCGGAGCGTTCGGTCATCCCGCAGCGGCGCAGCCCCTCCGCGGTGGCCGAGGTGAAGAGCACGGTCGAGGCGAAACCGGCCCGGTGGCCGAGGGCGATGCGTCCAGCCACCGACAATCCCTGACTGAAGACCACCAGCGTCCGGCCCTTGGAGCGGTCCGGGTCCATCGGTTCCACCAGGGATCCGGTCGGCACGAACTCGGCGGGGACATCGGTGAAGCGGTTGAGAAACCACACGAGGTACCGGGCATGGGCCTCGGAGCTGCCGAGACCGGTCGCCACGACACGCCGCGGACGGATGCGGGGCTGAGAGGCCAGTTGGGCTCCGGCAGAGGCTCCCCATGCCTCGAGGAGGCCGGGGATGGATCGCACCCGTTCGCGCAGCAGGCGGATGCCGCTGTCCATGGAACCGTCGGACGCCATGGGGAGGACCTACCCCCTGGCGATCCGAAATGCAATGCGGCGGAATGTCCCGCCCCGTGAAACTTCCCGGAGACGATCCGTTGTCAGTCCCTGGCATCGGGCCCGTCGGCGGGCCGGTCCGACGGTGCGGATGGCACGGACGGGCCCGACGACGTCGCCGCGCCCGGAGTCGGCACCACCTCGTTCGGGACGGCATTCGTGGCGGTGGCCGATGCCGGCGGTGTCCCGCCCTCGACGACGACCGGCAGCCCTGGCCAGGCCATCCGTCGCAACAGGTCGGCGTTCCAGTTGGCCAGGCGGAAGCAGCCGTGGCTCTCGGTGCGGCCGACTTCCTCGGGCTTGGGGGTGCCGTGGATCCCGTATCCTGCCCGGTTGAGGCCGATCCAGGCGACGCCGACCGGGTTGTTGGGCCCGGGGGGCAGCCTCAGCTTCCGCCCGACGGTCCGCGCTTCCGGGGATTCCGGGAAGACCGCCGGATCCCACGTGTAGTCCGGGTTCGGCACCGTCACGACCACCTGCAGTTCGCCGACCGGACGCTTCTCGACCCGTCGGGCGATGCTGCAGGGAAAGTGGGCCAGGAGTTCGCCGGCCGAGTCGTACACACGCAGGTACCGCCCGCCGAGGTGGATCCGCACGAGGGCCGCCCGCCGGGCGGGGACGATGGCCGGCGCCGGCACCACGAGCTCCTGCGCCTCGGCGATCCGGTCCCAGTCGACTCCCGGGTTGATGCGTCGCAACCAGGCCGGGTGGGCCTGGAACCGCTCGGCCAGGCGCTCGAGCAGGGTCTCGTGCTCGAGGCCGGCCACCTGCGACTTGCCCACCCAGGTCTCGGGCACCGGGGCCAACCGGAGCAGGTCCTCAGGCTGGATGCGGTAGGTGGCCAGCGGCGGCCGGCGCAGCACCAGGGCCCGGCGCGTCTCCCGGTCGAGCCATCCGGTCGGCTCCAGGCCGCGTTGCGACTGGAAGGCCTTGAGGGCCGCCGCGGTCTGGGAGCCACCGATGCCGTCGATCGAGCCCGCGGAGAAGCCCAGGCCGGCCAGCGCGATCTGGGCCTCCAGGGCATTGGTCGCGCCCCGGGCCACCCAGGCGGTCGGCGCATTCGATGCGGCCGCGGATCCCGGGGCTGTCGGGAGGGTGAGGGGCGCCGCCGAATTGGATCCCGGCGGGAGGGACGGGATCGAGGCGCGAAGGACCTGGGTCGAGAGGACGATCGGCGGGAGGGAGGTCGAGACGATCACCGGTGCCGGGGGATTGGACCGTGCGAGCGTCGAGGGCGTTGTCGTCGTGTTCGTCGCCGGGACCGTCGTGGCCGGTGCCGATGGGGGTGTCGCCGCCGTCGGTCGTGGCGGCATCGGTGATGCCGATTCCGTCCCGGTGCCGACCGCAGCGGTGGTCCTGGCCGGCGCGGGCCCCGATGGCGCCGGTGCCGGCGGCGGTGCAACCCCGGACTCCGACCGCCACCGGGCCAGGGCCCAGACCCCGCCCGCAAGCAGTGCCGCCAGGAGCACCATCGGCGCCCGGGCCGGGCGGCGCCGGGCGGCGCGTGGTTCGTTCCGGAAGGGGGATCGCATGGAGGCGGGGGTTCTGGGACGACTCCGTCACACGTCGATGACCGGACCGCCGCCGTCGTCGTCCCGCCGGGGCCGCCGCCGGGTTCGCTTCGGTCCCCCGGGGTCGTCGCCGAGGCGCACCACCGCACCGCGCCCGAGGAATCCGTTCACCACCAGCGACACGAGGCTGATGACCACCCCGCCCCAGAAGGCGGCGCCGAAGCCCTCCACGACGAATCCCGGCTGGAGCATGCCACCCACCAGGCCGAGGAGCACCGCGTTGATGACCAGCACGAAGAGCCCGAGGCTGA
>JAJTFN010000027.1 GCA_021298285.1 Verrucomicrobium sp.
TTTCCAGTTGCGAGGCCACGGGCGAATCCATGCCCACCATGAGCAGGTCGGGCAGTCCGTCCCGGTCGGCATCCCAGACGGCATGGGCCATGCCGAAGCCCAACCGGGAATCCCCCAGTCCCGGGGTGGCGTCGGAGAAGCGCCCCCGACCGTCATTGAGGAACAGGTCGAGGCCGGCGAAATCGCTCACCTGCACCAGATCCAGGTCGCCGTCGCCGTCGACATCCAGCCAGGAGGCGCTGTAGGCGCGACGATGACGCCTGGGGCCAAGGCCGGCGGCCTCGGTGACATCCGTCCACCGGTCCCCGCCGTCGTTGCGCAGCAGGTGGGCAGGAAACCCGTCATTGGCATCGTAATAGGGGGTGGGAAACTGTCCCTGGACGTAGGGCAGACGGTATTGGGTCAACCACAGGTCGAGATCGCCGTCGCTGTCGATGTCGCCCGCGCCGAGGGACTGCGGGTGCCGCAACCTGGCCGGGGCTGTCCAGACCTGCCGCCAGGTCCCGTCCGTCCGCCGGACCCTCAGGCCGGAGCCGTCGGCGACCGCCAGTTCCGCGGTGCCATCCCCGTCGAGGTCGGCGCGGACGGCTGCCACGACCCGGTCCGGCGGGCCGGACTCCGAGGGCTCCCACGACCATCCCGGACCGGACCTCACGGCCCGCACCCCGGCCCCCACGAGGTGCAGGGCCCACCCTTGGCCGGAAGGCTCCAGCACCAGGGGGTCGGTGAAGAGGCCGACCCCGTTGGTCGGGATCGGCAGGTCGGCCCAGCGCTGGAAGACCGGACGGCCGGTGAGGATCTGCGGCGGGCCGGTCAGCCGGTGCTCCAGCAACCGGGGAGGCTGTCCGTCGGTCCAGTCGGCCTCCACGGAGAAACGGGCCGTCCAGACAGGACGCGTATCGGCCTCCCCTGCCGGCCCCTCCAGGACGACCTCCCCCTCCAGCTCGACGGTCCAAGCCGCCGGCTTCGCGCCGGAGGCGGCCGGCGGACGGGCCCGCAGGAGCCTCAGTTGCAACCACTTCAGCGAATGCCCCGCCGGAACCCCGAGGCGCCGGGACAGGCCCGGCAGCCCGCAGGTCTCCAGATCTCCCGAGGCGGAGGCCCGCTCCACGCCGGCGACGACCTCCTGCTCGATGCGGACGACCGGCTCGGCGGCGCTCCAGAGCGTGCGCTGGGCGCGCTCCTCGGCATCCCGCAGCGCCAGGAAGCGCCGGGCGGCCGCGTCGGCCTCGGCCTCGCGCCGGTGCGTCTCGGACGGTGGACCGCCCGGCCGACGCCAGACTGCCAGGCCTCCCACCAGGAGCAGCACTGCCACCAGGATCGCCGTCCGCCGAGTCATGGAAAACAAAAGGGGCGCCCGGGTGATCCGGACGCCCGCATTCGGTGGGTGTTCAGGCGCCTGGGATCAGCGTTGGTTGATGATCCGCGACAGGTTGTTCCAGGCGTCGCGTGCGGCGGGCTCGGAGTTGGCCGCGGCCATGAGTTCATCCTGCAGTTGCAGCATGCGGGTGCGCTTGTCGTCGGGGATCGGGCGCATCGCACGGATGCGGACGACCTCGGCGACGACCTGGTCCCAGTTGCGCTGGGCCTCGGCCGGGGCCGCCGGGGCCGCGGCAGCTGCTGCCGGAGCGCCGGCATCCGCGGCGGCGGCGGCACCGGCTGCCGGAGGCGGCGGGGTGGTCGAGGCGGAATCGTCCTCGGCCTTCTTGGAACAGGCGGCCGTCAGGCCCAAGGCGAGGATCAGCAGGCAGGGATACTTCGGGTTCATGTCAGTTCAGGGAGGACCGGCCAAGGGAATCCCCCGGGGCCGGCCCGGTCGGGTCACTTGTAGGCGGGACCGATCCAGACGTAGTTGCTGTCGTCCTTCTGGCTCATGGCCTTCAAGCCGGCGGGCATGCCCTGCGGCGTGCCGCCACCCATGATGGTGAAATCGTTGAAACGGATGAAGTTGGCGCTGCCGTCCATCCGGCCGATGGCCGACTGGCCACCCCAGTTCTGGTTCAGGACCGCGCGACGATAGGCCGAGGCACGGTGCCGCTGGGAGATGCCCTCGGTGGGCTGGTTGCCCGCGTCGTTGAACAGGAAGGGATCCTGCTCGGCGGTCTCCCAGAACAGGATGTCCAGCGGGCGGAACGCCGACTGCTTGCGGGCCCGTCCCTGGTCGAACCCGGGCAGGGTGCCGAGGTCGATGATGCAACCGTTGAAGGTGTAGCTGGTGATCTTCACGCTGCGACCGGCCCACTCGGCCTTCTTGGAAGAGCCCACCTCGGTCAGGTCCTTCGGGCAGTAGAGCACCTTCGGGGTGGAGAGGAACCGGCCAAGCTGCCCCATCATGAAGAAGGGCTGCTGGGCCAACGACCGCGATCCCGTGCTGAGCGGCAACTTGTTGTCACCCGCCCCGTCGGGGATGGTCGCCGGGACTGCCTGGCCCGGCGTCGCCGAGGCGGCGCTGCCGTCATTCACCGCCGAATACGCCCAGCCGGTCCGGCAGCCGGTCAAGCCCCAGGTCGGACCCGGGAGGTCGTCCTGGTTGTCCAAGGCGAACATGTGAGTGCTGAGCATGATCTGCTTGCAGCCGTTGAGGTCGGTGGTGGCGAGGGCCTTGTCCTTGGCCTTGGAGAGGGCCGGCAACAGCATGCCGGCGAGGATCGCGATGATGGCGATCACCACGAGCAGTTCGATGAGGGTGAAGCCGCCACGGCGATGCCACCGAGGCCGGTTCAGGGATGCTGGGTAGGAATTCATGATGGCTACGGATTACAAAAGACTCAGAGGGTTCGAACGGGATGAAGCGGGGCGCCGGAAGAATCGTCAACGTCCGAGTTGTCAGGCAGGCATTCCCTCGCCGACTTCCCCTTCCCGACCTCGAGGTCGTTCGCCGACAGGCCGCCCACAGGTGACCGCCTGTCGATCCCTGACGGTTCAGAGCCACGCCGCAGGATCGGGTTCCGGGAAGCCATCGCCCGGCAGAGCCGAAGCCGGCGCGTGCGCGAACGGTGCCTCCCGCTGGAGCAGCACCCGATCGGCAAGGCGGTGGAAGGCCTCCAAGTGTGATTCGACCCGTTGCCGGGCATAGGAGGCAGCCGTTCCCATGCGGATCAGGAAGGGCCAGTCGCTGGCCTGGGCGAGCAGCAGCTCCCGGGCGGCCTGGCTCGCCCACCGCGCTGCTTCCCCTTGGGCCTGCCCCCCGCCGGGGAGACCGCCCCGGTCCCCGAAAGCCCGGGCGGCCACCTGGGCCATCCGGCGGCCGGCTGTCCGCAGCCTCGGCTGGAGATCGGCATTGGTCGGATGCAGCCACACGCCCAGGTGGCCGCCGTCGCCCCAACTCGACTCGGCGGGCCGCGACATGGGCCAAGGGAGCGCGCGCCGATCCAGGGCTTGCGACAACGTCTCGGTCGCGACGCCGGATCGCGACGCCCGGCGCATCACCTGGTCGAGGAACTCGGGCCCCTCGAACCACCAGTGTCCGAAGAGTTCGGCATCGTAGGGTGCCACCACCATCGGCGGGCAGCCCAAGCCCACGGCGGCACGGGCAAGTCGGAGGGACAGTCCCTCGAGGAAATGTCCGGCATGCCCGCGGACGGCCTCAAGGGCCTCGGCCCGGTCGTACCACTCCTTGTCCTTGGTCCCGCCGGTCACGCGATGGTACTTGAACCCGGTGGGATGCCGGACACCCGGGGCCACCATGAGTTCGGCGATCCAATCCCAGTCGGCATCGTCCGCCAGGTCCCGATGGAATTCCCGGTATCTCGGGTCGCCGGGGTAGCCCCCCTGCCGACTCCAGACCTGCCGCGCGCTGGCCGGGTCACGGCCGACCACCGTGATCCCGCCAGGGCTTCGCACCGGCAGGAAGACCGCGGCAGGGGGGGGTGGATCGCCACCCAGGACCCCGTGGGTCTCGAGGGACGAGGGCTGGTTCGACCCGGGAGCACCAGGCGCATTCCGGAAGCCAGAGGCCCCGGACCGGTTGTCCGAACCGGCGCTCGTGTTCCCGGACACCGAGCCCCAACTGGGCGCGCAGGCTGCCCGGCTCATCGGCCAACAAGGGCAGGACCGGATGGGTCGCCGGGCCCGCGAGGATCTCGAGGCGACCCGTCCGCGCCCAACGGGCGAACGCCCCGGAAAGGTCTCCCCCACAGGCCTCCCAATCCTCCCAGGCCCGCTCGTAGAAGGAAGCATGGCAACCGGCGGCCGCGTGCAACGCCGGGATCAGCGCGGTGCGGGCCATTTCCCGGCGGGCGAGATCGCGACGCTCGGCCAGATACCTGGCCACCCGGGCGCGTAGCCCGGGGTCGTCCCACATGGAGCCCAGGGTGGGCGTGACCCCGAGGGTGAGCCCCCAGTCGACGCCGTCCCGGCTCCAGTCCCGAAGGTTCCGCAACAGCGGCAGGTAGCACTCGGCCACCGCCTCGAAGAACCAGTGTTCCTCGAGGGATCGTGCGTGCTCGGGATGGCGCACCCACGGGAGGTGGGCGTGCAGGACGATGGCGAGGGAACCGATCACCAGGGGGCGGCCCCGGACGGCGTCCCGGGTGACTGCAAGTCCGGATCGATCGGGTGGACGCCGACCTCACCCTGGACGCGGGTGCTCCGCTCGAGGGTCAAGGCCGCACTGCGGAACCCGGCCCCGCGGGAGGACACCGCCACCAACGGCACGTCGAAGCGGCCGTCGGGCAACGAGAACCGGATGGAGAACGATCCGTCGGGGCGGATCGGCAGGACCCTGCCGGACAGCGTGACCCGAGCATCCGGCTCGGTGCTCCCGTGGATCACGACTTCGGCATGAACCCGGAACCGGAAGGCATCCCGGGCCTCCTGGCCGACCGGCGGGATGGACCCCGGCGAAGAACGATCCCCGCCCTCGCCGCCCCATGCCACGAGGCTCCCGGAAGAGGCGTTGCCCGCGTCGCCCTCTGAACGCCGAAGGCCGAAGGCGGAACTGGCGGCGGAACCGCCTGGAACCGAGCCCGGGTCGAGGAGGTCCATGAAATACGAACGGGGGAACCCGGGCTGGACTCCCGTCACGTCCGCTGAACGCCGGGTTCCGTCCATCGACGGTTCGCGGAAATCCGGCACCGGATCCGGAAGGGCGACCGGGGCGGAGGTGGCCAGGCATTCCCAGGAACCGCCGGGACCACGGGTTCCGATCTCGGCGACCTGCGGGGTTCCCGGCGCCGGGGCCTCGAGGAAGAGGAACCGCCGGTCGACCGGAAGCGGGCCACCCGCCAGCACGGCGTCGGGATTGGATTCCGGCCGCAATCGCCATTCCGTCGGGCCCGGCGTCGCCCCGGGTCCGGATGGGGGATCCTCCCAGCCCAGCAGCAGGGTCCTTGGATCGCATCCGGTCAACCACACGGCACCGGCCGAGGCGTCATGGACAGCCTCGTCCCCGACGGGCGGGTCATCACGCCGACCAGGCGCCTCCGAGGGGACATCCCCCTCGAGCAGGATCGCCGGGATCGGCGGCAGCCCGGCGGGCATCTCGGCCGGAGCAAAGGTTTCGGAAAGCAAGGGCGTGACCCAGGGCGGGGCCGGTGGCAGGCGCGCCGCCAGCACCTCCTGCCGGGGCGCGTGGTCCGAAGACAGGACGCCGGTCGAAACGGGCCCCGGCGGCGGAAGACCCCGTCCGGATCGGCGGGCGGACGCCCTGGGCTTCCGGGTGGAAACGATCCGGGGTGCGGGCACCTGCGCGGCCAACCGCCGCACAAAGACAAACCGCAGCGGTGCGGCCGCGCCGCGACCGGCGCGGGCCGACACCGGACGCCGCACCATCCCTCGAAACGCGCGGCGGTCCCGCCCCCAGCGTCCGGGAACGGGCTGCGGAAGGGGTTCCGGCCCGAATCGTGGCCTGGCCTTGGGTCTCAGACCGGAGCGGGGGGCCGGCCTTCGGCGTGGCGCCGGAGAGCTTCCGGCGGGATTCTCTGCCTCACGTTGGGACGGGGTGCGGGGCGCCTTCTTCATGGGAGGATCCGGTGGCGGCCCGACTTGGGTTCCGTCCGGCCGCCATCCCCAGATTGGAATCCAACCCCTCCCGGCGCAACCGTTTTGCCCGACGGATCGGGGTGCCGCGGTGGGGGGCGCCCCGATGCGGGGATCCCACCAGTCCCTTCAGCAAACAGGGCACCCGTCGCCGGGTGCCCTGGGTGTCGACCGATCGGGACCGAAGGCTCAGGCGGCCGTCGGCGCCTCGTCGGCGGTGATGTCCATCACCGCGGGCTCGTCTTCCGGAACCTCGACCAGCGGCTTGACCTTGATGTTGCGATGCAGGTCGAAGCCGGTACCGGCCGGGATGATGTGGCCCATGATGACGTTCTCCTTGAAGCCACGGAGGTAGTCGAACTTGCCCATCGTCGCCGCCTCGGTGAGGACGCGGGTGGTGTCCTGGAACGACGCGGCGCTGAGGAACGACTCGGTCTCGAGCGAGGCCTTGGTGATGCCCAGCAGCACCGGGGCGGCCTCGGCGGGCTTGCCGCCCATCTTCTCGACGCGGTCGTTCTCCTCCTCGAAGGCGAGCTTGTCGATCTGCTCACCCCAGAGGAAGAGCGTGTCGCCCGGCTCGGTGATGCGGACCTTGCGGAGCATCTGCCGGATGATGATCTCGATGTGCTTGTCGTTGATGGTCACACCCTGGAGGCGATAGACCTCCTGGATCTCGTTGACCAGATGCTCCTGCAGCTCGTGCGGGCCGCAGACGTCGAGGATCTCGTGCGGAACCACCGGGCCGTCGGTCAACTGCTGGCCCTTCTTCACGAAGTCGCCCTTGTACACGATGATGTGCTTGCCGATGGGGATGAGGTGCTCCTCCTCCACGCCGGTGTGCAGGTCCTTGACCAACACGCAGCGCTTGCCGCGGATCGAGGCCCCGAAGTCGACCACGCCGTCGATCTTCGAGATCTCGGCCGCGTCCTTCGGACGCCGGGCCTCGAAGAGTTCGGCAACGCGGGGCAGACCGCCGGTGATGTCCTTGGTCTTGGACGCCTTGCGGGGCGTCTTGGCCAACAGGGAACCGGCACCGATCTCGTCGCCCTCGGTGACCACGAGGTGGGCGCCGGCAGGAATCGGGTACTGGGCCAGGGGCTCCCCGGACTTCGCGTCCTCGACGATGATCGTCGGGTGGAGATCCTCCTTGTGCTCGATGATGACCATATCCTCGGAGCCGGTGGTCTCGTCGACCTCCTGCTTCATGGTGACGCCCTCGATGATGTCGAGGAACTTCACCACGCCCGCCTTCTCCGAGATGATGGGCACGTTGTAGGCATCCCACTCGATGAAGACATCGCCCTTCTTGACCATGCCGCCATCCGGCACGGAGATGATGGAGCCGACGACGATGGAGTGCGTGTCGAGTTCCTTGCCCTCCGGCGAGAGCAGGCTGACCGTGCCGTTCTTGTTGAGCACGATGTTGTTGCCGTCGCCCAGCGACACGACGCGCAGGTCGTTGTAGCGGACCTTGGCGTCCTGCTTGGCCTTGATCTGGGGCTGCTTGTAGGTGCCGGTGGCGACGCCGCCGACGTGGAAGGTGCGCATCGTGAGCTGGGTGCCCGGCTCACCGATGGACTGGGCGGCGATGATGCCGACGGCCTCGCCCTTCTTGACGAGCTTGCCCGTGCCCAGATGGCGTCCGTAGCACTTGGCGCAGATGCCGATCTTGGTCTCGCAGGTCAGCACCGAGCGGATCTTGACCTTCTCGAGACCGGAGCGGTCGATGGACTTGGCCTTGGCCTCGTCGAACTCCTCGCCCGCGGCGATGAGCCGGGTCTTGAGGTCGGCCGGGTCATGGATGTCCTCGGCGGCGTAGCGACCGACGATGCGCTCGCTGATCTTCACCACCTCTTCCTCGCCCTCGTAGATCGACTGCACCGAGATGCCGGCGCTGGTGCCGCAATCCTCCTCGCGGATGATCACGTCCTGGGCGGCATCGACGAGCTTGCGGGTCATGTAGCCCGAGTCGGCGGTCTTGAGCGCCGTGTCGGCCAGACCCTTTCGGGCGCCGTGCGTCGAGATGAAGTACTCCAGCACGGTGAGACCCTCGCGGAAGCTCGAGAGAATCGGCTTCTCGATGATCTCGCCGCTCGGCTTGGCCATGAGGCCGCGCAGACCGGCCAACTGGCGCACCTGCGCCTTGTTGCCGCGGGCGCCGGAGTCGACCATCAGGCTGACCGGGTTGTACTCCTTCTTGCCCTGGTTGGAGTCGAGGGTCTTGAGCATGACCGAGCCGATCTGGTCGGTGCAGTGCGTCCAGATGTCGACGACCTTGTTGTAGCGCTCCTGGTTGG
This sequence comes from Verrucomicrobium sp., assembly GCA_021298285.1. Taxonomy (GTDB): domain Bacteria; phylum Verrucomicrobiota; class Verrucomicrobiia; order Limisphaerales; family UBA9464; genus SXXZ01. The sequence goes on from JAJTFN010000027.1 coordinate 8,277, forward strand.
TGATGACGCCCTTCTTGTGCTGGCGCTCGACCTCACCGATCTGGTGCAGGGCCTCCTTGATCTCCTTCTGCTTCTCGGAGGGCACGATCATGTCGTCGATGCCGATCGACACTCCGGCGCGGGTGGCCTGCTCGAAACCGATCTCCTTGAGCTTGTCGAGGGTAGCAGTTGAGGATGAGGTCACCGAGCTTGCTCTTGCCGACCACGAAGTTGGCGAAGCCCAGCTCCGGCGGCCAGATCTCGGAGAAGATCACGCGGCCGACGGTCGTCTCGATGACGCGGTCGGTGGCGTTGCCGTACACCGTCTTGCGGCCGAAGTCCGGGTTCTTGAGGCGCACGCGGTCGTGCGTCTTCAGGCTCCCGTCCATCAGGGCGAAGATGACCTCCTGCTTGGAACCGCAGAGGACGATCCGGTCGCCTTCCTTGCGGGCCTTGCGGGGCTCGGCCGTGAGGTAGTAGCAACCCAGCGGGATGTCCTGGGTGGGCGTCATGATCGGCTTGCCGCTCGACGGGCTGAAGATGTTCAGCGGGGCCATCATGAGCAGGCGGGCCTCCAGTTGGGCCTCGACCGACAGCGGCACGTGCACGGCCATCTGGTCGCCGTCGAAGTCGGCGTTGTAGGCGGTGCAGACCAGCGGGTGGATGCGGATGGCCTCACCCTCGATGAGGACGGGCTCGAAGGCCTGCACCGACAAGCGGTGGAGCGTCGGGGCGCGGTTGAGGAGCACCGGATGCCCACGGGTGACCTCCTCGAGGATGTCCCAGACCTCCTTGGTCTGGCGCTCGATCATCTTCTTGGCCGAGCGGACCGTGTGGACGTACCCGAGTTCCTTGAGGCGGCGGATGATGAAGGGCTCGAAGAGCACCAACGCCATCTTCTTGGGCAGTCCGCACTGGTTGAGCTTGAGCTCGGGCCCGATGACGATGACCGAACGGCCGGAGTAGTCGACGCGCTTGCCCAGCAGGTTCTGGCGGAAGCGGCCCGACTTGCCCTTGAGCATGTCGGAAAGCGACTTGAGGGCGCGGTTGCCGGCACCCGTGACGGCGCGGCCATGCCGGCCGTTGTCGAACAGGGCATCGACGGCCTCCTGAAGCATGCGCTTCTCGTTGCGGATGATGACCTCGGGGGTCTTCAGCTGCAGCAGGTTCTTGAGGCGGTTGTTCCGGTTGATGACCCGGCGGTACAGGTCGTTGAGGTCGGAGGTTGCAAAGCGGCCGCCCTCGAGCGGGACGAGCGGGCGCAGGTCGGGAGGGATCACCGGCAGCACCGTGAGGATCATCCACTCGGGCCGCATCACGGACTTGGAGAAGCCCTGGAAGAGCTTGATCCGCTTGGCGATCTTCTTGCGGTTCTGCTTGGACTTGGTCTCCGTCATGGCCACCTGCAGCTCGTCGACGGTCTTGTCGAGCTGGAGGTTGGCCAGGGCGTCATGGACCGCCTCGGCGCCCATCTTGGCAACGAAGGCATCGTTGCCGTACGTGGTACGGGCCTCACGGTACTCGTGCTCGGAGAGCAGCTGGTGGACCTTGAGGGGGGTGCTGCCCGGGTCGATGACCAGGTAGTCTTCGTAGTAGATCACCCGCTCGAGGTGGCGGGCCGTCATGTCGAGCATCAGGCCGATGCGCGAGGGCATGCACTTGAAGAACCAGATGTGCGAGACCGGCACCGACAACTCGATGTGTCCCATGCGCTCGCGGCGGACGCGGGCCAGGGTCACCTCGACACCGCAGCGGTCGCAGACCACGCCGCGGTGCTTGATGCGCTTGTACTTGCCGCAGGAGCACTCCCAGTCCTTGACCGGACCGAAGATGCGCTCGCAGAAGAGGCCCCCCTTCTCGGGCTTGAACGTGCGGTAGTTGATCGTCTCGGGGTTCTTGACCTCACCCTTCGACCAGGAACGGATGGTCTCGGGCGACGCGACCTGGATCGCGACGTGGTCGACCAGGTTCACCTTGTCCAGACCGAGCAACTCGCGGGCGGTATCCTTGGAGCTCAACATAGTTCGTGTGCGTTCAGCGGATGATCGGGGAGGGGTTCAGACAAAGGCCGCCAGGGCGTTCGAGGCGGTTTGGGGAGCGTCGGACGGGTTGGAGTAACCCACCTTGACGTCGAGACCAAGGGATTGCATCTCCTTGACCAGGACGTTGAACGATTCGGGAACGCCGGCCTCGAGCGAGTTGTCGCCCTTGACGATGCTCTCGTAGATCCGGGTGCGACCCTGGACGTCGTCGGACTTCACGGTCAGGAGTTCCTGCAGCATGAAGGCCGCGCCGTAGGCCTCCATCGCCCAGACTTCCATCTCGCCGAAGCGCTGGCCGCCGTACTGGGCCTTGCCGCCCAGCGGTTGCTGGGTGACGAGGGAGTAGGGACCGACGGCACGGGCGTGGATCTTGTCGGCCACCAAGTGCCCGAGTTTGAGCATGTAGATGTAGCCCACGACGATTTCCTGGTCGAAGCGCTCGCCGGTGCGGCCGTCGTAGAGGTGCACCTTGCCGTGCTCGGGGAGCTTGGCCTCCTTGAGGTAGCCGCGGATCTCCTTCTCCTTGATGCCGTCGAAGACCGGGGTGGCGATCTTGATGCCCAGGAGTTTGCACGCCCATCCCAAGTGGGTCTCGAGCAGCTGACCGACGTTCATGCGCGAAGGCACGCCCAGCGGGTTCAGCACGATCTCGACCGGGGTTCCGTCCTCCAGGAACGGCATGTCTTCTTCAGGCACGATCTTGGCGACCACGCCCTTGTTGCCGTGGCGACCGGCCATCTTGTCACCGACCGACAGCTTGCGCTTGGAGGCGACGTAGACCTTGACCTGCTTGACGATGCCCGAGTCGAGCTCCTCGCCCGCCTCGACGCGATCCATCTCTTCGTCGTGCTGGCTCTGCAGCTCGTCGAAGCGCTTTTTGAACTGGCTGATGATCTCGCTGATCTTGTTGCGGATCGGCGACGGGTCGATCTCGATGCGGTCGTAGACGTCGGCCAGCTTCTTGAGCAGCGTCTTGGTGATCTTGCGGTTGGCCGGGATGATGATCTCGCCGGTCTCGCTGTTGAGGACATCCAGCGGGATCTTCTCGCCGAGCAGGATGTTGGACAGCGCCTCGGTGAGCTGGTCGAGCAGCTCGGAACGGCGCTGCTTGAAGCCGTCCTCGATCTCCTTGGCGACCTTGCGCGGCGCGTCCTTGCCGTCCTTCTTTCCGTTGGGCTTGTCGCCGTCCTTCTTGGACGAGACCTTGACGTCCATGACGATGCCGTAGGTGCCGGAGGGCACCTTGAGCGACGTGTCCTTCACGTCGGCGGCCTTCTCGCCGAAGATGGCGCGCAGGAGGCGTTCCTCGGGGGCCAGCTCGGTCTCGGATTTGGGCGTGATCTTGCCGACCAGGATGTCGCCGGGCTTCACCTCGGCGCCGACGCGGATGACGCCGTCGAGGCCCAGGTTCTTGAGGGCTTCCTCACCGAGGTTGGGGATGTCCCGGGTGATCTCCTCGGGCCCCAGCTTGGTGTCGCGGGCCACCACCTCGAACTCGTCGATGTGGATCGAGGTGAAGATATCCTCCTTGACGATCTTCTCGGAGATCAGGATGGCGTCCTCGAAGTTGTAGCCGTTCCAGGGCATGAACGCGACGAGCACGTTGCGACCCAGGGCGATCTCACCGCCTTGGGTGCACGGACCGTCGGCCAACACCTGGCCCTTCTTCACGGAATCCCCCTTGGCGACCAGGATCTTCTGGTTGATGCAGGTGGCCGCGTTGGAGCGCATGAACTTGCGCACCGGGTAGATCCAGAGGCCGTCCTCGGGGGCGTGCTTGAGCTTCTTCTTGCCCTCGGGGATCTTGCCGTCCTTGGTGATGATGATCTGGCTGCCGGTGACGCTGGCGACCTTGCCGGAATCCTCGGCGACGATCACCGCGCGGGAGTCCTGGGCCACCCGGCCCTCAAGCCCCGTGGCGACCAACGGCGCCTCGGTGACCAGCAGCGGCACGCCTTGGCGTTGCATGTTCGAGCCCATCAACGCGCGGTTGGCGTCGTCGTGCTCGAGGAAGGGGATCAGGCCCGCGGCCACCGAGACCAACTGCTTGGGCGAGACGTCCATGTAGTCGACCCGGTCGGGCTCGACGTCGATGAAGTCGCCCTTGCAACGGCAGGTGACGCGGTCGCCGACGAAATTGCCCTTCTCGTCGAGCTGGGAATTGGCCTGGGCGATGATGAAGCCTTCCTCGCGGTCACCCGTGAGGTAGTCGAGCTGACCGGTCACACGGCCCTTCTCGGCCTTGCGGTACGGGGTCTCGATGAAACCGAAGTCGTTGACCCGGGCGTAGGTCGCCAACGAGGCGATCAGGCCGATGTTCGGACCTTCAGGGGTCTCGATCGGGCAGATGCGCCCGTAGTGGGACGGATGGACGTCACGCACCTCGAAGCCGGCGCGATCGCGGGAGAGACCCCCGGGCCCAAGGGCCGACAGACGCCGCTTGTGCGTCAGCTCGGCCAGCGGGTTGATCTGGTCCATGAACTGGCTGAGCTGGCTGCGACCGAAGAAGTCGCGGACCACCGCCGACAGGGCCTTCGGGTTGATGAGCTTCTGCGGCGTCATCGTGTCGAGGCTCTGGTCGAAGAGGGTCATGCGCTCCTTGACCAACCGCTCGGTGCGGGCCAGGCCCACGCGGCACTGGTTGGCCAGCAACTCGCCCACGGTGCGGATGCGGCGGCTGCCGAGGTGGTCGATGTCGTCCACGCTCCCCTGCCCCTTCTTGAGGCGCAGGAGGTACTTGGTCGCCTCCAGCAGGTCGCGTCCGCGCAGGATGCGGTCCTCGCTGTTGTCCTTGAAGTTGAGCTTCTGGTTGATCTTGTAGCGACCCACCCGGCCGAGATCGTAGCGCTTGGCATCGAAGAACAGGCGCTTGATGAGGGCCTTGGCGTTGGCGGCCGTCGGCGGATCCCCGGGCCGGAGGCGGCGGTAGATGTCCTTGAGGGCCTCCTCGGCGTTCTTGGTCGGGTCCTTCTTGAGGCACTTGATGATGATGCCGTCGTCGATGGACGTGTCGACCACGCGGATCTTGGAGACCCCCAGGTCGGCGATCTGGCGGACCACCGCCTTGGAGAGCGGCTCGAAGGCGCGGGCCACCACAATCCCGCGATCGACGTCGAGGGCGTCCTCGACGAGCACCAGGTTCTGGATCTCCTCGATCTTCTCGGCCTCCTTCACGGAGACTTCCTTGATCGAATAGAACAGGCGCAGGATGTCGCCATCGCTGCCCAGACGGTCGGGCGGAGTCTTGGGATCGGCGTCGAACTTGGCCTCGGCCAGGGTGAAGAGCGCCCGGAAGAAGGTGGTGGTCAGGAACTTGCGGCGGCGCTTCTTGCGGTCGAGATAGACGTAGAGCAGGTCGCTGGTGTCGAACTGGGCCTCATACCAGGAGCCACGGTCGGGGATGATCCGGAAGCTGTGGAGGGTCTTGCCGTTGGGGTGCTGGGTGGTCTCGAAGGCCAGACCCGGGGAGCGGTGCAACTGGCTGACGATCACGCGCTCGGCCCCGTTGATCACAAAGGTGCCCTGAGGCGTCATGAGCGGGATCTCGCCCATGAAGACCTTCTCTTCCTTGGTGCCCTTCTCCTCCTTGAGCATGAAGGTGACGTAGAGCGGCGCGCCGAAGGTCAGGCCCTCGCGGAGGCACTCCAGCCAGTCGATCTTCGGCTCCTGGATGTCGTAGGAGTGGAAGTCGAGGACGGTCTTGCCGTCGTAGCTTTCAATCGGGAACACCTCGGTGAAGACCGCCTGCAACCCGAGATTCCTCCGTTTGGACGCGGACAGGTTGGACTGGAGGAACTCGCGGTACGAATCGAGCTGGATCTCGATCAGGTTGGGGGGGGCGATGACTTCCTTGATCTTGCCGAAATTAATTCGCTCGGATTGTTTCGTTGCCATTGCGACCTCGTGACTCGGGGATTTCTGCGGCACCTGCCTTGGGACTCGTTTCGACGTAAAATACAATACGACGAGGTCCGGCGAAGCTCTCCTCAAACTTCACCGGATCTCGTCCCACTGAATCGCTATTCCAAGCCTGCCAAAACGGGTGACCTGTGCCTTTGGTTGACCGAAAACGGAATCTGACGGACGCCGACCACCTGGAGTCCCTGTGGGACCCAAGGGGTCGGTGATGACGGAAAACCCGTGCGTCGGATGCCATAGGGTAGCACCCGACGCACGGTGCGCAAAATCACTTCAGCTCGACCTTGCCGCCGGCCTCTTCGATCTTCTTGGCGGCAGCGTCGGCGTCGGCCTTGTTGGCGCCCTCGAGCAGCAGCTTCGGGGCACCCTCGACGAGGGCCTTGGCCTCGGCCAGGCCGAGACCGGCCTTGACCTCGCGGACGACCTTGATGACGCCGATCTTCTTGTCGGCGGGCACGGAAGCGAGCCAGACGTCGAAGGTGGTCTTGGCCTCGGCGGCGGGGGCGGCGGCACCACCGGCCGCGGGGGCGGCGGCGGCGACGGCCACCGGGGCGGCGGCGGTCACACCCCACTTGGTCTCAAGGGCCTTCACGAGCTCGGCGGCCTCGAGAACGGTGAGCTTGCTCAGTTCTTCGACGATGTTGTTGATGTCTGCCATGGTATGTCTTGTGGTTCGTCTCGTCGCCGGGGCGGCCACCCCGAATTTGTCCACGGCCTGTGGACCGACGATTTACTTGGGTTTCGTTGGATTCCGCCCGGGCACCATGCCCGGGGCGAAAGGGTTCAAAAATGGGGCGTGGCCGGGCGTGGGCCTCCGGGATGGAGACCGTGCCCGACCGGGCTGGATCAGGCCGATTTCTCGGCGTAGGCCCCGATGACGCGGGCAACCTGCGTCGCCGGCGTGTTGATGAGGGCCGCGAGCTTCTGGGCCGGGGCCTGCAGGAGTCCCAGGATCTTGCCCTGGATCTCGGAGAGCGGGGGAAGGTCGGCGATGGCGCGGACCTCTTCGGCGGAGAGGGACTTGTTGCCCAGCACACCGAACTGCAGCTTGGGCTTCTCGAACTCGGCCTGGAAGGTCTTGATGACCTTGGCCACGGCGGCGATGTCCTTGGTGCCGGTGACGGCGGCCAACTGGCCGGAGAGCATCCCCGACAGGTCAGCCAACCCGGCCTCCTTGGCGGCGATGCTGAAGATGGTGTTCTTCACCACGTGGACCTCACCCCCGGCCTTGATCAGGCGCTTGCGGAGTTCGGTGAACTTCTGGACGGTCAGACCCTTGTAGTCGACGACCAGGAAGAACGGCGAGGCGTTGAGGCGGGCCACATATTCCGCCGAAATGAGCTTCTTTTCTGCGCGCATGGTCTAGTTGCAGTGTTTGAAGTGGAGGTTAGGCGGAGACGAATTCCTTGAGTTCGACGGCCACGGGCGGGCTCATGGTCAGCGACAGCGTGACGCTGCGGACATAGACACCCTTGACGCTGGACGGCCGGGCCCGGAAGACCGCCTCGACGACGGAACGGGCGTTCTCGGAGATCTGCTGGGAGGAGAAGCTGGCCTTGCCCACGGGGACGTGGATGTTGCCGGCCTTGTCGACCTTGAACTCGACGCGTCCGGCCTTGACCTCACGGACGGCCTTGCCGGTGTCGTCGGTCACGGTGCCGGTCTTGGGGTTGGGCATCAGGCCCCGGGGACCGAGCACCTTGCCGAGCTTGCGGACCTCGGTCATGGCCTCGGGCGTGGCGATGGCGACATCGAAATCGGTCCAGCCATCGACGCACTTCTTGATCATGTCCTCGAAGCCGACAAACTCGGCACCGGCCGCGCGGGCCGCCTCGGCAGGAGCTCCAGGCTTGGTGAACACGAGCACGCGGACCGTCTTGCCGGTGCCGTGGGGCAACGGGGTGGTGCCGCGGACCATCTGGTCGGACTGCTTGGGATCAACCCCGAGACGGAAAGCCAGGTCGACGGTCTCGTTGAACTTGGCCTTCGGGAACTTGGTGAGGATCTCAACGGCGGCGTTGAGGGGATAGACCTTGGTGGTGTCCACTTGGGACAAGGCCTTTTTGTAGCGTTTGCTGGGCATTTTGTCGGCGGTGCATGCGGACGTGAGTCCTCCCGCGTTGATGATTGACCCGGCAGGCGAAACGGTTTTCGCCCACAGGGAATTGTGTTTTTATCCCAGAAGGCTGCCGGGTGTCAAAAGAATTTCCGCGCCAAATGACGCAGGGTTTTCCATGATCGCCGCCATGGAGTCGGGTATCGGCGGGGATCCTTCCCTCGGCATGGTCTGGATCGACGGGCGTTTCCTCGGGATCGAGTGGCACGCCTGGAAGGTCGTGGGCTGGGTGGGCAACGTGGTGTTCTTCAGCCGCTTCCTGGTGCAGTGGCATGCCACCGAGCGCCAGCGGCGGGTGGTCGTTCCGCAGGCCTTCTGGTGGCTGAGCCTGGTCGGGTCGCTCATCCTGCTGAGCTACGCCATCCAGCGCCGGGACAGCGTGTTCATCGCCGGCCAGGCGTTCTCGTGGATCCCGTACCTCCGCAACCTGTGGATCCATCGTCGCACCCAGGCCTCCCGACGGCCCTGCCCGGCGTGCGCCCGGGTGAATCCACCGGAATACCGTCATTGCCCGGACTGCGGGTCGGCCCAGGCCGGGGACGGCGGGTCAATCCTTGGCGAGGGCCGCTGACGGGTCGGCGTCGAGCGACGGCGCCGGGACCTCCGACAATCCCGGGGTCTCCGGGTACTCGAAGACCTTCCCCTCGAAGTTGCGCAGCAGGACCTTATGGGCCGACTTGCGCAGGATGTACCCGGGGTTGACCGGGATCTTGCCGCCGCCGCCCGGGGCGTCGATGACGTACTGCGGGACCGCGTAGCCGGTGGTGTGGCCGCGCAGGGAATCCATGATCTCCAGGCCCCGCGACACGGTGGACCGCAGGTGCGAGCTGCCGGCGATCAGGTCGCACTGGTAGATGTAGTAGGGCCGCACGCGGCAAATCAGGAGCTTCTGGACCAGCGCCTTCATGACGACCGGGTCGTCGTTGACGTGGCGCAGCAGCACCGACTGGTTGCCCAGGGGAATGCCCGCGTCGGCCAACCGGCCCAAGGCGTCACGGACCTCGGTGGTCAGTTCGCGGGGATGGTTGGTGTGCACGCTCAGGAAGAGCGGGTGGAACTGCCGGAGCATCGCGCACAACTCCGGGGTGATCCGCTGCGGCAGGAAGATCGGCACCCGGCTGCCGATCCTCAGGAACTCGACATGGGGGATGGCCCGGAGACGGCCCAGCAGGTACTCGAGCTTCTCGTCGTTGAAGAGCAGCGGATCACCGCCGCTGAGCAGCACGTCGCGGATCTCCGGGTGACTGGCGATGTAGGCGATCTGGCGGTCGAACTCCGGGTGGAAGTCGTAGCCGCTGGCGTTGCTGACCAGGCGCGAGCGCGTGCAATACCGGCAGTAGGCCGCACACCGGTCGGTGACGAGGAAGAGCACCCGGTCGGGGTACCGGTGGACCAGCCCGGGGACCGGGGAGTGGGCATCTTCACCCACGGGATCCAAGGTTTCCCAGGGGGCCGTCTCGGTCTCCTCCAGGCGCGGGATGACCTGGCGCCGGATCGGGCACGTCTCGTCGGAGCCATCGATGAGGTTGAAGAAGTGCGGGGTGATGGCCAGGGCGAGCTTCGACTCGCCGGCCAAGAGCACCCCGGCCCGCTCCTCGCGGCTCATCCCGGGCAGCAGGCGCTCCAGTTGGTCGATGCGGGTGACGCGGTTCTTGAGCTGCCAACGCCAGTCGTTCCAGTCCGCATCGGCCACCGCGGCCCAGGCACCCCGCCCCGCCGGCCGGAAGGTCTTCAGCTCGGCCAGGCGACGGGTGTCTTCGAGGGAATCGGGCGCGGAATCCTCAGCGGGAGGGAGGGAAAACTCCATGTCGGCGGCAAGCTAGGGGGGGTCTCCGGGGAGTCAAGGGCCGCGGAAGCCTGCTCAGCCCCCCCTGGCGACCCCGGCCGGGAGCCATGAACCGCGCTCACCGGCCCGTAATCGGAGGAACGGCTGGGCCAAGGACCGGCACCGCTCCTCGAACGCGTCGGGCGGGGCCGTGTTGAACTCGAAGCCCTCGTAATGGCACGGCACCGCCCGCCCGATGGCCGAGGCCTTGGCCAGTTCGGCGGCCTCGTGGCCCCAGAGGTTGCCGGCCACCCGGCGTTCCGGCGACCGCCCGTTGATCGGCAGGAAGGCCAGGTCGATCCGGGCTTCGCGCAGTCGGTCCTCCATCCCCGGGAACCACACCGTGTCGCCCGAGTGGTACACGGTCCAGCCGCCCACCCGGACCAGGAATCCCAGGCAGATGAGGCGGCCCGCCCCGTCGCGCTCGAGCGATTCGTGGGCGGCCGGCACCGCCTCCAGGTCAAAGGCCCCCAGGGAGGCCGATCCGGGCACGCCCGGGGCGGCCGGGCGGGCGGGACACGAGGCATCGAGCCCCCGCAAACAGGCCTCGGGCAGGCCGGAACGGGCGGCGGCCAGCGGCCGGATCGCCTCCGGGAACACCAGGTGAAGGCCGGGATTGGCGCGGACCAGCGGGCCCAGCGTCTCCGCATCCAGGTGGTCGGTGTGGGCGTGGCTGGCCGTGACCCCGGAGAGCCCGGTGAGCCTCGCCGGGTCGACGACCCGCTCGGTCATCCGCACGTGCGGCTTGTCGGTGCCGGCGTATTTCCGCGTCAGGGAGTCGGACAGGTAGGGATCGAGCAGCAGGCGATGGTCTCGCCATTGGAGCAGGAATCCACTCTGGCCCAGCCACCAGAAGTGGAGGGCTTCCGGGGCCGACCGGGCGGCCTGATCGAGGTCGGCCAGCAGAGCGTCGTCACGGAGCACCGGCTGGATCAGCCCTCCCGGACGGCCCGGATCGGCCCGCCCTGCCCCGGCGGTCCCAGGCAAGGGCACGGAATCGCCGCTGGCACCCATGGCTCAGAGGGTTTGCCGCACGAGTTCGGCCCCGGCGCAGAGGGACTGCAGCTTGCGCCGGGCGGCCCATCGGGCGGTCTGGCTGAGGCCGCAGTCCGGGGCGAGCACGAGGCGGTCGGCCGGCACGTGCTCGAGGCAGCGGCGGATGCGGGCGGCGATGTCCTCCGGGGTCTCCAGGTAGTAGCTCTTCACGTCCACGATGCCGACGGCGACATCCCGGCGGCGGGCCACCTGCCCGATGAGCTCGAGCTCCGAGAACTCGCGGCTGGCCATCTCGACGTGCATCTCGTCGCAGTGCATGTCGAGGAAGGCCGGGAACAACGGGGCGATCTGCCGGGGTCCGATCGCCCGCGCCTTGTAGTTGCCGAAGCACAGGTGCATGCACACCCGGGTGCGGCCGGAGATGGCCTCCACCGTGCGGTTGAAGAGATCCACGAACCGCCGGACGTCCTCGCGATGGCCATAGCAGCTCATCGAGGGTTCATCGACGCTGATTTCGCGGCATCCGGCGGCCACCAGGGCCTCGAGTTCGCGGCGGACCAAGGGCAACAGGGCCTCGGCAACGGCCCAACGGTCGGCGTAGCCCAGGTCGGGGTTGGGCACCAGGCGCCCCGAGAGCGTGTAGGGCCCTGGCATCGAAGCCTTGAGGGTGACCCGACCCGGGGCACCGAGGTCCCGGGCAATCCCCTCCAGCCGCCGGTATTCCTCGAGGGCCCCGAGGCCCTTGGGAGCCTCGAGCGGGGCGAGGATGCGATGGCGCCCCCGCTGGTCGTGCGCCGGTGGTCCCCAGCGGCGCGGCGGGGCCGACTCCAGGTCGATGCCCCGGAGGTGTCCATAGAAGCTGAGGTTGAAGTCGAGGCGGGTCTGCTCGCCGTCGGTGATCACGTCGAGGCCGGCGGCCAGCTGGTCCTTCACCGCGCAGGTCACCGCATCGGCCTGCAATTCGGCGATGTCGTCCGGCCCGAAGCGTTCGAGGTGCGCGGAGGCGTGCTCCAGCCACGACGGAAAGGGGTAGCTGCCGATGACCGAAGTTCTCAGGGGGCGAAGGTCCATGGACAGGGCGGATCGGAGGGGTTCAGTCGAAGATCACCGTCCGGTTGCCCGCGAGGAACACCCGGTCCTCGAAGACCAGCCGCAATGCCTGCGCCAGGACGAATTGCTCGACATCGCGGCCGGCCCGGACGAGGTCCTCGGCGGCGTGGGTGTGGTCCACCGGGATGACCTGCTGGACAAGGATGGGGCCGGCATCCAGATCGTCGGTCACCAGGTGCGCGGTGGCGCCGATCACCTTCACGCCGCGCTGGAAGGCCTGATGGTAGGGCCTGGCCCCGATGAAGGCCGGCAGGAAGGAATGGTGGATGTTGATGATCCGCGAAGGGTACCTGGCCACGAAGGCCGGGGAGAGCACCCGCATGTACTTGGCCAGCACCAGGAACTCCGGCCCGATGGGCTCCAGGATCGCCGACACGGCCGCCTCGTGGGCCGCCCGGTCCATCCCCTCGGCCGGCACATGGTGGAAGGGCACCCCGAACTTGGCGACCAGGTCGCCGAGCTCGGCGTGGTTGCTGAGGACGGCCTCGATGCGGGCCTGGATGCCGCCGAACTGGTGGCGGATCAACAGGTCACCCAGGCAGTGGTGCTCGCGGGAGGCCAGCACCACGATCCGCTTCGGCCCCGGCCTCGCCAAACGGACCCGGGCCCCGGCCGGCAGGGCGGCCTGGGTTTCCGACACGATGCGCTCCCCGACCCCGTCGACCTTCCCGTCGACCTCCACGGCCTGGGGCCCGTCGAACTCGGTGCGCATGTAGAACCTCCCGCTCGCGGCGTCCACGAACTCCTGGTTGCCGACCACGTTGCAGTCGTGGCGGAGCAGGACGCCGCTGATGGCGTGCACCAGGCCCCGTTGGTCGGGGCATTCGACAAGGAGGACCGGCATGGCCCGAGGGGTTCAGCGCCGCCGGCCACGACCACCCCGGCGGGGTCCGCGATCCCGGCCGCGATCGCCACGGCCTTGGCGGCCACCGTCATCGGACCTCGGGGCGGGTGCCGGGGCCTGACCGTTCTCCCGCAGCCAGAGGCGGCGCTCGATGTCGTCCATCCGGTCCCAGTTCGCCGGCTTGGGCACCTCGACCGGAGCGGACTCCGGACCGCCGTCGTCGGCCGACGCCATCGGGGCGTCATCGGCCTCGAAGTCGGTGGTCTCCCGGGCCTCGTCGTCGTCCTGCCGGCGGAATGGCCGGGTCTCGTCCGACGGCTCGGACCGCTCGCCACGGCCGCCCCGCTCCGGACGCTCCGGACGCTCCGGACGCTCCATCGAGCGCCCCCGGGATTCCTCACGAGGTTCCCGCCGGATTTCCCGCTCCTCACGCGGCTCGCGGTCCATCGGCTCGGGCCGCTCGGCCATGGGCGCGCGCGATTCCCGCTCTCCGCCCCTGCCCCGGCCACTCTCGCGACCACCGTCGCGGACCCCTGAACGCTCCCCGCGCTCCCCGCGGGCACCGCCCCGACCGCCCTCCGGCGAGCGCTCCTGAGCGCGTCCGTCCCGCGGGCGATCGTCGGTGCGTTCAGGACGCGCCTCCCGGCGGGAACGGCCTGCCGGCGCCTCGGGTGCGGCCGGAGCCTCCCCGATGTGGGCATACAGCTTGGCCAGGCGGCGGGCGTGCTCGTCATAGGCCGACTCGAACAACTGCGAGGCCTTCTCGTTGCCCACGAGGGCCGGGGCCGTGAGCACCGTCGGCGGCTTGCCCGCCTCGGTGAGCAGCGCCGCCACCTCCACCTTGATGGCGTTGATGAGCAGGCAACCGCCGATGGTCGAGCCGGGCCCGACCGGCGTGTCCAGGCCGGGCACCTCGATCAGGGCGTCGCCCACCGGGGCACCGGTGTCCAGGACGATGTCCGCGAAGTCCTGCAGCTTGCGACCGTCGCGGCGCTGGCTTCGGCTGGCCTCGCTGTGGGCCTTGGACAGGATGGCGACCACCTTGACGCCGCGGCGCTTGAACTCCTCGGCCATCTCGATCGGGACGAGGTTGCAACCGGAGGACGAGGCGACCAGCGCGGTGTCCTTGGGCGACAGGTCGTAATTGCGCAGGATGCGGGCGGCCAGGCCGTGGACATTCTCCAGGAACATGGCCTGGCGCTGGCCGTTGGCCCCGACCACGAGGTTGTGGAAGCTCAAGGACAGTTCCACGATGGGGTTGAACCCGGGGAAGGACCCGTAGCGGGGCCACATCTCCTCGACGAGGATGCGGCTGTGGCCGGAGCCGAAACAATGCACCATGCGGCCGGCCAGGATGGTCTCGGCGAACAGGGCGGCGGCCTGGGCGATGGTCTCCTCCTGGGCGACGGCCGTGTCCAGAAGACTGCGGCACTGGTCAAGATAGTCAGCAATCACGGAACCCACGTTATCAGGAACTCCCCAGAGAAGTGGATGCCAAAGATTCGGGGGTCTCAAAACCTTGCCGGTGACGAACCGGGGGTTGCATCCGGTGGGGGAACGAAACCAGACTGGGTGGGTTATCCTGCCACCATGACCCACGCCCCCGTCCCCCAACGAGTCGCCGGCGGTTTGTCCCTCTGCCTCGGATGGCTGATGGGCACGCTGCTGGCGCTGGGCGCCGACGCCCCGGTGCCGCTGCCGGCCGACCACGCCGAACGGTTCGCCCGCGGGTTGGAGGCCTTCCGGAACGAGGTCGGCCCCCTGCTGACCACCCACTGCGTGAACTGCCACGGGGGGGAGAAGACCGAGGGCGACTTCAGCCTGGCCACGCGCGAAGACCTCCTCAAGGGCGGGGCCGAGGGCCCGGCGATCCGTCCGTTCGACGGCCCGGGCAGCCGGTTGGTGCGCCTGGCCTCGCGGGCGGAGAAGCCCCACATGCCGTCCAAGGCCGATCCGCTCCCCGAGGCGGCGGTGCGGGCGCTGTCCCGGTGGATCGACCAAGGAGCCCCCTATGAGGCTCCGCTGGTCGCCGGCAGGGGCGACGGATCCAAGCCGGGCGGCGGCACCGCCTCCGCCATCGACCGCAAGGCCCCGAAGCCCTTCACCGGGTGGCCCTTCCACCCCCTGGCGTCGGTCCGCCCCCCCGGCGATGCGCTCTCCGCGGCCCATCCGGTCGACCGGTTCCTCGAGGCCCGGCTCGACCCCGAGGGCCTGTCCCTCAATCCCGAAGCCGACCGGCGAACGCTCCTGCGCCGGGCCGCCTTCGACCTGCTGGGGATGCCGCCGTCGCCGGAGGCCCTGGCCGCCTTCGAGCAGGACACCGGCCCGGGAGCCTGGGACCGCGCGATCGATCGCCTGCTGGCCCAACCCCGGCACGGCGAGCGCTGGGCCAGGCATTGGCTGGACGTGGCCCGCTTCGCCGAAAGCTCGGGCTTCGAGCACGACTACGACCGTCCCGGGGCGCACCACTACCGGGATTTCGTCATCCGGGCCCTCAACGCCGACCTGCCCTACGACCGGTTCATCCACTGGCAGTTGGCAGGCGACGAATTCGAGCCCGACAACCCGATGGCCCTCATGGCCACCGGATTCCTCGGCGCCGGGGTGTTCCCCACGCAGATCACCGCCAACGAGGTCGAGCGCACGCGCTATGACGCGATGGACGACATGCTGTCGACCGCCTCCTCGGCCATGCTGGGCCTGACCGTCGGGTGCGCGCGCTGCCACGACCACAAGTTCGATCCCATCGCCACCAGGGACTACTACCGGCTCTTGTCCACCTTCACCACCACCGTCCGCAGCCAGCGGCAGCTCGACCTCGACCCCGACGCGACCCGCCGGCGCCAGACGGCCTTCGAGGCCGAGCACGCCCGGTTCAAGGCCGAGCTGGCCGACTACGAGGCGACCCGCCTGCCCGGTCGCTTCGAAGCCTGGCTGGCCTCCGGGGCCCCGGCCAAGACGCGGGCCGACTGGGAACAGCTCGAGTCGCCCGAGTGGACCTCCCAGGGCGGGGCCACCTTCCGCGCCCTGCCCGACGGGTCCTTCCTCGCCGAGGGGAAGAACCCCGATCAGGACACCTACACCGTCTCCGGGCGGAGTCCCTCGGGCCTGCTGCGCTCGCTGCGGCTGGAGGCCCTGCCCGACCCGAGCCTGCCCAAGGGCGGCCCCGGCCGGGCCGACAACGGCAACCTCGGCCTGAGCCGCATCCGGGTCTTCGTCCAACCGCTCTCCGGCGGCGAGCGCCGGGAGGTGCGCCTGGTGAAGCCGAGAGCCACCTTCGAGCAGAACTCGGGCAACCTCTCCATCGCCGGGTCCCTCGACAACGACCCCCACACGGGCTGGGCGGTGGATCCCAAGTTCGGCACGCGACAGGCCGCCATCTTCGACTTCGAGACGCCGGTGCGGATCCCCGGCGGCGTGCGCCTGACCGCCGAGCTGGAGTTCCGCGTCAACACCCGCCACCACATCGGCCGACCGCGTCTCTCGGTGAGCCCGGCCGCCGACGTCGGGTTCGACTCCGAGGGGATCCCCGCCGGCATCGCCGGGTTGCTGGAACGCCTCAAGGCCCCGGGCCGGGGCGCGGCCGCCCTGTCCCCCTCCGAGCGGACCACCCTCCTCGGCTGGTGGAAGACCACCGACGAGGGCTGGCGCGAGGTCCACGCCCGGGTCGAGGACCATGCCAAGGGCCGGCCCAAGCCGGTGCTCACCACGGTCCTCACCTGCCAGGAGGGCTTCCCGGCCGTCCGCATGCACACGCAGGGCGGCGACTTCCTTCCGGAGACCCACTTCCTGCACCGCGGCAGCACCGACCAGAAGCGCGGCGTGGCGACCCAGGGATTCCTGCCCGTCCTCATGCGCGGGCCGGAGTCGGAACCCCGGTGGCGCTGGCAACCGCCTGCCGGCGCCCCGTACTCGGGCCGCCGCCGCTCGCTGGCCCTGTGGATGACCGACACTCGGGACGGCGCGGGCCATCTGGCGGCGCGGGTGATCGTCAATCGGCTGTGGCAGCACCATTTCGGCCGGGGCCTGGTCGCCACGCCCAACGACTTCGGGGCCCAGGGCGCCAAGCCTTCGCACCCCGAGCTGCTCGACTGGCTGGCCGGCGAGTTGATCCGGGGAGGCTGGCGGCTCAAGCCCATGCACCGGTTGATGATGACCAGCCGCGCCTACCGGCAGACCTCGGAGCAGACCGAGGCCAAGGCCCGCAAGGACCCGGACAATGCGCTGGTTTCCCGGCATGTGCCCTCGCGCCTCGAGGCCGAGGCCATCCGCGACACGCTGCTCTGGATCACCGGCACCCTGGACGAGACTCCCTTCGGACCCGGCACCCTCTCGGAGTCGAGCCAGCGGCGGAGCATCTACTTCATGGTCAAGCGCAGCCAACTGATCCCGGCCATGCAGGTCTTCGATTCCCCGGAGCCGTTGGTCAGCCAGGGGATCCGCCCGGCCACCACCGTCGCGCCGCAGGCCCTGTGGCTCATGAACAACCCGCGGGTGCGCGAATGGGCGTCCCGATGGGCCGGGCAGATGGCGGGCGACCGAGCCGCGACCCCCGATCGATGGATGCCGGCGGCCTACCGGCGGGCCTTGCAGCGGACGCCGACCGCGGCGGAGTCCGAGGCGTCCCTCGAGTTCCTCGCCCGGCAGACCGATCGCTACCGCAAGGCGGGGAACCCCCAGCCTGAGATCCTCGCGGCAACCGACCTGCTGCACGCGCTCCTGAGCCTCAACGAGGTGATCTATGTCGACTGACGGGCTCCCATCGTCCGCGTCCAGGGCCCCGGGTCGTTGCCTGTGGATGCTGCTGGGCCTGATGCTGGCGCTCGCCGGATCGGACGCGGTCCAGGCCGCAACCCAGGTCAGGCGCCCGGCGCTCAACGTCGTCTTCATCCTCGCCGACGACCTGGGCTGGGGGGAGCTGGGATGCTACGGCCAGAAGAAGATCCCCACGCCCCACCTCGACCGTCTGGCCTCCCAGGGCATGCGCTTCACCCGGCATTACAGCGGGGCCCCGGTTTGTGCGCCGTCCCGTTGCGTGCTGCTCACCGGCCGCCACCTGGGCCACGCCGAGATCCGCGGAAACCTCCAGGCCAAGACGGCCTTCCCGCAATTCGACGAGGGCCAGTACCCGCTGAGCACCCGGGCGTTGACCGTCGCGCAGGTCTTCCGCAGGGCCGGGTACACCACCGGGGCCATCGGCAAGTGGGGCCTCGGCCCGGTGGGCAGCACGGGCGACCCGAATGCGCAGGGCTTCGACCTCTTCTTCGGCTACAACTGCCAGGCCGTCGCGCACAGCTACTACCCGCCGCACCTCTGGCGCAACGCCGAGCGCATCCCCCTCAACGACCCGCCCATCCCGGGACACCGGCCGCCGGCAAAGGGAGAGGTCCGGATGGAAGACCACCTGGGCACGCAGTACGCCCCGACCCGCATGGTGGCCGAGGCCGAGCGCTTCATCGCCGACCATCGCCACGCCCCGTTCTTCCTGTACCTGGCGTTCATCGAACCGCACCTGGCGATGCATCCGCCCAAGGCCTCGGTGGACCGGTTCCCGGCCTCGTGGGATGACGAGCCCTACCGGGGCCAGAACGGTTACCTTCCGCACCCACGCCCTCGGGCGGCCTACGCGGCGATGATCTCGGACCTCGACGACCATGTGGGCCGGGTGCTGGCCGCGCTGGACGCGGCCGGACTGGCCGAACGCACGCTGGTGGTCTTCTCGAGCGACAACGGCACCACCCATCCGGCCGGAAAGACTCCCCGCTTCGGCACCGGCGGCGTGGACGCGGACTTCTTCCACAGCACGGCCGGACTGCGCGGGTACAAGGGCTCGGTCTACGAGGGCGGGCTGCGCGTGCCGCTCATCGCGCGGCTCCCGGGCCGCATCCCTGCCGGCTCGGTCGACGACCGGGCGGGCTATTTCGCCGACTGGTTCCCGACGCTGTGCGAGGCGGCCGGGCTCGAGGCCCCCCAGGGGCTCGACGGACAGAGCCTCTGGCGGCGCCTCACCGGACGTCGCGACCCCGGACGGCATCGTCCGATGGTCTGGGTCTTCCCGGAATACGGCGGGCAGGTGGCCGTCCGGATGGACGACTTCAAAGCCGTTCGCCAGCGGCTCAAGACCGCCCAGCCCGGGCCCTGGGAACTCTACGACCTGAAGGCCGACCCGCACGAACGCTACGACCTGTCCACCCGCCATCCGGAACGCATCGCCCGCGCCGAGGCCATCCTGCGCGACCAGGTCGACCACAACCCCGTCTTCCCCGTGCCGATCCCGGGCCTGATGCCAACGCCCGCCAAGAACCCCAAGACCCCATGAACCCGCACCCCGCCCTGCCCGGACTCCTCTCGCGCCGCGACCTGTTCCGCCGTGCCGGCCACTGTGCCGACCTGCTCGCCTTGGCCGGTCTGCTCGACCAGGACCGGCTCCTGATCCCACGGGCGCTGGCCGGGCCCGCGGCCGACCCGCTGGCGCCGCGCCCTCCCCAGCTCCGCACGCGCGCCAAGTCGGTGATCTGGCTCTTCATGAACGGCGGGCCGAGCCAGGTGGACACCTGGGACTACAAGCCCGAGCTCATCCGGCAGCACGGCAAGGAGCTGCCCGGCTTCGACAAGAAGACTGGCTTCTTCACCGAGTCGGTGGGCCCCCTCATGAAATCGCCCTTCGCCTGGGCGCAGCATGGCCAGAGCGGCACCTGGGTCAGCGACCTCTTCCCGCACCTCTCCCGGCATGTGGACAAGATGGCCTTCCTCCACTCCTGCCACACCGAGTCGAACAACCACAGCCCGGCGCTCTTCATGATCAACACGGGCTCGACGCGCATGGGCTTCCCGTGTGTGGGCTCGTGGATGACCTACGGCCTGGGCAGCCAGAGCCGCGACCTGCCCTCCTTCGTGGTGATGAGCGACCCGCTGGACCGCGGCCTGCCCAAGGGCCACGCGAGCAACTGGGGCGCCGGGTTCCTGCCCAGCGTGTACCAGGGCACCTGGCTGCGGCCCAAGGGCGACCCGATCGACAACCTCCACCGGCCCGCCGGCATGGATGCCGAGGCCCAGCGCGCGCAGCTCGACCTGATGCGGTCGCTCAACCGGCACCACCTCGCACAGGCCGGGGCCGAGGGCGAGCTGGGCGCGCGCATCGAGAGCTTCGAGCTGGCCTACCGGATGCAGACCGCCGCGCCGGAGGCCTTCGACATCCAGAGCGAGCCCGAGCACCTCCAGCGCCTGTACGGGTTGGATCAGGCGCACTGCAAGCATTTCGCCGCGCAGTGCCTGATGGCGCGCCGGATGGTCGAGCGGGGGGTCCGTTTCGTGCAGATCTACTCCGGCGGGATGGACAACCAGCGCAGCTGGGACGGCCACGAGGACCTGGTCGGCAACCATCGGGGCTTCGCCCGGGAGACCGACCAGCCGATCGCCGGGTTGCTGGCCGACCTCGAGCAGCGGGGCCTGCTGGACGAGACCCTCGTGATCTGGGGCGGAGAGTTCGGCCGATTGCCGGTCTCGCAGAAGGGTGGCAACCCCGGCCGCGACCACAACCCGCACGCCTTCACCTACTGGCTGGCCGGCGGCGGGGCCCGCGGCGGAGTCCATCACGGGCAGACCGATCCCTTCGGGCACAAGGCGGCCGTGGACAAGGTCAGCGTCAACGACCTCCATGCCACCATCCTCCACCTCATGGGCCTGGACCACGAGCGGCTCACCTTCTTCACCAACGGCCGGAACTTCCGCCTCACCGACGTGGCCGGGGAAGTCGTCCGTTCGGTCGTCGCCTGATCAGGATCAAGAGCGGCATTGGATTCGGGGCCATTCGGGATCATCTTCCGGTCGACCTGGGCGGGGCACGGCCGGCAATCCGCGCCCCACCCCGCCCGGGGCCTGACGCTCCACCGATTCCATGTCCCTGAAACACACCCCCCTCTTCGCAGCGCACCAGCAACTCGGCGGCAAGCTCATCGAGTTCGGCGGCTGGGAGATGCCCGTCCAATACACCTCCATCGCCCTAGAACACCACGCCGTGCGCCGGGCGGCCGGCCTCTTCGACATCAGCCACATGGGGGAGGTGTGGTTCGAGGGACCCCGCGCGCTGGAATTCCTCAACGGCCTGCTCACCAACGACCTGCGCAAGCTCGGCATCGGCCTCGGACAGTACACCCACCTGTGCCTGGAAAGCGGCGGGACGATCGACGACCTCTACGCCTACCGGGTGGGCGCCGAGCGCTTCCTGCTGGTGATCAATGCCGGCCGGATCGACCCCGATGTGGCCTGGCTGGAGGCCCGCTGGAAGGCCTTCCCCGGGCGCGCGGAAGTCCGCATGGATCACGCCTCGGAGACGACCGGCGCCTTGGCCATCCAAGGCCCCAAGGCCGTCGCGTTCATCGACACGCTCTTCCCCGGCCCCGCGATCGAGGGCGCGACCGGCGTGCTCGCCTCGGCGCTCCAGAAGAACCAGATCGGCCGCTGGGATCGGGCCGGCCAGCCGGTCTGGGTCGCCCGAACCGGCTACACGGGCGAGGACGGCTTCGAGGTCGTGGCCCCCAACGGCCTCCTCGAGGCCCTCTGGAACGACACCCTCGCCGCCGGTGCGGCCGTGGGTCTCCGCCCCTGTGGGCTCGGCGCCCGTGACACGTTGCGCACCGAGGTCTGCTATCCCCTCTATGGGCACGAACTCGACGAACAAACCTCCCCCATCGAGGCCGGCCTGGGGTTCTTTGTCGCCTGGGACAAGGGCGACTTCGTCGGTCGCACCGCCCTGCTGCAACAGAAGGAACGCGGGCCTTCCAAGAAGTGCGTCGCCTTCCGGATGACGGAGAAGTCGGCCCCGCCCCGGCCGGGCTACCCGGTGATCGCGGCCGAGGCGAGTGTCGGCACCGTCGTCAGCGGCACCCAGAGCCCCACCCTGAATGCCGGCATCGGGATGGCCTATGTGCCACCCGCCCTTGCCGCCCCCGGGACCGCCCTGCAGATCGAGATCCGCGGCCGGCGCTTCGCCGCCGAGGTGGTCAAGAAGCCCTTCTACCGCAGGGGCTGAAGGCCACGTTTTGGAAGGGCAGCGTCACCGGGACTGAACCACTCCACCGCGGGTGGGCCTGGATCCTTGGAGACCCGGAACACCGGGAAACAAAAAACGCCGGGAGCCTTCCAGCCCCGGCGTTTGGGTGAAATCGAAGGACGGCGACCTCAGTGGGCGACCTGAAGGTTCGACGCCAGACCGAAGAGGTTCAGCGTCCGGATGAGGATCCACGTCAGGTCGAACTGATACCATCGCAGGCCATGCCGGGCCGACTGGGGGTGGGCATGGTGGTTGTTGTGCCACCCCTCGCCGAGGGACACCACCGCCACGGCGGCGTTGTTGCGGCTCTCGTCGCGGGTCTTGAACGGCCGCGTGCCCCAGAGGTGGCAAATCGAATTGACGCTCCAGGTGGCATGGTGGCCCATGAACACCCGCGCCAAGCCGCCCCAAAGGAAGCCGGTCAGGGCCCCCATCCACGACTGGGTGATGAGGCCGCCCAGAATGCCGGGCAGCACCAAGCCGCCGACCGCCCACCAGACGAACCCGCGGTGGACGACCCGCGCCACGGGGTCTTTCGAGAGGTCGGGAAGGCTGCGGACGGTCATGGCATCGGCACCGCGGAACATCCAGCCCATGTGGGCGTGCCAGAACCCCAGCATCAGGCCCTTCATGCCTTCGCCGTGCTCATGCGGGGAGTGAGGATCGCCCTGCACATCGCTGTGCTGATGATGCCGGCGATGGGTGGCCACCCAGAAGAACAGGGGGCCCTGCACCGCCATGGATCCGGCGATGCCGAAAAGCGCCCGGATGAAGCCCGGGCAGGTGAAGCTGCGGTGGGTGAAGAGGCGGTGATAGCCGCCGGTCACGCCGAAGCCTGCGATCAGGTACATCACGACGAAGAGCACCACATCCACCGGGCGGAGGATGCGGTTCCACGCCAGAACGGCGGCCACCATGAAGCCGATCCATGGCACCAACACGGCCACCAAGGTGAAGATCTGGGTGCGGCGAACCCCCGCGCTCGGGGCTGAAATTGCTGTCTGACGGGTCACTTCGTAGAAACTTGCCGGTGGGAGGACTCGAAAACGAGTCTTTTCACGCAAAAAATTCCGCCCTCTTTTGACCGGCGACGCCAATCCATGGAAAGCCCTGTCGGCACCAGGGATTCCCCCGGAAGGCCGTCAGGTCCTCAACCGGACCGCGCCGGCAGGGCCTGCCCGCGATTCCCTAGACACCGGCCGCCGTCGGGTGCACCCAAGGGCTGCGGTAAGGCCGGGCCAACAGCGCATTGGCCTCGGTGTCTCCGATCACCGTGTGCGAGGCCGGGTCCCAGCGCAGGGTCCGCCCGCCGAGCTTCTGCGACAGGTTGGCCAGGATGCACGCGGCCGTGGAGATGTGCCCCTGCTCGATGTCCGCCACGGGCTTGGCCCCGCTGCGCCGGCAATCCAGCAGATTGCGCATGTGGGCCCGGATGGCCGGGGCGCAGTGCTTCTCCAGGTCCTTCTCGGTCTGGTCCTCCGGGTACTTGTCGAGTTCCATGCCCACGTCCTTGTGGATCGGGTTCCCGTTGCCCTGGGGGGTGAAATCATAGCCGAACACGCTGGCCTTGAGGGTGCCCTTGTTGCCGTAGAAGGTCGCGCTCCACGGGTACTTCGGATCGCCGCCCTCGCCCCAGGTGCGGTGGGTCCAGCGGACCTGGAGGTTGCCGAAGTCGAAGGTGGCCGCCTGCGTGTCGGTGATGTTCGCCCGGCTGGCCTTGTCCACCAGGATCCCGCCGTTGGAGCTGACCGAGACGGGCCAACCGAGGTCCATCATCCAGCGGACCGTGTCGAGCATGTGGATGCACATGTCGCCCACGATGCCGTTGCCGTACTCCATGAACGCCCGCCATCCCCGCGGGTGCACCATCTTGTTGTAGGGCCGCATCGGCGCCGGCCCGGTCCACATCTCGTAATCGAGCCACTCCGGAGGGGCGGTGTCAGGGGCCGTGGCCAGCGTGTCGCGGGCGCGCATGTGCCAGTAGCAGCAGATCTCCACCGTGCCGATGGTGCCCAGCTTGCCCTCGCGAAGGATCTGGTCGCGGGCCTCGACCAGGTGCGGCGTGCTGCGGCGCTGGGTGCCCACCTGAACCGTCCGGCCGTACTTGCGGGCGGCAGCCACCATCGCCTGGCTTTCCACGATGTCCACGCCCGTGGGCTTCTGCACGTAGATGTCCGCACCCGCCTTGCAGGCCTCGATCATCGGCAGCGCGTGCCAGTGGTCCGGCGTGCCGATGAGCACCACGTCGAGGTCCTTCTCGGCGAGCATCTTCCGGTAGTCGGAATACGTCCGGGGCTGCTTGCCCGACTTCTGCCGTTGGGCCACCAGGGCGGCCGCCTCGGTCAGCATCCGGCGATCCACGTCACAGAGGGACACCACGTCCACCGGGGCCACCTGGATCAGGCGCAACAAGTCGCACTTGCCGTACCATCCCGTGCCGATCAAGCCCACCCGCAGGGGTTTTTCCTGAGCGAAGGTCGTGGGGACGAAGGTCGCGGCCGACAAGGCGGCGCCTGCCTGAAGGAACGAGCGGCGTGTCATGCCCCTGTGCTAGACCTTCGGGCCCGCCGACTCAAGCCCCCGCTGCATCCTTCACCCAGACCCACCGTCCGCCCGCAACCCGGAACCTGTCCCATGCTCCCCAGATCGAGCCGGCCTCCCGGTATTTTGAACCTGTCACCATGTCGAGATGCCCCATTCCGCAGTCGCTCAAGCCTCACCCCACCCGCTTCCGATGGTTGATGGTGAACCTGTCACCCTATTTGACTTTGAACCTGTCACCCGATCGAGCCGAGGTGCGAACGGACGATGGATGACCCTCGGGCCGGTCGATGGCCAAGGGGTAGGCATCCGGCATCGGGTAGACATCCGACATATCATCCCATCAGGATCGATTGATTTGTTGGTTGATTCCCCGCGGGAACCTTTCATAATCGCGCCGCATGATCCGCCACATCCACGAGATCCATCGGGAGAACGCCGGACGGGGCCGACCCTCGTACTCGATCGAGTTCTTTCCGCCCAAGACCGAGGACGGCGAGCGGGCCCTGTTCGAGAAGACCCTTCCCGCCCTGCGGGCGGCCCGGCCGGATTATTGCTCCGTGACCTATGGCGCGGGCGGATCCACCCGCGAGAAGACCCTGGGCATCGTCGAGCGCCTCCAGCGCGACTTCGACCTGACGACGATGATGCACCTGACCTGCGTGAACGCCTCGGAGGCCGAGCTGGGCTCGGTGATCCAGGAGGCCAAGGCCCGCGGGGTGAAGAACATCCTCGCCCTGCGGGGGGATCCTCCCGGCGGCAGCGGCGAGTGGGTGCCGACCGAGGGCGGCTTCCGGTACTCCTCGGAACTGGTGGCCTATCTCCGGGACCTCGGCGGCGTGTCGATCGGCACGGCCGGGTTCCCCGAGGGCCACATCGCCCAGACCGAGGGAAAGCTCCGCGACTGGCAGCACCTGGCCGACAAGATCCGGCAGGGAGCCCACTTCGTGGTGACCCAGTTGTTCTTCAACAACGACGACTACTTCACCATGCGCGACCACCTCTCCAAGACGCTTGGCGTGGACGTCCCGATCATCCCCGGTCTCCTGCCGGTGCTCTCGCGCAACCAGACCAAGAAGTTCACGGCGATGTGCGGGGCCAGCCTTCCGTCGTCCTTTGTCTCGCGCCTCGATGCGCTGGGCGATGATGATGCGGCCGTGACCGCCTTCGGCATCGACTACTGCACCCGCCAGATCCAGGACCTGATCCGTGGCGGCGCCCCGGGCGTGCACTTCTACACGCTGAACAAGGCCCACTCGACGGTGGAAATCCTCAAGAACCTCGGCCACGCCGGAGGTCCCGACCGTTCCTGAAGTGTCCCGACCCGACGTCCCGGCTGACCACCCGATCCCGCCGCGAACCGAACCTTCGTCCCGTCCCGTTTTGATTCCATGACCCGAGTCCTCTGCCTCCTGTCCGTGGTGCTCCACGCCGGACTGTTTTCCATTCACGCCGAGTCGGAGTGGCGTCCCTGGCTCGACAAAATCACCACCCGCCTCGGCGACAACTTGAGCCCCAGTCAACGCTCGGCGCTGGGGAGCCCCCCAGTTCGCGTCACCGATGGTCGAAATCCCGCCCTGGAGACCGTGGGCAAGCAGGTGGTGGTGAGCGATGCCGCCCTGGAACTCTGGGGCCGCCTGGCCACCGCCATCGGTCGCGACGCCTCGGTCCAGGGCTATCTGGCGGAATTTCTGCGCCGGTGCGCCGCGTCCCCCGACGGGTTGGCCGCCCTGCCCGACCCGGCCGAGATCCCATCCAAGAAGGCGCGCAAGCCGGTGGTCGATGACCGCAACCAGAAACTCACCGCCTTCAATCAACTGGCCGCCACGCTGGTGGCCACCGAGTTGGTCCGGGCCAGCCTCGGCGGCTCGACGGAAGCCGGGGCCCGCACCGATGCGTTTGCCTTGGAGACCCTGCGCGAAGGCACCCGCCTCGCGGCCCGCAGCGGATACACCTCGGAAGCCCTCCAGAGCCTCGTCGCGGCCCTGCCCGCCGGCGCGCCCAAGCCCGCTTGGACCCAGCCGTTTCTCCCGTCCCAGACCCTCGGCCCGGCCCTGGCCAAGGAGATCAAGAAAACCGAGCGCAAGGCCCTGGGCCGCTGACCATCAGGCCCGCCGCGCGGTGGCACTCCCGCGAAGAAACTTCGCCTTCCGCCTTGCCCCCGAGCGGTTCATCCCCTATCACTTTGCCCCTCCGGATCGCGGGGTGGAGCAGCCCGGTAGCTCGTCAGGCTCATAACCTGAAGGTCCTAGGTTCAAATCCTAGCCCCGCAACCAACTTTCAGGCCGTTTCCTTCACCGGGAACGGCCTTTTTGTTGGCCTCGGTCGTTTCGTCGCCCCCGCCCGGCTCATCAACCCGCGCTGCGGGATCCCTGGTTCGACCCCGAACTGAACTGGACCCCGATTTTCGGACCACGGGATACGTCACGGTTTTCTGGGTCTGATCAACGACATCGTGATCAGAACCATGAAGACCATCCAAATCGCCGAGAAAGCGGGTGGCTTTCGCCGCTTTATTGATCAATATCAAGAACTGACCC
>JAJTFN010000147.1 GCA_021298285.1 Verrucomicrobium sp.
CCTCGGTCTTGAGCATCCGCTCCTCGGCTTCGAAAAGGACTTCGTCGATGGTCATGGTCGGTGGGATATCGGGATGTTGGGGCCGCGGGATTCCGGGTTTGGCGGGGGAGGGCGATGAAAAAGGGAGGCAAGGGTTCAGGCGACCACCTGGGTGCCGACTTTCTTGCCGAGCACGACATTGCGCAGGTTGTGGGGCTTGAAGAAATCGAACACCACGATGGGCATCTTGTTGTCCATGCAGAGGGCGAAGGCCGCCGCGTCCATGACCTTGAGCTGCTTCTCGAGCGCCGTGGTGTAGCTGACCTGGTCGTAGCGCTTGGCGTCGGCGTGCTTCTTGGGGTCCTTGTCGTAGATGCCGTCGACCTTGGTGGCCTTGAGGACGGCCTCGGCGCCGATCTCGTTGGCGCGGAGGGCGGCGGCCGTGTCGGTGGAGAAATACGGGTTGCCGGTGCCGGCGGCGAAGATCACCACCCGCCCCTTCTCAAGGTGGCGGACCGCGCGCCGACGGATGAAGGGCTCGGCGATCTGGGTCATGTTGATGGCGCTCTGCACGCGGGTGGGAACCCCCTGCTTCTCCAGGGCATCCTGCAGGGCCAGGGCGTTGATCACGGTGGCCAGCATGCCCATGTAGTCGCCGGTGGCCCGCTCGATGCCCTTCTCGCTTCCCTGGAGGCCTCGGAAAATGTTCCCGCCACCGACCACGATGACCACCTCGACACCCAACCGCTGCACCTCGGCGACCTGGCAGGCCATGTCGTGGACCGCCTCGGGATCGATGCCCTGGCCGGCACCGCCCCCGAGGGCCTCCCCGCTGAGCTTGAGCAGGATTCGGCGGTAGTGGGCCTTGGACCGGGTCGCGGGTTGTTTCATCAGCCCGGGTCTCATAACAGCCCGGTGATCGTGTCGTCAACGCGGCCCCTGCTCGGAGGGGCGGTCGACGGCTCAATCGGAGCGGCAAAGCCTCTCGAAACGTCCGCCCGGTCCCTGGCGCACCAAACGCTTGAG
This sequence comes from Verrucomicrobium sp., assembly GCA_021298285.1. Taxonomy (GTDB): domain Bacteria; phylum Verrucomicrobiota; class Verrucomicrobiia; order Limisphaerales; family UBA9464; genus SXXZ01. The sequence continues at coordinate 1,006 of JAJTFN010000147.1, forward strand.
CTCCAGGCTGAAGAGGGCCACCTGGACGGCGCTCGGAGCCAGGGCCGATCGGCGGATCAGGGGATCGACCTCGAGCGCCTCGTCGCCGAGGGCGTCCCAGACGGCCTGCTCGGCCGGACTGAGGGTGAGGGCCGGGAACCCGGGCGCGTCGGCCGCCGGCCGCGAGGCCCGCTCCGACGGGGGAAACCGATGCTCGAACTCGCCGAGGATGTCCTCGATGCCCTCGCAGAGCTTGGCCCCCTTCTTGATGAGGTCATGGCATCCCCGGCTGCGCGGGTTGTCGATCCGGCCCGGCACCGCGAAGACCTGGCGTCCCTCGTCATTGGCCATGTCGGCCGTGATCAAGGCACCGCTGGACAGGCCGGCCTCGACGACCACCGTGCCCAGGGTCATGCCGGCAACGATGCGGTTGCGCGCCGGGAACGTGCCACGGTCGGCATTGCGGCCGAAGGGGAACTGGGTGACGAGCGCGCCCTGCTCGGTGATGCGCTCGAAAAGCCCCCGGTTTTCCGGCGGATAGACCCGGTCGATGCCCGTGCCGAGCACGGCCACGGTGCGGCCCTGCGCCGCCAGGGCCCCCTGGTGGGCGGCGGTGTCGGCCCCACGGGCCCCGCCGCTGACCACGGTGACGCCGGTGTAGGCCAATTGGTGGGCCAACTTCCGTGCGACCTCCATGCCGTAGGGCGAGGTGAGGCGGGAACCCACCAGCGCGACCCCCTGAAAATCCTCAGGCACCAGCCCTCCCTTCACATACAGCACCGGGGGCGGGTCGTAGATCTGGCGCAGCAGCGTCGGGTACCCGGGATCGGTGATGGGGAGCACGGACACGCCGGACGCGGCGATGCGGCGCATCTCGCCGTCCAGGTCGACCGTCGACTGCCAGCCCGCGATCGCCTCGGCCTGCGCCCCGCCGAGTCCCGGCACGGAGTCGAGCTCGACCCGGGAGGCCCGGAGGATTGCGACGGGGTCACCCCCGAAGCGGTCGAGCAGGTGGCGGGTGCGCACCGGGCCGACGCCCGGGATGAGATTGAGGGCCACGAGGGCTTCGAGGGGTTCCATGGCGGAAGGAATCGAGGTCTGCACCGGAGGATTCGCCGCCCGGGGTCCGGTTCTTTCAGGAATCCACGCCCGTTTGCGCTTTCGCGACGATCGGATCGATTGTTCCATTCCGCCCCGACGATGCTTCACCGACTCACCGTTTCCGAACTGGCCCGCCGGATCCACCGGGGGGAGGTCTCGTCCCGCGAGGCCACGCAGGCCTGTCTCGACCAGATCGCCCGCGTCGACGGGAAGGTCCGGGCCTACCTGAGCCACGACCCGGCCGACGCGCTGGCACAGGCCGACGCGGCCGACCGGTTGCGGGCCTCCGGCCAGGCCGACCCCGGCGCACACCCGCTGCTCGGGGTGCCGGTCAGCCTCAAGGACGTCATCGCCCATCGCGGCCAACCGCTCGGATGCGCCTCACGGATCCTTGGAAACTTCATCTCCCCCTACGACGCGACGGTCGTGCAACGGCTCAAGGCGGCCGGCGCGGTGGTCTTCGGGCGCCTGAACATGGACGAGTTCGCCATGGGCAGCTCGACCGAGAACTCGGCCTTCTTCACGACGCTCAACCCGTGGGACACCACGCGGATCCCCGGCGGCTCCTCCGGTGGGTGCGCCGCCAGCGTGGCCGCCCATGAATGCTTCGCCAGCATCGGTTCGGACACCGGCGGCTCCATCCGTCAGCCTGCCGCGCTCTGCGGGGTGGTCGGGGTGAAGCCCACCTACGGCCGGGTCTCCCGGTACGGCCTCACCGCCTTCGCCAGCTCTCTCGACCAGATCGGTCCCTTCACCAAGGACATCGCCGATGCGGCGCTGTTGACCCGGGTGCTGAGCGGTCACGACCCGATGGACTCGACGTCCATGCCGGAGCCGGTGCCGGACTATTCCTCGGCGTTCCAGGAATCGCTCCGGGGCCTGCGGATCGGGCTGCCGAAGGAGTACCTCATCGGCGGCATGCACCCCGAGGTGGACGCCTCGGTGCGGGCGGCGGTCCGGCAGCTCGAGTCGCTGGGGGCCGAGATCGTCGAGGTGTCCCTGCCCCACACCGAGTACGCGGCGGCGACGTACTACATCATCGCCCCGGCCGAGGCCTCGGCCAACCTCGCCCGCTTCGATGGCATCCGCTACGGCGCGCGGGTGGACGGAGCGACCCCGATGGAACTCAACAGCCGCACCCGGGGCCAGGGCTTCGGGGCGGAGGTCAAGCGGCGCATCATGCTCGGCACCTACGTGCTCAGCAGCGGGTACTACGATGCGTACTACCTGCGCGCCCAGAAGGTCCGCACCCTCATCCGCAACGACTTCCTCGAAGCCTTCAAGACGGTGGACGCCCTGGTCACACCCACCACGCCGGCCCCGGCGTTCCAGGTCGGCGAGAAGTCCAGCGACCCGCTGCAGATGTACCTCTGCGACGTGTTCACCATCTCGTGCAACCTCGCGGGCATCTGCGGCCTGAGCCTCCCCTGCGGGTTCACCTCCGGTCCGAAGCTGCCGGTGGGCCTCCAGCTCCTGGGCAAGCCCTTCGGCGAATCGACCCTCTTCCGCATCGCCCACGCCTACGAGCAGAGCACGCCCTGGCACCGCGAGTTGTCGCCGCTGGCCTGAGGATTGCGCAGGCGGGCCGAAGGTCCGACGCCCCCGACGGTGCGGTGCAAACGCCCCCACCCGCGCCAATCGGCCCCCTGCCCCGATGGGCCGGCACTCAGGCGAGGATGTCCCGGATCACCTCGCCGTGGACATCGGTGAGGCGGTGGTCGCGACCGTCGTGACGGAAGGTCAGGCGCTCGTGGTCCAACCCGAGCAGGTGCAGCAGGGTGGCGTGGAGGTCGTGCAGGTGGCAGCGGCCCTCGACGGCCAAGTGCCCGAGTTCGTCGGTGGCCCCGTGGGCATGGCCCGCCTTCACCCCGCCACCGGCCAACCAGGCGGTGAATCCCCCGGGGTTGTGGTCCCGGCCCGTGCCGTTCTTCTCGGCGTACGGGGTGCGACCGAATTCGCCACCCCACCAGACCAGCGTGTCCTCCAGCAGGCCTCGCCGTCGCAAGTCCTCCAGCAGGCCGGCCACCGGCTTGTCGGTCGCCCGGGCATGGACCGCGTGGCGGGGAAGGTCCGAATGCTGGTCCCATCGCGGGTTGGCCGAATTGTCGCCGTAGGTCACCTGGACGAAGCGGACCCCGGCCTCGCACAGGCGCCGGGCGGCCAGGCATTGGCGGCCAAACTCGTCGGTGGGTCCCTCGCCGATGCCGTAGAGGGACAGGGTCTCGGGACTCTCGGAGGCCAGATCGAGGATGGCCGGCGCCTCGGACTGCAGGCGCCACCCGCGCTCGAACGACTCGATCACGGCCTCGGCGGCGGGGTCGCCCGGCCAACGCTCGGCCTGCGCGGCGTTGAGGCCCCGCGCGAGGTCCCAGCGGCGGCGGACGGCCTCGGGATCGGACCCGGCCTCCGGGAGCCAGCGGAGGCGCACGCTGCTGCCGGGCGTCTGGCCGGCGAAGCCGAACGGCGTGCCCTGGTGGACCGCCGGCAGGAAGGCGGCCCCCCAGTTCCTCGCGCCGCCATTGCCAAGGCTGGGCGAGAGCGTCACGAAACCGGGCAGGTTGTCATTCTCCGTGCCCAGGCCATAGCTGACCCAGGAGCCCAGGCTCGGCCGGACGAAATTGGTCGAACCGCAGTGCAGGAACAGGGTGGCCGGACCATGCGCCACGCCCTCGGTGTGGAGCCCGTGGAGGAAACACAGGTCGTCGACCCGGCGGGCAATGTGCGGGAAGAGTTCGCTGACCCATCGGCCGGACCCGCCGTGTCGGCGGAACCGCCACGGCGACTTGAGGACCCGCTGCTCCGTGCCCCGGGCCCCGGTGTTGGCCAGGGCCCGGGCGTCGTCGAAGGCAAGCGTCCGCCCATCGTGACGTTCGAGGGCGGGTTTGTGGTCGAAGGAGTCCACCTGGCTGGGGCCTCCCTGCATGAACAGGAAGACGACGCGCTTGGCCCGGGCGGCGCGCGGCGGGATGCGGGGAGCCAGGGGCCCGCCCGGGAGAAGGCCCGGAGCGGCGGCCGCGGCCAGGGCCTGGAAGGCCAGCGCGCCGAATCCACAACCGGCCCGGACCAGGGCCGCGCGTCGGGTCATGAGGAACGGGTCGGGAGTCATGGGATGCGCCGGAAGTCGAGGGAGGCCAGGAGTCCGTGCGCCAGATCGGCCAGGTGTCCGGCAGGGTCCAACCCGGCGGTGGCGTCAGGTGCGGCGGCGGCCCGGCGTTCGGAGGCGGTGGGGGGACGTCCGAGGATCCGCCACCACAGCGCCTCGACCGGGTCCGGTTCGGCGGCGACGGCCCCGGCACAGCGGACCGAGCACGACCGGACGAAGGGATGGTTGAGCAGCAGCAGCGCCTGGGGCGCGACCTGGGAAGCCTCGCGGGCCCCGGTCACCCGGCTGGGGTCCGCGCCATCGAAGGCCACGAGGAAGTCCGGCCGGGCATTGCGGAACTGCGGCAGGTACAGGGTGCGGACCGGTCGGTCGACGGCCTGACCGTAGTCGGCGGCCAGCGCGCCGGAGAACGGAGGCGCGCCGCGCCCGTCGGCCTGCAGGTCACCGGCGACCAGGAGCATGGCGTCGCGGAGCGCCTCGGCCTCGACGGGACGACTCTGGAAGCGGCCAAGCCACCGGTTCGCCGGGTCGGCCTGGACGCTCCGGCTCACCTGGGGATCCCGCGGGTCGGACGAGCGGGCGAAGGCACGCGTGAGGACCAGGGTCCGGATGAGCGCGCGGGTGGATCCACCGCCCTCCCGGAAACCCGCGGCCAGCGCGTCCAGCAACGCGGGATGCGAGGGCGGGTCGCCGGTGGTCCCGAGGTTGTCCACGCTGGGCACCAGCCCCCGGCCGAAGATCCAGTGCCAGACCCGGTTGACCTGGACCCTGCGGGTCAGCGGCTGGTCGTCGGCGGTCAGCCAGGCGGCCAATTCCAGCCGCCCGCTGCCGGGGCCCGACGGCGGACGGGTGGACGCGCGGAAGGCCGTCTGCAGGAACCCCCGGGGGACGGGCGCACCGGCCTGGCGCCAGTCGCCCCGGCGCAGGAAGGGGAGGTTGGTCGCGCCGACCTCGACCGGGGCCATGACGCGGGGCCGGTTCGCCGCGATCCGCGCGGCGGCGACCTCGGCTTCGAGGCCCTCCGGGACGGCCTTCCGGGCACGGGCCTGGCGGAGGCGCTCCTCGAGCGCCCGGAGGCGTTCCTCGGCCCTCCGGACCCGGGACTCATCGCCGGGCTCCAGCGGCAGCGGGGTCTCGATCCATTCCGAGACGTTCGCATGCCGGAGCAGTCGGGTGCCCGCGAGGATGCCTGCCAGCGCGTGGTAGTCGCGGGCCGGCACGGGATCGAACTTGTGGTCATGGCAGCGGGCGCAGGCAAGGGTCTGGCCGAGGAAGGCCTTGCCGAGCACGTCCAACTGTTCGTCGAGCACATCGAGGTCGAGCTGCCGCTTGTCCTGCTCCTCGAGGTTGGCATCCCCCAGCGCCCAGAAGGTCGGAGCCACGCGGCGCCGGGCGGCCTCGGCCACTCCATCGGCCGGCATCAGGTCGCCGGCGACCTGCTCCCGGACAAACTGGTCGAACGGCAGATCCTCGCGGAAGGCCGTGACGACATAGTCCCGGTAGCGCCAGGCCTCGCGGAACACCAGGCCCCGGAGCGTCACCGAGTCCGCATACCGGACCACGTCGAGCCAGTGCCGCGCCCAGTGCTCGGCATGGGCCGGCGACGCGAGCAATCCGTCCACCGTCCGCTCGATCCGGTCCTGCGGAGGCTGGCCGAGGAACCGGGCGACCTGCTCGGCCGTGGGCGGCAAGCCCGTGAGCACCAGGTGGATGCGCCGGCACAGGGTCAGCGGATCGGCTTCCCCGGCGGGGGACAAACGGCACGGTAGGACCAATGCGGGGCTTCGGCCTTGGCCAGGATCCCGGACCCGACCAGCCCGCACAGGGCCCACAGCCACGGCAGTCCCCGCCCCATCCAGGCGCGGAGGACGCCTCGGGGGCCTGCCGGAGCGGCGGAACCGCCGGATCGGAGGGGAAGCATGGATTGTTTTTGGCCCAGTCGTCCGCGGAAGACCAGACGGGAAATACCCGCCGGAGCGGATCTCCTCGACGCCTCCGCGGTTGCAGGACCCGGAGGCCCGGGCGACCGGGCCGCCGCCGGTCCCGGAGTGCTCAGTGGCGGCGGTCCAACACCTCGCGGAGGTGACGCCCGGTGTGCGAGATGGGATCGGCCGCGATCTGCTCCGGCGTGCCCTCGGCCACCAGGAGCCCGCCCCCACCCCCGCCCTCCGGGCCGAGGTCCACGATCCAGTCGGCCTCGGCGATGAGGTCGAGGTTGTGCTCGATCACGAGGACCGAGTGGCCGGCATCCACCAGACGCTGCAGCACGGCGACCAGACGCCGGACATCCTGGATGTGCAACCCGAGCGTGGGTTCCTCGAGGACGAAGAGGTCCCGCGCCGGGCGCCTGGCGGCCTTGCGGCCCGCCCCGGTGCCCGTCGCCAGGTCGGCGTTCTCGGCCTCGATCGCCGCCGACTTGAGCCCGCCCAAGAGGTGGGTCACCAGCTTGATGCGCTGGGCTTCGCCGCCGCTGAGGGTCGGGCTCGTCTGGCCTAGCTGGAGATACTCGAGGCCGGTGTCGCGGAGGGCCTCCAGGGGGCGCCGAAGGCGCGGCTGGTGGGCGAAGAACCCGATGCCCTCGGCCACGGAGAGCCGAAGCACCTCGGCGATCGACTTGCCCTGATAGCGGATCTCCAGCGTGCCGGGATTGAAGCGTTGCCCGCCGCAGGCCTGGCAGGTCACGGAGGCCGTGGGCAGGAAATTCATCTCGAGCTTGACCACCCCGGCCCCCTCGCAATGCGGGCAGCGGCCCTGCGGCGAGTTGAAGCTGAAGCGACCCGGGCCGTACCCCCGCATCCTGGCCTCCGGGACCTGGGCGAAGAGCGCGCGGATGTCGTCGAAGAAACCCACATAGGTGGCGGGCGTGGAGCGGGGAGTCCGGCCGATGGGCGACTGGTCCACCTCGTGGACCGCCCGCAGCGAACCCGTGCCGGAGACGCCGCCGGCCGGGCCCCGGACCTTCTTCTCCGCCGCCCCGTCGAGCACGGCGCGGACGCCCGGGACCAGGCACTCCTTGACCAGTGTGCTCTTGCCCGAACCGCTGACGCCGGTGACCACCACGAGTCGCCCCAGCGGGAAGGACACGGTGACGTCGCGGAGGTTGTTCAGCCGGGCCCGGTGCACGGTCAGCCATTCCACCGCCCCGGCAGCAGCCTCGGCGGCCGGCCGACCCCGGGGTTTGCGCCCGGCGGCCACGGCGACCGGACGGCGCTCCCCGCGGGCTGGCCGGTGGGGCGTCTCGCGCAGGCAACGGCCGGTGACCGATTCGGGGTGGCGCATCAGGTCGTCGAGGGTGCCGGCGGCGACCACCTGGCCGCCCTGCACGCCGGCCCCGGGCCCCAGGTCGAGGATCCAGTCGGCGCGGCGCATCGTGTCCTCGTCGTGTTCCACCACGACGAGCGAGTTGCCACGGGCACCCAGCGATTCCAGCGCGTCGAGGAGCCGGCGGTTGTCCCGGGCGTGGAGGCCGATCGTGGGTTCATCAAGCACGTAGAGCACCCCGCTGAGGTTCGACCCCAGCTGGGCCGCCAGGCGGATGCGCTGCCCCTCGCCGCCGCTGAGGGTGGTGACACTGCGACCCAACTGCAGGTAGCCGAGGCCCACCTCGCCCAGGAACCTCAGGCGCTCGCGGACTTCGGGAAGGATGTCCCGGGCGATCTCGGCGGCCCGGCCCGAGGGCCCCTCGCCCAGCGGCAGCCGCACCGACCGGGACACCGGGTTGAGCCGGGCGCCCTGACACGACGGACAGGTCTCGCGCGTCTCGGCCCACCGGAACCACGATTCCTCCACGGCGTCGGCGTTGGCCCCGCGCTCGACATCGGGCAGGTGGAAGAGCTCCCCGAAGCCACGGCACTCCGGGCACCAACCTTGGCTGGAGTTGTAGCTGAAGTTCTTGGGGTCGAGGGGCGGGAAGGACCTCCGGCACCTGGGGCAACCCCGCTGGTCGGAATGCACGGTGCACTGTCCCTTGCGGTCCAGGACCATCAGGGTGCCCTGCCCCACGGTGAGCGCCTCGCCGATCCTGCGGAACCGGACCTCGGCGGAGTCGCCGGCATCGAGGGTGCCCGTGACCACCTCGACGTCGTGCTCCTTGAAGCGGTCGAGCCGGAAGGAGGCGTCGGCGGGCACCAGCCGACCATCGGCCCGCAATTGCGAGTAGCCCCGCTGGAGTGCCCACGCGGCGACCTCGCTGTGGAAGCCCTTGCGGTTGCGGATGACCGGGGCCAGCAACCGGAGCGCCCCCCTCCGGCGCACCGCCTCGGCCAGCACCTCGAGCAATTCCTCGCGGGTTCGGGCCTCGACGGGTACGCCGCAGTCCGGGCACTGCAGTTCTCCCAACCGCGCGTAGAGCAGGCGGACGAACTGGTGGATCTCGGTGACCGTGGCCACCGTGCTCTTGCCCCCGCCCCGCGTGGTTCCCTGCTCGATGCTCACCGACGGCGGCAGCCCGGTGATGAGGTCCACCTCGGGCCGCGCCATCGGGTCGGCGAACTGCCGGGCGTAGGCGCTCATGGAATCGAGGAATCGGCGCTGTCCCTCGGCGAACAGGAGGTCGAAGGCGAGGGTGCTCTTGCCCGACCCGCTGACGCCGGTCACCACCACGAACTTCCCCCGGGGGATGTCCACGGACAGGTTGCGCAGGTTGTGCTCGCGGGCTCCCTGGATGCGGATCACTCCGGGCGGGGCGGCGGGCGGGGGGTCGAGGTCCTTCGGCACGGGCCGGAGGATGGAGCCGACGGGGCGCCCGGGCAAACGGCGGCCTTCGGGGCGGTGTCGGCCCGCGGGCGCCACCCACCCGGCCGACGCGCCTTCAGCCGGCCAGCAGCGCCACCAGCCCGA
>JAJTFN010000148.1 GCA_021298285.1 Verrucomicrobium sp.
AGTCCCAGCCGGCCAAGCGATGGCTCCCCACGTTCCGCCCAGCGACGTGGTGATTTCCACCTACTTCATGAACACCCACGAACTGCTCGCGGTGAAGGCTGCGGTCAAGGTTTACTATGCGCAGGGTGACCAGTATGTTTTTGCAGATACGACGCTCCCTGACTCGGAAGAAAACCGGAGATGGAGGGAACTCTCCCGAACCTCGTATCTGTTGCCGGATGTGCGCTTTGTTCCCAATTCACACAATCTGGCACGAGCTGTTGAGAAAATCACTGGGCGGAAGCCGGATGGCCTGCTGCCGGTCTGCACGGACCAGACCATCTTCCGGCCGCTGCAACGCAGTTTGCCAGGTTCCAGAGTGCGGATCCTGATCGTAAGTCCGGACATGCGCGGATCATCCACAGAACCGCTCTTGTTCAAGGGCATTCAGGACATCCATGATGCGCTGAACCTATTGGCGAAGCGGCATCCGAATTTCACGGCTGTCCGCATTTCCGGAAGCCCGCCGGAGATTTTCCAGCGTTTCCCATGCGAGTTTTATATCGCTCCTTCGGACGAGATGAAAACCGTGCTCTTCGGCACAGCGGACATCTTGATCTACGCGTCCCACTACGACTCCTGCCCGCGTCCCCCGCAAGAGGGAATGGCCTCCGGTTGCGCGGTGGTATGCACGGCGACGCCCGGCGCGATGGAGTATTGCCGCGACGGTGAGAACTGTCTGTTGGTGCCGATCCAGTCGCCTCAGGCCATCGCCGACGCCACGTTGCGACTCATCCAGGATCGGGCCTTGCGCGAGCAACTCGTGAGAGGAGGTCTGGCCACAGCACGTGAATACCCAAGGGAACTCGAGTGGAATGAACTCGAAACGATGCTTCAACGGTTCGTGGAGGAGGCCAAGAAAGCACCGGCCCCCGAACCGGCGAACCAGGCGCACCCCCTCGGACAACAACCTCAGCAGGCGAAGGCGGCCGCCGGAAAACCCATCACCCTGCCGGAGGTCGCCTTCCAGGGCGATCTGCTGGAGGCGCAGAACGCGCTCCGGGACAAGGACCTCGCCCGCGCCTGGCGACTCGGCTGCGAAGCCATCGTGCAACGCCCGTTCCACCCCGAGGGATGGGTCTTCCTCAGCGGGGTCGCCGCGTCGGCCGGACACCGGTCCATGGCACGGCGCTGCGCCCAGAGGGCCGTGGCCCAGACCCCGAACTGGAAGCCGGCCAAGCGGGCCCTCTCGGGCATCGGCGATCGACCCGACAAGCCGACGGTCGACCTGGCGGAACCGCCCTTCCGTGATGGAGAACCGCCGCGCCTGACGGTGTGCCTGATCGCCCGCAACGAGGAGCGCTTCCTCGACGGGTGCCTGAAGTCGGTGCGCGGGCTGGCCGACCAGATCGTGCTCGTGGACACCGGGTCCACCGACCGGACCGTGGACATCGCCCGCTCGCACGGGGCCGAGGTCCATTTCCGGGCCTGGGACGACGACTTCAGCGCGGCCCGCAATGCCGCCCTGCTCCATGCCCGGGGGGACTGGGTGCTGATCCTCGATGCCGACGAGGAGGTGTCACCGGCACACCACCAGGCCCTGCGCGCCATGCTCGAGCGCCCGAACGTCATCGCCTACCGCCTGCCGCTGGTGGACGTGGGCCGCGAGGGCGAAGGCGTCAGCCAGGTGCCGCGCCTCTTCCGCAACGCGCCCAGGCAGTTCTACGTCAGCCGGGTCCACGAGCAGGTCTACGCCAGCCTCGAGATCAACCGGGAGGCCTGGTCGATGGAGAACCGTTTCGGGGACGCACAGTTGATCCACCACGGCTACCAGGCCGAGGTGGTCAAGAGCCGCAACAAGGTCGTGCGCAATCTGCGCCTGCTGGAGTTGGCCAACGAGGAGCACCCGAACGACGTCAACCTGTTGATGAACCTCGGGCTGGAACTCTGGCGGTCCGGCCAGAACGGCATCGGCCTCGGGTACTACCAGAGGGCCTACGTGGCGATGCTTGGCCACCCGTTCAACCAGACTCCGCCGGAACTTCGAGAAGTGCTGCTCACGCAGTACACCTCGCACCTGATGACGCTCAAGCGCTTTGACGACGTCATCGCCTTGTTCAACGAGCGGGCGATCCGGACCGAGCAGAGGACGGCCTCGCACTGGTTCATGCTGGGGCTGGCCCAGTCGGCCCTGCATCAATGGGAGGCCTGCGTGGAGAGCATGCGCCAATGCCTGGCCCTGCGGCATCAGACGGCGCTCACCCCCATCCATTCCGACATCCGCAAGGCCATCCCGTCCCATTGCCTGGCGCATGCCCTGCGCAAGCTCGGGCGCAAGCAGGAGGCGGCCGATGCCTACGCCCAAGCCCTGCAGGACGAGCCCGGTTGCGAGTCCGCGAGGGTGGAGTTCGGGACGTTCATCGCCGAGGAGGGACAGGTCGTGCCGGCGCTGACCGTGCTTCATCAGGGCATCCAGCACGACCCCCGACAGGGCCGCGTGTGGGAGGCGGGCGGAGCCATCGCCCTGCGCCAGCGCGACACCCTCGAGTTCGCCCTTGATTGGACCGCAGAAGCCCTGAAAAACCTGCCGGACCATCCCGCCCTGCGACGCCAGCGGGCCGAGACGCTGCTGCTCCACGGCATGGCCCGGGAAGCCCTTCCCCTCTGGGATGAGGCCCCCGCCGGATCCTCCGGACCCTCCGGTCAGGCCCAGGATCCCGCGACCGCCTGCGGCCTGCTGCTCTGCCGACTCTTCGCCGGGGAGCCCTTGCCCGGTCCATCGACCGACCGGGAGCGGGCGCTCAGCCAGGACCTGATCCGGCGGTACCGGCAGGCCGTCGAGCTGGGCCTCGACGACTGGGTGCGTGGGCTGCACGAGAGGATCGACGCCCTGGAAACCGTCCTGCCAACCGCGGCCCGGCTGATCCGCCAGGTCGTGGCCGAATCCGGACCCGATCAGGCGTGACCCCGTCGAATCCCACCAGGATCCCAACGACATGAAGACCATCAAATCGTCCGTCGCCTGGCTGCTGGCCGTGGGCCTGCTTGCCGGGGGTTGCGAAAGCCCGAAGCCCACCCTCCCGGAACTGGGGGCGCGCTTCGAACCCAAGAACGTGTACCGGGCCGTCGAGGTGCTCCCCGGCGACCTGCAGCGGGTGGTGCTGATGCCGGTGACCATCGCCTCGCCGGAACTGGCCACGCTCGACCAGCGCAACCAACTGGCCCAGGTCCTCGAGGAGGAACTTCGGAAGACCCACCGCTTCGAGGTGGTCCGGGCCACCCGTGAGGAATTGCGCCGCGGCTTCGGCAAGGACGCCTTCTCGGCGGGCGAATCGCTGCCGCCGGATCTGCTGACCCGGATCCAGTCGGCCCACTCGGCCGACGGGGTGATGTTCGTCCAGATCTCGAGCTACCGCCCGTACCCCCCGGTGGCCATCGGGTGGGAACTGCGCCTGGTCACTGCGGACCAGGGCCGAACCCTGTGGTCCTTCGACGAGACGTTCGACGCCTCCCAGGCCGAGATCGCCCGCTCCGCACGCGATTATTTCAAGGCCCATCACACCGGCGCCTCGGAGCTGGCCGACCCCCAGGCCGACCTGCGATCCCCCATCCGGTTCTGCCGGTACACCGGGGATGCCGCCTGGCGGACACTTCCCACACGATGAATCCTCAAGTTTTTCCACCACCCGCCGATACGCCCCATGTGGCGGACGACTGGGGGATAACAGGAGTCGGCCACGCCTGCCTAGAAAGTGAAAAACCATGGACATCCAACCCACAGGCACCTTCGACTCCGTGTCGAAGATTCAGCGCAACGCCGCACGACGCGAAGCCGCGGCATCGGCTGCCGCTGACCAACAGGACTTCTCCCAGACCGACGCCCTCCGGGGCGCCCTGGACAACCTGCCCAGCAGCCGTCCGGACAAGGTTCAGCGCGCCCGCGAACTGGCCAACCAGGTCGATTACCCTCCGGTCAAGACCATCCGGCAGCTTTCGGACCTGCTGGCCGTAAAGATCCAGGGACCGATGAGCCTCTGAGGCTTCCTCGGCCACCGAAGCCCTTCACCCCGTCCAGACCGGATTCCTGCGCCAACTAGCAGCAGCGCAAAAAAACGCTCCAACCACCGGTGTTCCCGGACGACGGCGCCCAACCTGGCGATCGTCCGGGGGCGCTCCCAAGAACCCTTCCCACCGCCCCCAACCTGCCGCACTCATGAGACATTCCACCAACCCGTGGCAATCCTACCGCCAGGTCGCCACCAAGACAGCACCCCCGGGACAACTGGTCCTGATGCTGTTCGACGGCGCTCTCCGCTTCCTCGACCGGGCGATGGTCGGCTTCGACCTGGACGACCCGCTCGATTCCAACCTCGCCATCAACAACAACATCCTGAAGGCGCAGGAGATCATCCGTGAACTCAACATGTCACTGAACCTCGACAAAGGCGGGGAGTTCGCGGTCACCATGCGGCGACTTTACAACTACTACGACCTGCAACTTTCGCAGAGCAACCTCAGGAAGGACGCCGAAGGGGTGAAGCTGGTGATCCGGCTCCTGACGGTCATCCGCGACGCCTGGGCCGAAATGCTCGCCGGTGGTGGCAGCCGGGTGGTGGATCAACGTGCTGAACTCCAACTGCAAGCCGCCTGAATGGATCGGCGTGGACCGCGCCAACCTCAGCTCCCCGCCCTTGTTCCCGCCCTTGTTCCGGGTCGGGACCTGATGGAGGCGGACCAGTCCTGAGGACTTCGCGTCGCCTGCGGCGCGCGCCGAGTACCCAATGAGCCCCCAACCGGGATGCCACCGCTGGCCAACGATTCCACCGACCCACTGATCGCCAACCACCCCCAATGAGCGCCCATCACGATCTGCTCGCGATCTATCACGAATGGCGGGATTGGACCCTCCGCGAAGGAGAGGCCATCCGCTGCGGGGATTGGAACCGCGTCCACTCCTGCCAGAACGCCAAGCTGGAACTCCAGGACCGCATCATCCGATCGACCCAGACCGCACGCACCGAACTGGCACGTTCGGGCGGCAATTGGGCCGAGATCGAGGCCCAGGTACGCCGGGAGGTCTCGTCCCTGATCGACCTGGAGCACCAGAACGGCGAGGTCCTGGCCCAGAAACGGTCGGAAGCCCTGGCCGAACAGTCCGAACTCGACCGGAGCACCCGCCAGCTTCGCCAGATCCGCTCCTACGCTCCGGTGGTCCGTTCGGCCTGGAGTTCGTACTCCTGATCGTCGGGCCCGAAGGAATCGGCGCCCGCCGGCTCCTGACGGACTGCGAAGATGGGAAATCGGCCGGTGAGAAACATCGGCCGGCAACCTCCGACAGGGTGCCGTCCTCGGCATCCTGCTTCAGGCCTTCTCCTGCCCCCGCGCACCGCGCCCGCACGGACTCCACCCGCCTTTACAATACCCCGGCGGTTTTGAATGGTTTGCGCACATGTCGAAACCGCTGGAGATCGCCGGTCGCTCGTTTGATTCCCGCCTCTTCCTCGGGACCGGGAAGTTCCCTTCCCCGGAATCCATGCGGGACGCCCTTGCGGCCAGCGGAACCCGGATGGTGACCGTGGCGCTGCGCCGGGCCGACCTCAGCGGCCAGAAGGATCCCTTCGCCAACATCCTCGAGTTCATCGACCCCGATCGCTACCTCATCCTGCCCAACACCAGCGGCGCGATGAACGCGGCCGAAGCGGTCCGGTTGGCCCGCCTGGCGGCCGCGGCCGGGTTGCCCAAATGGGTGAAGCTCGAGATCCACCCCGACCCGAGGTACCTGCTGCCGGACCCGGTCGAGACCTTCGAGGCGGCCCGGCAACTCGTCGCGGAGGGCTTTGTCGTGCTGCCCTACATCAACGCAGACCCGGTCCTGGCCAAACGGCTGCAGGAGGTCGGCACCGCCACCGTCATGCCGCTGGGCTCGCCGATCGGTTCGCACCGGGGCCTCCAGACCCGCGACCAGATCCGCATCATCCTCGACCAGGCCACCGTGCCCGTGGTGGTGGACGCCGGCATCGGGGCCCCAAGCCACGCCGCCGAGGCCATGGAACTGGGGGCCGACGCAGTGCTGGTGAACACGGCCATCGCGGTGGCATCGGATCCCTGCCGGATGGCGGTGGCCTTCCGGGACGCCGTCACCGCCGGACGGACCGCCTACGAGCTGGGCCTGGGACAGGCGACCGAACACGCCAACCCGACGAGTCCACTGACGGCGTTCCTGACCTGAGGCCCATGGGCGCACCGACCGACCCGACGCGCGCCGCCGCCGAGGCGGCCCAGGCCCGCGGACGACCGATGTCGCCGCCACCGGCCGACCGCCTCGCCGCCTGGGCCGACCGGCTCCGGGCCCTGCCCGATCCCCAGACCCGCCTGGCCCATCTGGTCGAGGCCGCGCGCCGTCTGCCCCCGTTGCCGGACTCCGATCGGCAGGAAGTCCACCGGGTCGCGGGATGCCTTGTCCGGACCTGGTGGATCGCGCAGTGGCGGGACGGCCGCTGCTGGTTCCGGACCGACTCCGATGCGATGACCCTCAAGTGCCTCGCAGGAGCCATCGCGGAACTGGCCTCCGGAGGCACCCCGGAGGAGGTCGCCGCCCTGGAGTTCGAGGTCTTCGATGCGCTGGGACTGCTCCGGCAGTTGGCCGAGAACCGCCAACGCACCGTACGCCACCTGATGGAAGGTGCCCGGGAGTTCGCCCGGCGTCGTGCCAGCGCCCCCCCGCCGTCGGGGGATTGATTCCCCGAGCACACGAGCCCATGCCCGACCCTGGCGACCCCAAGCCCGTCCCGCCGATCGCCCCCTTGGCAGCGGTGCGCCGCATCGTGGGTTTCCTGGCTCGGCGACCCGGCTGGGCGGCACTTTCGATCGGGCTGCTGCTGCTCAACATCGGCATCGAGCTGGCCCTGCCCCA
>JAJTFN010000149.1 GCA_021298285.1 Verrucomicrobium sp.
TCACCCTGGTGGCCAACCTGGGCACCTATTCGCTGGGCGAGGCGGTGCAGGAGGTCGAGCGGGTGGTGGCGGCCATGGACCTGCCGCCGGAGTACCGGGTGGTGATGGTGGGCCGAGCCAAGCAACTGCGCGAGACCCTCGACAACTTCCTGACGGCCTTCCTGGTGGCGGTGGTCTTCATGTACATGGTGCTGGCGGCGCAGTTCGAGCACTTCATCCACCCGGTGTCCATCCTGCTGGCGGTCCCCTTGTCGCTGCCCTTCGCGCTCGGCTGGATGGTGCTGATCGACGAGCAGCTCAACATCTACGCCATCTTCGGGCTCTTCATGCTGGTGGGCATCGTGAAGAAGAACGGCATCCTGCAGATCGACTACACCCGGGTGCTCCGGGCGCGGGGGATGCCCAGGGAACAGGCGATCCTGGAGGCCAACGAGGTGCGCCTGAGGCCGATCCTGATGACGACCCTGCTGCTGGTGGTCTCGATGATTCCCATCGCGCTGGGGGTCGGGCCGGGGGCGGCCGGCCGGGCGTCGATGGCCAAGGTGATCATCGGGGGGCAGATGCTCTGCCTGCTGCTCACCCTGCTGGTCACGCCGGTGAGCTACGCCCTCTTCGACGACTGGGGCCGTCGCCTGCTGGGGCGGGGCGGGGATCCCGACGGTGGCCGATGAGGGCAAAACGGCCTTCCAAAAACACCCTGTTTCCCGCAGTTTCCCAATCCTTGGCTATGTTCACAGGCACGTTCACCGCGCTGGTCACACCCTTCCGGGATGGAATCCTGGACGAGGCGGCCTTCGAGAAACTGGTCCGCTCCCAGATCAAGGGCGGGGTCGACGGCATCGTGCCCATGGGCACGACCGGAGAGTCGCCCACCCTCGACTATGACGAACACCTCCGGGTGATCGCGCTGGCCGTGAAGTGCTCCGGAGGCAGGCTTCCGGTCCTGGCCGGCACGGGCGGCAACTCCACCAAGGAGGCAATCTACCTGACCCGCGAGGCCGAGAAGCTCGGCGTGGATGGGTCGCTCCAGGTGGCCCCCTACTACAACAAGCCCACCCAGGAGGGAGTGTACCAGCATTTCGCGGCCGTCGCCCGCTCCACCCGGCTGCCGATCCTGCTCTACAGCATCCCCGGCCGCTGCGGCATCGAGATCGGCATCGAGACCGTCCGGAGGCTGGCCTCGGAGTTCAAGAACATCGTCGGCATCAAGGAGGCGGGGGGATCCTGCGACCGGGTCAGCCAGTTGCGCGCGGCCTGTGGTCCGCGGTTCGAGATCGTCAGCGGTGACGATTCCCTGACGCTGCCCTTCATGAGTGTCGGCGCCCAGGGGGTCATCAGCGTGGCCTCGAACGTCGCGCCCCGCGAGGTGTCCCGGATGGTCCGCGCCTTCGCCTCGGGCGATGCCAGGGCGGCCCTCAAGCTCCACGCCCGCCTGTACCCGCTCTTCAAGAACCTCTTCGTCGAGACCAACCCGTCTCCCTGCAAGACGGCGTTGGCGCTGAAGGGGATGATGGGGGAGGAAGTGCGCCTGCCGCTGGTGCCCTCGTCGACCGCCACCCGCGAGCTGATGGCCCGGACCCTCCGGGAGGCCGGCCTCCTGTGAGCCCGGTCCACGGTCGGTCCGGCGGATCCTGACCAGCCGGGCCGTCCCACCCACCGTCGTTCCACGATGATCATCGCCCCATCGCTCCTGGCCTCGGATTTCGGGCGTTTCGCCCATGAGGCGGCCCGCGTCCAGCGTTCCGGGGCCGAGTGGCTCCACCTGGACATCATGGACGGGCACTTCGTGCCGAACATCTCCTTCGGACCGGAGGTGGCCCGGGTGGTGCGCAAGGTGTTCCGCCGCCATCTCGACGTGCACCTCATGTGCTCCAAGCCCGAGATCCTGCTCGAGCCGTTCGTCAAGGCCGGTGCCGATTCCATGACCATCCACGTGGAGCTGGGCGACCTGGTCAATCCGCTGCTGTGGCGCATCCGCTCCCTCGGCAAGCAGGTTGGCCTCGCGGTCAACCCGCCCACGAACGTGGCGGCGCTCAAGCCCTACCTTGCCCAGGTGGACCTGGTGCTGGTGATGACCGTCAACCCGGGATTCGGCGGACAGGCCTTCATCGAGGAGTGCGTGCCCAAGGTGCAGCGGCTCGAGGCGTGGCGCCGGGAGATGGGCCTCAAGTACCGCATCCAGGTCGATGGTGGCATCAACGACGTCACGGGCCGCGAGTGCGCCCGCGTCGGAGCCAATGTCTTCGTGGCCGGCACCCACCTGTTCGGCAAGCGCAACCTGGGCCAGGCCGTCCAGCGCATGCGGCAGCGCCTCGGGTCCACCGTTCCCGAGCTGTTCTGAGCCGGCGGTTCCCGCCGGTCGGCGTTCGCGGCCGAGCGACGTCCCGTCCGGGTTCCCAAGCCCACCGACGACCACCCACCGACGACCATGATCCCGTCCCTGCTGGCCATGGCGCTCTTCGCCGCGTCGTCGGTGAGCGCACGTCGTTCGGTGGGAGTCTTCGGGTCCGCCACGGCGAACTTCCTGCGGCAAATCCTGGCGGTGATGCTCCTGGTCGGCCTGGTCGCCGGGCTCGGTTCGGGATTTTCCGGCCCCGCGTTGGCGTGGTTCCTCGGGAGCGGCATCGTGGGCTATGGCCTTGGCGACGCCGGTGTCTTCCTGGCCCTCCCCAGGTTGGGTTCGCGGTTGACGTCGCTGATGACCCAGTGCCTGGCCGCCCCGATCGGCGCCCTGCTCGAGTGGGGGTGGCGAGGGCAGGCCCCGGGCGGGATGCAGTTGGCCGCCGGCGCGACCATCCTCACCGGGGTCGCCCTCGCCCTGGTGCCGCGCCATGGAACCTCCTGGGCAGGACCGGAGTGGAGATCCGGGATCGTCTTCGGGCTCCTCGCGGCCTTGGGGCAGTCCGGCGGTGCCGTGCTCAGCCGCCATGGGTTCGAGATGGCGAGGTTGGCGGGGCAGGAGGCCCATCCCATGACGGTCTCCCTCCAGCGGGCGGCCGCCGGCCTCCTGTTCGGGGTGCTGTGGTTCGCCTGGGACCGGATGCGGTCGGCTCCGATCCCGCTTCGTCCCGCCTTGTCCGAGGGGGGCGGGTGGCTGGTGGCCAACGCCCTGGCCGGTCCGACCCTTGGCGTGGTGTGCTACCAATGGGCGCTCGCGCGGCACCCGGTCTCCGAGGTGCTGCCCGTGGTGGCCATGGTGCCGCTGGCCGTGATCCCGCTGGCTTGGTGGCTTGAGGGGGAACGGCCGACCCGGCTGTCCCTCCTGGGCGGGGCGATCGCCGTCGCCGGCGTGGTGGCCTTGTCGAGGCACTCCTGACCGCGGCTTTTTCGCGTTCCGACCCAAGGCCGCCCCGCATAGGCTCAGGCGCGTGCCGGAGACCACTCCAATGGACCGATGGGCCGCGGACTTCCTGTCCGACCTGGCCGCCGTCCGGGTGGCTTCCGACCACACGGTCCGCAACTACCGGCAGGCGCTCGAGGAGTTCATCCGCTGGCATCGCGAACAGGCCGCCGGTGCCGAGCCGGCCTGGGACCGGTTGGGGCGGGAGGACTTCCGCCGCTACCTCCGCTGGCTTGGCCGCCAGGGCTTGGGTCGGGCCTCCGTGCGCCTCCGCTTGAGCGCCCTGCGCACGTTCTACCGTCACCTGGTGAGGCGGAAGGTGGTCTCCGGGCAGCCGGTCCGGGGCCTCCGGGTCCCCAAGGAGCAGCGTCGTCTCCCGCGATTCCTGACGGTTCCGGACATGGAACGGTTGCTGGCGGCCCCGCTGGAGGAGTGGCGCCGGTGTCGGGAATCCGCGACGGATGGGCGGGGTCCGGACCCGGCCGGGTGGCTCCGGGATGCGGCCGTGCTCGAGCTGATCTACTCGGCCGGGCTCCGGGTGAGCGAGGTGTGCTCCCTGCGGATCGACCAGATCGACCCGGCCTCGCGGACTCTCCGGGTGGTCGGCAAGGGGCGCAAGGAACGGGTGGTCCCCTTCGGCCGGCCGGCCTGGGAGGCCCTCGAGACCTACTGGCGGGCAGCCCGGCCGCATCGGGTTCCAACCGAGCCGGTTTTCCTCGGTCCCAGCCAGGGTCCACTGAAGCCCTCGCAGGTCCAGGGCCGCCTCAAGCGCTACCTCGCCATCGCCGGATTGGACCCGGCCCTGAGCCCCCACAAGCTCCGGCACAGCTTCGCGACCCATCTCCTGGAGGATGGGGCCGACCTGCGCTCCGTGCAGGAATTGCTCGGCCACAAGAACCTCCAGACCACCGAGGTCTACACCCACGTCACCATCGAACGGCTCAAGGCCGTGTACGCGGCGAGCCATCCCAGGGCTTGAGTGCCCGGCCGAAATCGCCGATGTCCCCGGTGGCCGGGATCCCTGCCGGCTTCAAAGACTTTTGACGGATCGGGCTCTGGTGGCCAGATTGCGTCCGGTTGGTGCGGATCGCACCGGCATCCTTGAGATCATGAGCGAAGAATCCCTCAACAACTTCACCCCACGCGCCCAGCAAGTCCTTGCCTTGGCGCGCAAGGAGGCCGATCGCTTCAACCACAATTTCGTCGGCACCGAGCACCTGCTGCTGGGGCTCATCAAGCTGGGGCAGGGGGTTGCCGTCAATGTGCTGCAGAAGATGGGGCTCGACCTCGATACCGTCCGCCAGGAGGTCGAGAAGGAGGTCCGGGGCAGCGGCGAGGCCAAACCGGGCGGCAACATCCCGTACACGCCCAGGGTCAAGAAGGTGTTGGCGTTGGCCGCCAAGGAGGCCAAGGCCCTGAACCACACCTATGTCGGCACCGAGCACATCCTGCTCGGGTTGCTGCGCGAGGGAGACGGTGTGGCCGCCAAGGTGCTGCGCAACCTCGAGGTCGACATCGAGCAATGCCGGCAGGAGATCCTCCGGGAGCTGGATCCGCAGTTCCAGGCGGGCGAGGAGGAAGGCGGTGAGAAGGAGTCGTCCCCCGAGACGGTCGAGGCCGGCAAGCCGCCCGGGAAGGGCGACAAGGGCAAGGACCAGAAGACCCCTGCGCTCAAGGCCTTCGGGCGTGACCTGACCGAGATCGCCCGCAAGGGTGACATGGACCCCGTCATCGGCCGCAGCAACGAGATCGAGCGGGTCATCCAGATCCTCTGCCGCCGCACCAAGAACAACCCCGTGCTCTTGGGAGAGGCGGGGGTCGGCAAGACCGCCATCGTCGAGGGTCTGGCCCAGGAGATCGCCAAGGGCAACGTGCCCGAGTTGCTGGCCACCAAGCGGGTCGTCACGCTCGACCTGGCGCTGATGGTCGCTGGCACCAAGTACCGCGGCCAGTTCGAGGAGCGCATCAAGGCCGTGATGGACGAGATCAAGAAGGCCAAGAACGTCATCCTCTTCATCGACGAGCTCCACACCATCGTGGGCGCCGGCTCCGCCGAGGGCACGATGGACGCCTCCAACATCTTCAAGCCTGCGTTGAGCCGGGGCGAGCTGCAGATCGTGGGCGCCACCACGCTGGCCGAGTACCGCAAATACATCGAGAAGGACTCGGCCCTCGAGCGGCGGTTCCAGACCGTCAAGGTCGAGCCCCCGTCGGTGGACGACGCCATCGCCATCCTCACCGGCCTCAAGTCCAAGTACGAGGACCACCACAAGGCCGAGTTCACCGCCGACGCGGTGGAGGCCTGCGTGAAGCTTTCCGACCGTTACATCACGGCGCGGTTCCTGCCCGACAAAGCCATCGACGTGCTCGACGAGGCGGGCTCCAAGGCCCGCATCGGAGCCATGCAGCGGCCTCCGAACGTCAAGGACATCGAAGCCGAGATCGAGTCGCTGCGGCTCAAGAAGGAGCAGTCCATCAAGGACCAGGATTTCGAGGGGGCGGCCCAGCTCCGCGACCAGGAGAAATCGGCCAAGGAGCGCCTCGAGAAGACGCTGGCCGACTGGAAGAGCGCCAAGGATGAGAAGCGGGTGGTCGTCACCGAGGACGACATCCTTCAGGTCGTGGCCAAGTGGACCGGCATCCCCCTCAAGCGGATGGGCCAGACCGACATGCAGAAGCTGCTCTCCATCGAGGATGAGCTGGCCCGCAGCGTGGTCGGCCAGAAGGACGCCGTCTCGGCCCTGGCCAAGGCGCTCCGCCGGGCGCGCACCGATCTCAAGGATCCGAAGCGCCCGATCGGCTGCTTCGCGCTGCTGGGGCCTACGGGTGTCGGCAAGACCCTCCTGGCGCGCACGCTGGCCGAGCAGATGTTCGGAAGCAACCAGGCCCTCATCCAGCTCGACATGTCCGAGTACATGGAGAAGTTCACCGTCAGCCGCCTCGTGGGGTCGCCCCCGGGCTACGTCGGCTACGAGGAGGGCGGCCAGCTCACCGAGAAGGTGCGGCGCCAGCCCTATTCCGTGGTGCTCTTCGACGAGATCGAAAAGGCCCACCCCGACGTCACGAACATGCTCCTGCAGATCCTCGAGGAGGGCAAACTCACCGACTCGCTGGGTCGCGTGGTGGATTTCCGCAACACCATCGTCTTGCTCACCTCGAACGTCGGCTCCGAGGCCCTTCGCAAGCAGGGCAGCATGGGTTTTGCCAAGGCCTCCGACGACGCCAGCTACGAGGCCATGCGCGGCCGGGTGCTCGACGAGGCCAAGAAGTTCTTCCGGCCCGAGTTTCTCAACCGCCTCGACGACATCGTGGTCTTCCGCTCGCTCGGGAAACCCGAACTCAACACCATCCTCGACCTCGAGGTGGCCAAGGTGCTCGAGCGGATCCGCCGGAAGAACGTCACCGTGGTCCTCGATGACAAGGCCCGCGAGTTCCTCATCGAGAAGGGCTTCGATCCTCAGTACGGCGCCCGGCCCATGCGGCGGTCCATCGAGAAGCACCTCGAGGATCCGCTCGCC
>JAJTFN010000150.1 GCA_021298285.1 Verrucomicrobium sp.
GTGGCCTCGGCTGCGATCGCGGCTCCGCCGCAGATCCCGGGCCTTGCCTCGGTGGCGTTCACGGACCCGACCCAGAACCGTGGACTCCTCGCCGGGTTGCCGCCCAGCGGAACGTCCTACGGAAATCCGGCTGCCAACCTGGCTCCGATCGTCTTCAGCGCCCCTGACTCCGGGGTCCATGCGGTCGCCGTCCCGACGGCCCCGCCGGGAGGACAGTACCAACTTTGGAACCGCGGTGCCGATGGCACGGTGTCCAGTCTCGGCGTGCTGACCCCCTCCGGCAGCCCGGTCTCCGTCGTCACGTTCGAGCGCAGTTCGGTCGACGGGCTCTTCATGTCGCTCGAGCCGGTGGGCGGTTCTCTCCAACCCACCGGCCCGATCGTTGGCGGGTCCCAGAACCCGGTGCTGCCAGGCCTCGGCAGGCCGTGATTCACCGGTGCAGCCGTAGCCATCCCCCTGACCCCCCCAGATTTCACAAGCTCCGAAACATTCCCCCAGCAACCTCCTTGAAGCCCATGAAACTCCTGAACCCCCTCCGCTCCACCGTCGCGGCATTCGCGGCGGCTGCCGCGTGCCTGCTGGCCCTCCCGTCGGCACCGCCGGTGCTCGCGCAGACGCCCTCCCCGGATTCGCCCGCACCCCGGATTTCCGGCATCCGCTCCGTCCACACCAACCTGGTCGTCACCGTCCAGGTGCCCGCCGGAGTCCGGCGCATCACCCTCGAGTCGCGCCCAAGGTTGGGCGGCGGCACGTGGAAACCGCGCGCCGTCCTGAATCCCACGAACGACCCCGGTGAAGTCAGCTTGAGCATCCCGGCCGTCGAGTCCACCGAGATCCTGCGCGTCGTCACCGACGACGCGCTGTCGCTGGGTGTCCCCGCCGGGTTTTTCCAGGGCACCGACAAGGTCGCCCCGCAGGTCAGTCCGACCCAGCCTTCCTCCACCGGGGCGGGCGGGGCGCCCGTGCCCGAGGTGTCCGCCCCGGGACAGAACCTCGCCGACCGCACCTCGGTCGCGGCCACCACGGTCGAGGAGTCCGACATCTGGAAGTTCGCCGGCAACCATCTCTACTTCTTCAACCAGCAGCGCGGACTCCAGGTGATCGACGTCACCCGGCCGGACAGTCCGGTGCTCCGCGGCCTCCTGCCCATGATCGCGCGGGGTGAGCAGCTTTATGTGCTGCCGACCAAGGATCCGGCGGGAGATTGGCTCGCGCTGCTGACCCAACCCGAGTGCCGTTGGGACGCCACCGAGGTCGTTCTGGTGCAGTCGGCCGCTACCGGCCCCCGGCAGTCCGGCTCCGTGCTCCTGCCCGGCTACCCGATCGAGAGCCGTCTCGTCGGCAACGTGCTGGTCGTCGCCAGCCAGGGGTGGACCAACCGCCCGGTCTCGGCCTCCGAACCCCAGGGCGCCACCGTGTTCGAGTCCCTCACCTGGGTCAGTGCCGTCGACCTGGCCGATCCGGCCAAGCCGGCGATCCGGTCGCTCGTCGAATCCAAGTCGGTGGCCCAGGCGATCCACGCGACCGACCGTCATCTCTTCGTGGCGACGATGCTCGACTCCGGTGGCACGGTCGATCCGGCCAATCCCAAGGAGTATCTCCCGCCCACCTACCGGGTGAACGTCTTCGACATCACTGATCCATCCGGAAACATCCGGCCTGCCGGGGGCTTCAACACCGCGGGTCGCGTCGCCGACAAGTTCAAGTTCGGCGTCTCCGGCGACGTGGTCACCGTCGTCTCGCAGATCGACGCGCGCTGGCGCTCCAGCGGCGTCGTCGAGCCGTCCGTGGTCACCCTCGAGACCTTCACCCTGCAGGATCCCCTCAAGCCCGTCCGGTTGGCACGGCTGAACCTCATCACCAACGAGTCGGTCTTCGCCACTCGGTATGACGGCGACCGTGCCTACGTGGTCACCTTCCGGCGGGTTGATCCGCTCTGGATCGTCGACCTGTCCGACCCGGCCAAGCCGGTCATCCGGGGTGAACTGGAGGTCCCGGGATGGTCCACCTACATCGAGCCGATGGGCGACCGGCTGATCGCCATGGGCGTGGAGGAGGGGAGGGCGGCCGTCTCGCTCTTCGATGTCTCCAAGGCCGAGGCCCCGAGGTTGGCCGCCAAGGTGTTCCTGGGCGACGGGTGGTCATGGAGCGAGGCCAATGCCGACGAGAAGGCCTTCAAGGTGTTCCCCGATGCGGGGCTGGTGCTCCTCCCCTGGCACGGGCGACAGGGAACCAACGGCTGGTTCCAGGGCGTCCAGTTGCTCGAGTTCACCCGGGAGTCGCTCAAGCTCCGGGGCACCATCGACCACTCCTCGGCCGCCCGGCGCGCCGTGCTCCGCGAGGAGCACGTGCTGAGCCTCTCGGGAGGGGAGTTGGTCTCGGCCTCGGTGGCCGACCGCGACCGTCCCCAGGTGCGGGCCGTCCTCGGGCTGTCCCAGACGGTCGACCAGGTGTTCGAGACCGGCGACCGGTTGGTCCAGTTGTCCAACGGGACCTGGGACATGGCGCTCCAGGCCCAGGGGGCCCCGCGCCTGCGCCTCAGCCCGTCGTCGGACCCCGACGCGACCCTCGCCTCGCTCACGCTGACCAATCTCCCGGTGGTCGGGGCCGACCTGCGCGACGGGTTCCTTTACCTCCTCCATCGCGGACCGGACACCTCCAAGGTGGAGAACCCCGGCACCACCAACGAGGTCTGGAGCACCCTTCCCGGCGAGACCCTCATGCAGGTGATCGCGGTGACCCGGGATCGCCTCGAGGTGGTCGGCCGCTCGCAGCCCTCCAAGGTGTCGGCAGCCGGTTGGGGCCGTTATGCCGCCCACTGGCCCCACCCCGGGTCGCTGGTCTGGGCCCCGGAGTCCGGCTCGTTCTGGCCGATCTGGATGCGGGGCGCGGCGATGATCGGTGGCGATGCGCTGATCGCCCCGGGGCGCGGTATCTGGTTCGGCTGGGGCAACACCCGGTGGCTGGCGGTCGATGTCAGCCGTCGCGAATCCCCGGCGTTCGTGGGCGAGTATGCGGTGGGCGACGGCGGCTCGGTGAGCACGCTGGTGGTCCGCGGTGGCAAGGTCTTCGCCTCGGTGGCCCGTTACCAGTGGGTCCCGGCTTCCACCAACAAGCCACCGGCGAACAACGCCCTTCCATGGTGGGATACGCAGGGAAGCTGGGTGACCGACCACACGCTGCGGGTGCTCGATGCGGCCGACCCCTCCGAGCCGGTCCTGCGGGATCCGGTGCCGCTGCCCGGTCAACTCCAGGGAGTCTCCCATGGCGGCTCGGTGCTCCATTGCCGGGTCGAGACCAGTGATGCCAAGGGTCTGACCTCGGTGACCCTCCAGTCGCTGGGCTATGACGGGGTCGCGGCCCGTCGCATCGCCCAGCGGGAACTGCCGGACCTGGGGGCCCACCCCCTGGCGGTATTGCCTGACGGCCGCATCGCCGTGACCGTGGACAAGGGCGCCGCCCTCGAGACCTGGGCGCTCGACGCCTCCGGTTCTCTGGTCACCGTCACGCCGGCTTTCAAGCTGGGGGCGGCCCTCACGCAGTTTTTCGCCTTCGACGGACTGCTCCTGGGTGAAGGGGATGGTTCCCTCGTCCTGGTGGGGGCCGATCCGGCCGGGGCGCTCCGGGTGTTCGCCCGGGGGGACCGCCCCTGCAGCCTGTGGCTGACCCGGGCCAACCTCACGACCCCGACGACGTCGGGCGTCTGGGTGGCCCGGGGAGCTTCCGGCGCCTGGTGGTTGCCGTTCACCGCCCCATGAGCGGGCGCGGCACGATCCGACCTCCGGACCTGCCTGTCACCTCCCCGGGAACCCGAAGGTTCCCCGGGGAGGTTGGTTTGGGAAGCCGACCGCTCCCCGGGCCGGGAGGCCCCGCCCATCAGCCGAGGGTTGCCCGTGGCGCCCAGCCGGCACGCCAAGGCTGTCAGGAAAGCCTTGACGGATTCAGCGGACCGGTTCGAATGCTTTGAAATCCCGGGACCAAAGGTCACGCCAACGGTGGCCGAGGCTCCGGAACCGCGAAACCAATTCCACCATGAATTCCCCACTCCGAAGCGGCTTCGACCGGCGTGCCGCCGCCTTCACCCTCATCGAGTTGCTGGTGGTCATCGCCATCATCGCCATCCTGGCGGGCATGCTGTTGCCGGCCTTGGCCAAGGCAAAGGAGAAGGCCATCACCATCCAGTGCCAGAACAACGTCAAGCAGATCACCCTCGCGGCCCACATGTACGTGGGTGATTCGCAGGACTTCCTGCCCGAGCCGAACTGGAATTCCCCGTGGCTGCGCAAGGGATGGCTCTACGACGCGTCGCTGGGCGCCCCGCCCGACATCACCTCGGCCCGCTGGAGCACCAACCAGGCGAAGGCCTACGAAACCGGCCTGCTCTACGCCAACATCGGCAGCCCGGCGGTCTTCCGGTGCCCGGCCGACCGCACCAACAAGACGGCGTGGCGCGGGCGCGCCCAGAAGATGTCGAGCTACCTGATGAACGGCGCGGTCTGCGGGTTCGGCGGCATCTCCCCGGGGTCCTACAAGTCCTCCCAGTTCGACCCGAACGCCATCATCCTCTGGCAAGGACTCGAGACGAACCCTGGCGACTTCAATGACGGTTCGAGCGGTCCTTCCGAGGGCATCACCCGGCTCCACACGCAGGGCACGACCGTCGGCGTGGTGGACGGCCACACCGAGTACCTGAAGACCAAGATCTTCTACGCCGAGGGCAACATCACCACCAAGAATCGCCTCTGGTGCAATCCTGCCACACCCAACGGGCGCTGAGCCGGGTCCGGATCGAATCGTCACAACCGCCGTCTTCCTCCCTCCCAATGACCGCCCGTCTCCGCCTCCTGTTGCCCCTGGTGCTTCTTGTCTCGCTGGCCACGGCCTGCAAGAAGGAGGATCCCGTCGCCGCCCTTGAGAAATCGGCGGCCGACCTTGAAAAGACCCCGGCGGCCCCGGCCGAGGGCGATGCCCCTGTGGGACCGGCGCCCGCCGAGCAGGTCAAGCAGGCCGTCGCCGACTTCAAGGCCGGGAAGATGGAGGACGCCGTGACCCGTCTGCAGTTGCTGCGCGCCCAACCGGTGATGACCCCGGAACAGCGCATGGCTCTCCAAGACAGCATCGCCTCGGTCATGCAGGAGATCTACGCGATGGCCCTGAATGGCGACGCGCGCGCCAAGGCGGCGGTCGCCCAGTACGAGCGCATGCAGACCGCCCGCTGATCGGTCCGCCTGCAGTTCCTCCGCCCGTTCGATGAATCCTTCCCAGGACGGACGGGGTGGTTGGCTGGCCCGAGCGGGCGGGATCGTCCACGGGGTCCTGTTGTGCGGGCTCCTGGCCGGTGGATGCGGTCTCCCGAGCGGTGGACCCGTTGTCGGAGGGTCGGTTTCTCCGGCGGGGCCCTCCGCCGGCCTGCGTCGTCCGCTGGCCCGATCGTGGTTCGGGCCGAGTCCGGTGCTCGATGGCGTCCTCGTGCCCGGCGAATGGTCCGGGGCCACCGAGATCACCGGTGTCGTCGACTGGGTGGCGGAGTTCGCGCCGGTGCGCGACCCCGCCGACCTGGCCCTGCGGGCCTGGGTGCAGCACGATCTCCAGTGGCTGCATTTCGCCTTCGAGGTCACCGACGACCGTCTCTACGGCGTCGCCACCCCACGCTGGTTGCCGCCAGAGAATCCGCGCGCGCACGAATTGAGCCGTGAGGGCTTTCCCTGGTTCGGGGACGGGCTCGAGATCCTGATCAATGCCCGCAATCGCTGGAGCGGGCCCGAGGGGGTCGACGGCGACGGAGGATCCTGGCAGATGGTCTGCAACGCCACGAAGTCACGCCTCGGCGGCATCGGGACCGGCGGACTGCTGGAGGGCGAACCCCGGACCTCCCCGACCGCCTGGGAGAACTACCGGCGATGGATCCTCGCGGGCGACCAGCGGGCGGCCGTGCGGCTGCGTCCCGACGGTCGTGGCTACACGGTGGAGTGGTCGGTGCGTTTCGACCCCTGTCTTGAGGTGGCGCCGGGCCGCTGCTACTCACCGGAGTCGGGCGAGGTGGTCGTCGGTCTGAACCTCGCGGTCGGCGATCTCGACCGTCCATCCGATGGTGCGGGCAACTTCGGGGGCTTCCATCATGAGCAATGGTGGGCCGGCGCCCGCCACGCCCGAACCCAGAAGGATCATTTCGGCAGCCTGCGACTGATGGGGCTTGCCCGTCGGCCCGCGTCCGGCGTGAAACGCTGAGAAAATGCCCCGCGGCCGCAGGTTCGGCCGCGTCGGCGGCGACGGCGTGCCATCGGTCGGCTCCCGTCGTCTGCCGGTGGGTTGCAGGCGGACCTGCGCGACGCGGATCCAAACCGCCGAGGAGTCGATCGGTCCATCTCCGCGCTCGCCTCGTGGCCGGGGATTACCATATCTTGCAGTCCATGTTCCCCGGCTCCCGACGTTCCTTCCCGACCGCGTTGAACCGCTTCGGTTGGGCCGCCTCACTCATCGTCGGTTGCCTGGTCGGCGGATCGCCGGTGGCCGGCGCGACGGGCGATTGGCCTGCGTGGCGTGGTCCCTCGGCCACGGGGGGCGTGGACGGTGATGCCGCGTATCCCGAGCGGTGGTCTGTGGATTCCGTGGCGTGGAAGACGGAACTCCCCGGCAAGGGCACTTCCACCCCGGTGGTCGCGGGTGGGCGCATTTACCTCACGTCACCCTCGGCCGGACAGGACGCCTTCCTCGCCTACGACCTCCAGGGTCACAAGCTCTGGGAGACTCCCCTCGGGGCGTTGTCCGATCCGCGCCACCGTTCGCTCGCCTACTTCGCCGCCGTGGACCTCGGAGGCCGGGTGCTCTGGAAGCATCAGCTCACCGAGCGCTTCGGCCCGGAAAAGCTCTACTGGGACAGCGGGGCCTCGCCGTTGATCGCCGGCGACTCGATCGTCATTTCCCGCCTCCACGACGGCGAGTCGTGGGTCGCCGCCTTCGACCGCCGGAACGGAGAGCTGCGATGGAAGATCGCCCGCAAGTCCGCCGCGCCGGCCGAGAACAACAACGGGTATGCCACGCCGCTCCTGGTCGACCAGTCCGGGCGGCCCGCGGTGCTGGTCTGGGGTGCGGATCACGTCACCACCCATGCCCTCGACGACGGCCGGGTGCTGTGGACGGCCGGCGGGTTCAACCCGTCGGGCACGGCCAACTGGCCGGCCATCGCCACGCCCGTGCGTGCCGGCGACACCGTGCTGCTCCCGGTGGGCCGGGACGACCGTCCGGGCCAGGCCAACCTCTACGGCCTGCGGCTCGGGGGCTCCGGGGACGTCAGCTCCAGCCACAAGGTCTGGGAACGTCATGACCTCGGTGTGTTCGTCACCGCGCCGGCCCTCTTCGACGGGCGGGCGTATCTGCTGCGCCACCGGGGCGAGGTGGCCTGCGTGGATCCGGCCACCGGCAAGACCCATTGGACGGCCGCGTTCCCCAAGGCCAGTGCCCCCTACTACGCCTCGCCCTTGGTGGCCGGCGGGGTGCTCTATGCGGCCCGTGAGGATGGTGTGGTGTTCGCCGCCCGGGTGGGACGCGAGTTCCGACTGCTTTCCGAGAACCCGATGGGCGAGCGGATCATCGCCAGCCCGGTGCCGGCCGCCGGACGTCTGATCCTCCGGGGCGACCAGCACCTCTTCTGCATCGCCGGTCCCTCGCGTTGAACCCACCGCGCCTCTTCCTCAACCGCACCCCGACCCGAACCACCCCATGAAGCCGACCCCATTGATCGCCTCACCCGTGGCCGCCTGCCGGCGCGCGGCCTTCACCCTCATCGAGTTGCTGGTGGTCATCGCCATCATCGCGATCCTCGCCGGGATGCTCCTGCCGGCCCTGAGCCGGGCCAAGCAGCGGGGTGCCTCGGTGGTCTGCCTGAACAACCTCAAGCAGATGGGCCTGGGGTTCTTCATGTACCTCAATGACACGGGCAAGACCTTCCCGGTGGCCTACACGCCCACCAAGTTCTGGATGGCGGTGCTGCGGACCAACAACGTGCCGTCCGACAAGATCCGCGTCTGCCCGACGGCCCCGATTCCCGCCAACCGCAACCAGACCGGCGAGGCCATGGGCACCGCGACCCTCGCCTGGTACGGCCCGGTGAAGTCGCCCGTGCAGTGGAACACCGGGTTCGAGAGCAGCTACGGCATGAACGGCTGGCAGTATTCGCCGGAGGGTGAGGGGGCCATCGACGCCACCAAGGCCTTCGCGAAGGAGAGCAGCTACGAGGTGCCCGTCACCACGCCGATCTTCGGCGACAGCAACTGGGCCGACTCGTGGCCGCTGGCCACCGACCGACCGGCCCGCAACCTGGCGACCGGCGGCAACGAGGCGATGATGCAGCGCTTCTGCATCTCGCGACACGGGTCGTTTTTCCGCGGCACGGTTCCCGTGACAGCGGGCTCCAAGCTGCCCGGTTCGGTGAACTTCGTGCTGGTCGACGGCCACGTGG
>JAJTFN010000028.1 GCA_021298285.1 Verrucomicrobium sp.
AGCGGTCGGGATTCCCGACGGCGACGCCTCGAGGATGTGGGTGAACCGTCCCGGGTGGTCTGGCTCTTCGACAACGGCCAACGCGCCGCGGTCGCCGGCCCGGGCAATCTCCACCGCACCCTCCACCGGGGGGCGGCCAACCTCCTGATGCTGGATGGCGGGGTGCGACGACACACCGGATCGGCCACCGGAGCCTTGGGCCACCCCGACACCGTCCTCTGGGAAGCCCCATGATCCCAGGCCATGACCGCCACCGACCCGAACCCCATGCACCCCCCTCCCAAACCCATACGCGACCAGGCCGATCTCCGCAGGCCCGAGTCGGCCCGGACCGGGTCGAGGTTTTGCCACTCCCAGAACGCAGTCCGGCATGGGTCGCCACACCGTCCCGCGAGAATTCGATGGCCCCCCGACATCGAAGTTCGGAACCTTTCCGCCGATGGGACCCCGATGTCCGCAACCGATCCGGCTGACCAGCCCACGGGCACGACCTCCGGAAACACCCTCGGACACCCTTTGTCCATCGGTGGGTGCAAGACTGCAGCCCGATCGGATCGAGGGATCCGCAACCATCGATCGGAAATCCATCGACGCCAATGCATCACTGAAAACCCTGCCACAGGCCCCGACCACCCAACCATTCATCACTCCATAGAGACTCTCGGCCCGCCGGCAGGCGGACGAGGACCAGCCCTTTGAAGGGTTCCCGAAGCACCCGATCCAGGCATCATCCCAACACCGTCCAACCGGTCTGAACCCGCAATTTTCTTACCATTCCCAACACCACTGAACCATGGCCGAAAAACCCGCCGACAAGAAGCCCTCCGCAACCGAACCCAAGGCTCCGGAGCCCCGTTCCGCAGCCACCGCCACCACCGCCCCGCCCGAGGCGCCGAAGATCTCCGCCGCCAAGCTGCGGGAGCTGGACTCCGCCATCGCCACCATCACCAAGGCCTACGGTGAGGGGGCCATCATGCGCCTGGGCGCCCAGGTGTCCCGCCCGATCGAAGTGATCCCGACCGGAGCCTTGGCGATCGACCTGGCCCTCGGCGTCGGCGGCGTGCCGCGCGGACGTGTCATCGAGATCTACGGCCCGGAATCTTCCGGCAAGACCACCCTCATGCTCCACCTGATCGCCAATGCGCAGAAGGCCGGAGGCATGGCGGCGTTCATCGATGCCGAGCACGCCCTCGACCCGGCCTACGCCAAGAAGCTCGGGGTCAACGTCGATGAACTGCTGGTCTCCCAGCCCGATTCGGGCGAAGAGGCCCTGACCATCTGCGAGACACTCGCCCGCTCGGGCGCGCTCGACATCATCGTGGTCGACTCGGTCGCGGCGCTGGTGCCCAAGGCCGAACTCGAGGGCGAGATGGGCATGGCCACCATGGGCATGCAGGCCCGGCTCATGAGCCAGGCGCTGCGCAAGCTGACGGCCATCCTCAACAAGGCCAAGACCACCTGCCTCTTCACCAACCAGATGCGTGAGAAGGTCGGCGTGATGTTCGGCAGCCCCGAGACCACCCCGGGCGGCAAGGCGCTGAAGTTCTACGCGAGCGTCCGCATCGACATCCGGCGCAAGGAGGCCATCAAGGACGCATCAGGCGCGGCCGTCGGCAACCACGTGAAGGTGAAGATCGTGAAGAACAAGGTGGCCCCGCCCTTCGCCGAGGCCGAGTTCGACATCCTCTTCAACCACGGCATCGACAAGGAGGGCTCGCTGCTCGACGTGGCCCTCGACACCGGTGTCCTCGAGAAGAAGGGGGCTTGGATCCAGTTCCAGGGCGAACTCATCGGCCAGGGCAAGGATGCCACGCGGCGGACCCTCGCCGAGAAGCCCGACCTGGCGAAGAAAATCCACGAGGCGACCCTGGCCAAGCGTCTGGCAGAATTGACCGCCGCCACAGCATCGGCGGCACCGGGGGCTTCGGCGGCCCGCTGAAGGCCCAGCCGGCCGGCACCCGACGGCGGAGGGCTCCGCGGCGGAAGGGACCTTCAAGGCTTCGACGACACCGAGGAAGAGGCCGCCTTGAGCCGCTGCAGCGCCAGGAACGCCGCATGGCTCTCGGCGGCCTTCTTGCTCCGTCCCTCGCCCCGGGCCAGCTCCACACCTCCGTGCAGCACCGCGCATCGGAAGGTGCGGTTGTGGTCGGGACCCTCGGTCTCGAGCAACTCATAGCGCGGAGCCTCCGGGGAACCGGCCTGAAGGAATTCCTGCAGGTCGCCCTTGGGGTTCTCGAGGTTGGGCAACTCGGCCATCGCCGATCCACCCTCGGCCAGCAGGTTGAGGAGCGTCTGACGGGCGGTCTCGAAGCCGGCGTCGACATAGACCGCGCCAATGATGGCCTCGAAGGCGTCGGCCAGCGTCGAGCTGCGGGAGCGCCCCCCGCTCGATTCCTCGCCCCGGCTCAGGATCACCTGGCCTCCCAGGTTGAGCCGCCGGGCCTGGGTCGCCAGGGAGGTCCGATTGACCAACTGGGCACGCGCCTGCGTCAGGGCCCCCTCGCCCAGCGCGGGAAACCGGTGGAACAGCTCGGACGTGATCGCCAGTTGGATGACCGCATCGCCCAGGAACTCGAGCCGTTGGTTGTGGTTCTGCCCACCTCCCTCCTCATGAGCCACCGAAGGATGGGTCAGGGCCAGCGAGAGCAGGCCGGCATCCCTGAATCGATGACCAAGGGCGGATTGGAGGGCTTCAAGGTCGGACATGCGGTCGGTGGAGCGCCGGGGACGGGGCATCCCGGGAAGGGCTTCGGTGGAATCAGGCGGGAGCCAGCGACGGGATCTGGCTCGGTGCGTTGAAAGGTTCCTCGACCGGCCCGCCACCGGGAATCGCCGTCCCGGCGGGATCATCCGGGAGTCCGTGCTCCAGAAGTTGGGCCACGTCGTGCTGGACGGCCTCCAACTGGTCCAGTTGCAGGTCGGGATCGGCAATGCTGAACAGGTCACCCGACTTCGGATGCTCGTAGATGAAAAGACGCCGACCATGGTCTCGCGACTGGCCCTTGACCCGCAGGATGCGCTTGCGCTCAAGCATCACCGCCAGGATGTAGGCGGCGGCGGCATGGCGCTCCTCGCGCCGATCCAGCAGCTTGCGCAGGAGGGACTCCGCATCATCGCGGCGGATGGCCTCGGGCGGCACCGGCGGGGGCGCTTCGTAGATCCCCTTCCAGTGCGACACCAGGTTGGCCTTGGCGGGAAGGTCCGCCGCCACCTCACGGAACGCCTCGACGCAGAGGTCCATCCGCTCGAAACCGGTCTTCGTGTCCAGGAGCAGGGTGTGGTAGGTCTCCCCGTCCTGGAACTGCCGGCCGGATCGCTGGCAGGCGTGGGCCCGCGACTGGATATGCCACTCCATCATGGATCGAATCGGCAGCGAGTATCGGATGCGGCCCCGGCGGTGCAACAGGCTTTTGGCCGGGTTTTTCCGCGCCCGCACCGGACGCCCGGCCGGGGACCATGCCTGGCCATGGGTTCAGAGGCGCGCGACGAGCAACTGTTCCTGGAAGACCATCTCCTTCGGCAGGTGGGTGTAGAGCTTCATGAAGAGCTCATCGGTGGCGAGCAGGTCGCGGCGCCACTCCTCGGTGTCCATCCGCTGCAACCGCTCGAAGCGCTCCCGGGTGAACCCCTTGAGACCCTCCGTGTCGAAGTCCTCGTAGCGGGGCACCCACCCCAGCGCCGTCTCGACGGCCCCGGTCCGGCCGTCGCACCGGTCGAGGATCCACTTGAGCACGCGCATGTTCTCGCCGAACCCTGGCCAGAGGTACTGCCCGGCTTCGTCCTTGCGGAACCAGTTGACGTGGAAGATCCGGGGCGGTTCGGCCAGCCGCTTGCGCATGTCGAGCCAGTGCCGGAAATAGCGTCCCATGTTGTAGCCGCAGAACGGCAGCATCGCCATCGGGTTCGAACACCAGCGGCACGACACCGGCACGACGGCCGCCGAAGATGATGGCCGAGATGGGCACCCCCGCCGGATCGAGGGCCTCGGGCGCCATGGCCGGGTTGTTGGTTGCCGGGGCGGTGAAGCGGGAATTCGGATGGGCGGCCTTGCCCGGGGACTCGGGCGTCCAGCGCTCCCCCTTCCAGTCGAGGCACTCGGCCGGGGGCGGATCGTCGTGGCCCTCCCACCACACCGTGCCATCAGGCTTGAGGGCCACGTTGGTGTAGATCGTGTCCCGCGCGATGGTGGCCATCGCGTTGGGGTTGGTCTGGGCATTCGTGCCCGGGGCCACCCCGAAATACCCCGCCTCGGGATTGATGGCCCAGAGCCGTCCGTCCGGGCCGGGCCGCATCCAGGCGATGTCGTCGCCGACCGTCCAGATCCTCCAGCCACGGAAGCGTTCCGGAGGGATCATCATGGCGAAGTTGGTCTTGCCGCAGGCGCTCGGGAACGCCGCCGCGACATACTGCCGGCGTCCATCCGGGGATTCGACGGCCAGGATGAGCATGTGCTCGGCCATCCAGCCTTGTCGCCGGCCGAGGAAGGACCCGATGCGCAGGGCCAGGCACTTCTTCCCGAGCAGCACATTGCCGCCGTAGCCCGACCCCACCGAGATGATCTCGTTGGATTCGGGGAAGTGGCAGATCAACCGTCGCTCCGGGTCGCCGTCGAGCAGGCAATGGAGACCGCGGTTGAAGTGGCTGGATTGTCCCAGGTGGTCGATGGCGACCCGGCCCATCCGGGTCATGATGCGCATGTTGAGCACCACGTAGATCGAATCGGTCAACTCGATGCCGACCTGCGCCAACGGCGATCCCGGCGGCCCCATCAGGTAAGGCACCACGTACAGCGTCCGACCCTTCATGCTGCCCGCGGCCAGTCCCATCAGCCGGGCCCTCATGGACGTCGGGTCGGCCCAATGGTTGGTCGGCCCCGCATCCTCGGCCAACTCGGTGCAGATGAAGGTGCAGTGCTCCACCCGGGCCACGTCGTTGGGATGGGACCGGTGGTAGTAGCACCCCGGCAGCTTGTCCTGATTGAGCGGGATCAGGACTCCCTGCCGGACGGCCTCGGCATAGAGGAACGCCTTTTCATCCTCGGAACCGTCGCACCAGAAGATCGAGTCGGGCTGCGTGATGGCCGCGGTGGCCTCCACCCACTCCCGGACGGCTTGGTGGGCGATCGGCGGCATTCCGTGGGTTGCGGCGGGGTTCCTGCTCACGGCCTCAATCTAGCCCGATCCCCTGCCGGGGCATCTCCAATATTGCCCGTCCATGGGCCCGTCTGGATGAAAAAAAGAGGCCGGACCCCGGGGTCCGGCCTCCTGTGATCGGATGGACTGTCGCTCAGCGGCGGGCGCGGGCGAAGCGCTGGGCCGTGTCCGGCTTGAGCACCAGCGGGCTGGTGGCTCCCACCAGCTCCTGATAGGGACCGCCCACCTCCGAGGCGACCTCGAGCTTGCCCTCGAAGGTCACGGTCAGGGTGCCGTCCGCGTTGCTCTTGATGGAGAGCGCCGGCGGCGTGGAGGGCGCGGGCTTGGGCTCCACGACCGTCTGGACATCCTTGCCCGCCTTGCCGGCGGCATGGATCGCCTTGATCGTCTCGCCCGAAAGTCCGCGGGTCCAGAGGGCGAGGTCATCCAACGCGCCAGCGAGGAAGTTCGGCGTGCCGTCGGGTCCGAGGACCGGAGGCTCGTCGGTGCTCAGGCCGAGGCGGGCGCCGATGGACAGGTACTTGATGTCAGGCGTGTTGATGTCCGCCAGGTAGTCCGCACGGGCGACCTCGACGCCGTCGACATACAACCGGAGCTGCGCGCCGTCGGCCGTGAAGGCGATGTGGTGGAACCCGTCACCGACCGGGAACGCCTTGGCCGAAGTGGCCCGGGCGACGTTGGGGCCGATGCTGATGGCGGCCGTCGGCAGCAGGCTGTCGGTGGCCGAGTCATAGAGCATCCCCATCTCGAACTGGCCGACCACGCGAACACCGCCGGTGGTGGCGAGGGGCCCCTGGGCGTTGCGGGCGATGACCACTTCGTTCTGGACGGCCGCCGGGAGGCTGACCCAGGCCGATCCGCTGATGCCGGTCTTGGCCTTGGCGTAATCCGGGACCTGGATGTAGGAGGCCCCGTCGAACGCGAAGGCGTTGCCGATGATGCCGGCGCCCCACGAGGCCGTGCCGTTGACGGTGCCGTCGCCGGCCGAGGCGATGGCGTTGTCGGCCAGGGTGCCGCTGGCCTCGTTGAACTTGAGATGCGCGGCGAGGCCCGACTTGATGTCGAAGGGCGAGATCCGCACGGCGGCGTTCCGGCTGATCACGCTGCCGGCCGGATTGAAGACGGCGACGCTGTAGACGCCCTCATCCTCGGTGGCGAAGCTCGAGAGCTTCAGGGTGGCGGTGGTCGCGCCGCTGACATGGCCGCCGTTGGGCAGGTTGCGGCCGTCCTTGCGCCACTGGTAGGTCAGCCCGTCACCGCTGGCCCCGACGGTCAGGGTCGCGACGCCATTGGCCTCCACCAGGGTCGGCTGCGGATCCGAGACGACCACCGGCGGCAATCCGGGGTTCGGGGCGTTCAGCACGAGCTGCAGGCCGTTCACGCCGGTGCCGCGGTCGTAACCGGTCGTGATGCAGTCGACGGACACCACGATGGTGCCATCGGCGGACGGTTCGACATCATCGAACCGGATGAAGTTCGAGATGGTCGGACTGCCGGCATCGGTGCTGGTGGCGCGGTAGAATCCCGGAGCCGCGTTGTACTCGTCCGAGTTGATCACGCGGGCGTAGTAGGTCTTCTCCGCCTTGCCGGCCACCTTGTACGAGGCGACCTGGAACTGCAGCGGCGGGCTGACGGCGTACACGAGGACGGCGTGCTTGCCGGCCGGGACGTTGGCGAAGGTGAACGTCGCGGGTTCGCCGCCCGGGCTGTCGAGGTTCATGCCGTTGAGCATGCGCTGGGTGGCCGAAGAGTTGCCGGTGCCGGAACCCCAGGTGCCCGAGGTCGCATACTCGAAGGTGATGGTCGAAGGATTCTTGCTGCTGTCCAGCAGGTCGATCGCGGGGTCGGCGCCCACGTCCGGCAAGGTGCCGTTGTTGGCATTGACCGGGACGTTCCAGTAGGCCTGCGGCCAGACGCCGGTGATGTCGTCGACGTTCATCACGGTGGGAGCGCCATTGGCGCCGCTGCCGCGGAAGCTGATGCCGATGCTCTTGGTCGCGGAAGGCTTGAAGAGCTCCGCCTTCACGGCCGTGCTCTTCTCGCAGCCGACGATCTCGACCTCGAAGACGTCACCCGCGTTGGCGGCGGTCACCGGGGGCGTGGTGTAGCTGGTGGCGCTGGCGCCCGGGATGGGCTCGCCGTTGCGGAGCCAGCGCAGCGGCCAGGGACCGTTGACGGCAGCGAAGAAGGTGGCGGTCGAGCCCTCGAGAACCGGGGTGTTCACCGGCTGGAGCGTGAACCGGGCCTTGGAGCAGTCGACACCGGTCACGGCGAGCAGCTCGACCTCGGCGACCTGCATGCAGCAGCCGTTCGCCGTGGTCGTCTCGACGACCGTCCAGCGGTAGTGCTTGTACGACTTGGTGTTCGGGAAGAAGAACTCCTGGGTCTGGAAACGGGCCGTGAACGCCGCGTTGTCGACCTGGACGATCTTCTCCCAATTGCCCGCCGAGTAGCCGGTGAGGGCGTCGTCATTGGAGCCCTCGAGCACGACGACCTTGGGGTCGCGTTCCGGGGCGTCGTTGGCCGACTGGAT
This sequence comes from Verrucomicrobium sp., assembly GCA_021298285.1. GTDB lineage: Bacteria > Verrucomicrobiota > Verrucomicrobiia > Limisphaerales > UBA9464 > SXXZ01. The sequence goes on from JAJTFN010000028.1 coordinate 7,687, forward strand.
GGTCATGCCGGTGACCGTGGTGGCACCCACGCGGGGGCTGACGGCGAAGCCGGAGGGCTTGACCGGGGCCGGTGTGCGGCTGTCGAAGTTGAGGTACTTGGTCGGCTTGCCGTCGATGACGTTGGCGACGCCTTCCGATCCCGGGCTGTTCGACGACGAGGCGAAGACCGGATCACCCGGCTGGGTCACGTCCTTCGGGGCGCCCGTGCCCAGGAGCTCGACCTCGGCGACCTGCATGCAGCAGCCGTTGGCCGTGGTCGTCTCGACGACCGTCCATCGGTAGTGCTTGTAGGGCCGGACGTTGTCGAAGAGCACCGTCTGGGTCTGGAACCGCGCGGTGAAGGCGAACCCGTCGAACTGCTGGATCAGTTCCCAGTTGCCCGCATTGAAACCGGTGACCGCGTCGTCGTTGGAACCCTCGAGCTTGACGACCTTCGGGTCGCGCTCCGGGGCGTCGTTGGCCGACTGGATCGACATGCCCGAGACGACCGTGCGGCCGATGGTCGGGCTGACGATGAATCCGGAGGGCTTGATCGGAGCGGGGGTGCGGCTGTCGAAGTTCAGGTACTTGGTCGGCTTGCCGTCGATGACGTTGGCGACGCCCTCGGAACCGGGGCTGTTCGACGACGAAGCGATGACGGGGTCACCCGGTTGCGTGACATCCGGCGGGACCACCGTGCCGAGCAGCTCCACCTCGGCGACCTGCATGCAGCAGCCGTTGGAGGTCGCGGTCTGGGTCACGACCCAGCGGTAGTGCTTGTAGGGCCGGTTGTTCTCGAAGGTGAAGGTCTGGGTCTGGAAACGCGCCGTGAAGGCGGGGGCGTTCACCGTGGTGATGGCCTGCCAGTTGCCGGTGTTGAAGGCGGTGATCTTGTCGTCGTTGGAGCCCTCGAGGGTGATGGTCTTGGGATCCCGCTCAGGCGCGTCATTGGCCGACTGGATCGTCATGCCGGTGACGCGGGTCGCCCCGACCTTCGGCGAAACGACGAACCCGGAGGGCTTGATGGGCTCCGGGTTGCGGCTGTCGAAGTTCAGGTACTTGGTCGGCTTGCCGTCGATCGCATTGGCGACCCCTTCGGAGCCGGGACTGTTCGAGGACGAGGCGATGACGGGGTCGCCGGGTTGGGTGACGTCGCTCTGGGCGATGGCATCGAGCCCGGAGGCCAGCCATCCGGAGGTGCACGCCAGCGCGGCGGCCCATCGACGAATGTTCATTCGTGGGTTCATGGATTCTTGCGGGTTGTGGTTACGGGAAGGGGCGCAAATTCTTACCGGACCGATACGTTGTCTAGTCAAATTTCAACCCTAAAAACACCGTTTTCATGGATGTTTTTCGATCCAGAGGGCGTCCAGGGCATCCGTCGACATCACCCGAAGGATCGGCTCCGGGGCCACCGGTCAGGGGGAAAGCTCGCCAGAGGCCAACCGCACCTCTGCACCGGTCGCCGGGACGGCCACGGAGGTCGATCGCCCACCAGGCCATCGGACCTTCAGGGTGGCCTGGGCGAGGCGTGGCACCACCTTCACGGCGCTGTCCTGCGAGAGCCAGCCGGAGCCGGCCTGGACCTCCAGGGTGGGTGTGCGGGCCGCCCCCGACTCGAGCCAGAATTGAGCGCCGATGGCGTCGGGATTGCCTGGCGGGCCGACGAGCCGCACGCGCAGGCCGGGCGTTCCCCCGGAGTTGCGAAACAGGCGCGTGGCCGCCCCGTTCTGGCCGACGGCCAGGTCGGGCCGCCCATCGCCGTCGAAATCGCACACCGCGGCCCCCCGCTGATCGCCCTGGATGCGGAGGCCGCTGTCGGCACTCCCGACCGGGCGGAACCCTCCCCTGCCGTCGCCCCGGAGCAGCAGGCCGAGGCCCGCATCCTGACGGACGGCGTCGGGGTGGATGCCGGTCAGGTTCTGGCCCAGGAACAGGTCAGGGTGCCCGTCGCCGTCGAAATCGGCGACGTTCACCGAGGAGGCAGGGGCGAACTGGGCCTCGGCCGGCAGCGTCGAGGCGACGAACCGCCCGCCACGGTTCAGGAAGACCGTGGAGGCAAGGGTGCGCACCGTGCGGGGCCGGACGAGGACCTTCCACTCGCCGAGGACCGCATCGATCGGGGCCTCGCTGAAGGCCTTGAATGAGCGGAAGTGGGTCGGGACGAACGGCAGCGCCGCGCCCAACCGCTCGAGGGAGCGCAACGGGGTGGGCTTTCCGGTCACGGGATCCGGGGCGGTCTCCAGGAAGTCGACAGTCCCGGGCCGGCTCGTCTCCCCGACCAACGCGGTGAAGGGACGGTCGACCCCGGCCGACCACGCCGAATTCCATCCCCAGTTCCCGGCGACCAGGTCCATGCGGCCGTCCCCGTCGAGATCGGCCGATGCGATCCCCCGCCAGAGGCCGGTGAGGTCCGCCAGCCCCATCTCGGAGGTCGTCTCCACGAGCCCGTCCGTCCGGCTGGCGAACACCCGGACGGGTCCCCAGTCGCAGGCCAGGACCAGTTCCGGAACGGCATCGCCGTCGAGATCGCTCCAGAGGGCCCCGTTCACCAGGCCCACGTCGGCAAGGCGGGCGCTGGCGGCGGCATCGTGCTTCCAACCGGCGCTGGCATCGAGGCGCAGCAGGGCCGCGGTCCGGGCGAAGGGGTAACGCCCGGGATCGACCCCGCCACCGACGAAGAGGACCAACCCGGCCGGAGGCGCGAGGCATCCGATCGCCAGGGTCGATGCCGACGAGAGGCTCGGGGGAAGATCGCAGGTCCCCAGGCGCCCCAGCGACCGACCCGTCGATCCGAGCACCGCCAGGGGGGCCTTCTGCGGCTGTTCGTAGCCGCTGACCGCCGCGAGAAGCCTCGGACGCAGGGTTGCATCCCGCCACCCGACAAGGCCCAGGAGGTCGCCCGGGGCCGCGAGGTCGGGCGTGGAGGTCCCGGGGGAAAAACCACCACGGCCATCGGAGTGGAAGACCGACGGGGTGCCGCCCGAGCCGGAGCCGATCACCAGGTCGTCGTTCCCGTCGCCATCGAGGTCGAACCAGGCCAGCCCCGGCCCCTGCTGGCTCAGCACAAAGGGAAGCAGCGGTTGGCGCTGGTAGTCGTCGAACGCAGGCTCCTGGTGCGTGTGCCCCAGTCGGTCGCCGACGTCGGTGAAGAGGGCCGGAGGCCGGGACACGGCGGGCGGGACCGCCGGGGGCCGGTCCGGCTCGTTGAGTTCGTAGAGCCGGTCGGGAACCACGTTGGTGACCCAGGAGATGCGGCCGCTGCGCCACCGCACCTCCAGCGAGGCCATCGAGGAGGTCCCGAACACCGCCATCGGCTGGGAACCCGAGAGGTAGGACCCGCCGGCGATGATCTCCTTCGATTGCGTCCGTCCTCCCTCATGCAACAGGACACGCGCACCGATGCCCGCCCGGTTCGGGGACAGGCCCTTCAACCGAACGGCCACCCGGGCCCCGGGTGCCTCGTTGCGATAGACCTCCAGCGGGGAGTTCAGGCAGTTGACGACCAGGTCCAGGTCGCCGTCGCCATCGAGGTCGGCCAGGGCCATGCCGTGGCGGACGGCGGCGTTGGTCAGTCCCCACTCGGCGGTGGTCTCATGGAACCTGCGGTCACCGCCGTTGCGGAAGGACCTCAGGGGAAGTGCCAGGCCGGGATACAGGCCGTAGTGCTCGGCCAGTTCGCGGGTGAAGGCCGCCTGGCGCGAGGCCTCGGTCGCGTACCCGGACCAGGGATGCTGGCGGCGGCGGATCTCCATCTGGGCATCGAGGTCCTGCACGTCGCGGAAATGGCCCGAGGTGACGAGCAGGTCCTCGAACCCGTCGAGGTCGACGTCGAGGAACATGGGCGACCAGGACCAGTCGGTGGCCGCCAGGCCGGCATACTGGGCGATCTCGGCGTACGAGCCGTCGCCCCGCGCGGTGAACAGGGTGTTCTGGAAGACCTGCGGCGTCCCTGCATCCGCGCCGACGGGAGGCCACTCGGGCGCATCCGCCAGCGACTGGCGCTTCCGGGTCCGCAGATCGGAGGCAAGCATCTCCACCACCAGGAAGTCGAACCACCCGTCCCGGTCGATGTCGGCGAAATCCACCCCCATGGAGCTGGAGGGGATCCTTCGGAGGGTGAAGGGCGCGGCGGCCCGGAACCGGCCCCGGCCGTCGTTGAGCCAGAACCGGTCCGGAGTCCAGTAGTCGTTGCAGACGTACAGGTCGGGCGAGCCGTTCCCGTCGACATCCCGGAAGGTGGCGGTGAGCCCCCAGTCGAGCGGGGCCTCGCGCAGCGGCCGGCCATCGGCATCCAGGAAGGAGCCGTCCGTCCAGGACACGAGGGTGAACCGCCCGCGGCCGTCGTTGAGGTACAGGCGGTCGGCCTCGCCGCATTCGGCGACCTCGTCGCCACGCATGCGGAAACGGCCCTGCAACGCGGGCGGGATGACGGGCTTCCCGCCGACGTTGCGCACCGAGAGCCGCCCGACGTCGCGGATGTCGTTGGTGCGGTAGTTCGCCACATAGAGGTCCAGCGTGCCGTTGCCGTCGACGTCGGCCAGGGCGAGGGTCGAGCTGCCGGAATCGCCGCGGAGGCCCGCCTCGACCGTCGTCTCGGCGAACCGGCCACCCACGTTGCGGAAGCACCGGACACCCTCCAGGGCGGTCGAGACCAGCAGGTCGTCGTGCCCGTCGCCGTCCAGGTCCGCGAAGACCGCCCCGCGTGTCCTCCCGAGCGCCGGAGGCAGCCCGGCCTCCGCCGTGACCTCCCGGAACCGCCATCCGCCCAGGTTCCTGAACAGCCTCGACGGGGACTCGAGGCCGCAGACGAACAGGTCGGGGAGCGCGTCGCCGTCGAAGTCGCCGACGGCCAGTCCCGCGCCGTTGGCCAGCACCCGGTTGGCGGCGATGGCCACCTCGCTCAGGAGGTTGGTGGCCCCAAGCCCGGTCTCGGTGGCGGGCAGTCGTCGAAAGCCATTCCGGGAGCCGTTCCTTGGCGCGAGGGCGGCATGACGGTGCCCCGGGCCGTCGGTCCAACCGGCGGCGGAGACCTCCAGCAGCGCGAGCCCCAGCCAACCGAGAAGCACGGCGACCTTCATTCGAGCGGCAGCGCGACCTTGGCGCCGGGAGTCGGGGGAAAACGGCCCTCGAGATACCGGATCAGGGAGAGGATCTGCGGCTCGGTCAGGGGCCCGGTGTACGACCGGTCGAAGCCGGGCATGAAGGACCCGGGCTTTCCGATGCGGATCCACTGGGACCAGTAGGCCGCCCCACCATGGGGCTTGGCCGCGAGGTCCGGCACCATGGAGGCCCGGTGTTCAGCCTCGTGGCAGATGGCGCAGGCGGCACGGTACAACTCGGCCCCGGTCAACCCCACCGCGGGCGTGGAGTGGCAGTTGGCGCAATCCCCCTTGAACACGGCCTGGCGGTCGGCGAAGGCGGCCAGGCGGTTCTTCTGGCGCTCGTCGGGCTCCGGGATGTCCACCCGCACGGTCAGGGTGTTGGTCGCGTCGGCGGTCCACAGCCGGAGGGTCTTCTCCAGCAGGCCCCACTTGCCGGGGATCTCCACGACCACCTCAAGCTCTCCCGCCGCGTGCGGCCCGATGGTCCACGGCAGGGCGGGGATCTTGGGCGTCGTGCAATGGCACGAGGCGTCGACCCCCAGCACCCGGACGGGCGCCTCCAAATGGTTGGTGTAGCGGAACCTCAGGGAAAGGTTGGTCAGCAGATGGGGAGAACGGGCCTGGTTGGTGCGCGGCCAGAACACCAGGCCACCCCCGGCGGGAATCGCGTCGGCCAGGAGCCGGGAGCCAAGGCAGACCACCAGCCAGAGCACCCCGAGGAGGCGGCTCGTGGACCGTGATCTGGCGATGGGTCTCATGCGTGGGGTGTTGGCTTGGCGTCGAGGATGATGTCGGCCCGGAGGCCTTTCAAGATCGCCGGCGCCGGGGTGACAGCCTGCCAGGAACATCCGCGGGCAGGGGCCAAGGTCCTCCGGACAAGCCCCTTCCGTCCGCCGGCAACGGGTGTACCGTGGCCCGATCCGACGCATCATGAATGCCTCCTCCAACGTCTCCGCACGCACCCCTGAAGCCCCCCGACGACAACCCGACATCCGGTTCCTGGAGGGCCCCCGCTCCCGCTGGGACGACCTCAAGTTCGTCATCGACATCGCCCGGGAATTCATCCGGGGCTTCCGGGCGCTGCACTTCTCCGGACCATGCGTGGCGGTGTTCGGTTCGGCCCGGTTCCCGGAGTCCAGCCCGTACTACGAGCAGACCCGCCGATTGTCGGCGGAAATCGCCAAGCTCGGGTTCACCATCATGACCGGCGGCGGACCCGGCCTCATGGAGGCGGCCAACCGGGGCGCACGGGACGTCGGTGGCCGCTCGGTGGGCTGCAACATCGTGCTGCCGATGGAGCAGAATCCCAACCCCTACCTCGATCGGTGGGTGAACATCCGCTATTTCTTCGTCCGCAAGACCCTCCTCATCAAATACTCCTACGCCTTCGTCATCGTCCCCGGAGGGTTCGGCACCCTGGACGAATTCTTCGAGGCGATGACGCTGATCCAGACCGGCAAGATCCAGAATTTCCCGGTGATCATCTTCGGCCGCGAATTCCACCATGAACTGCTCGAGTACATCGACAAGATGCGCCGCCTCAAGACGATCTCCGAGAACGACCTGAAGCTCTTCCTGGTGACCGACTCGGTCGACGAGGCGGTGGACCAGATCCGGCAGGCCATTCCCAAGTACGGACTCAAGCACATCGAGCGCAAGCCGAGCTGGCTCCTGGGCGAGCACCGTTAGGGCATTGCGGCGCTTCAGGCGGCAACGGCCTTGAAGGCCGGATGGGCGTCCGATGCGACGGGCACGGCTGCCGGCGATCCAGACCTCGGGCAGATCCGGGAGATTTCCCGAGAGATCGGGCACCGATGGAGCGAAGTCTGGGATACCATGAGCATCCCGACACTTCTTCCGGAGGGTCATCTTCCTGCCGGCCCCGCGACGACCCTGGCAACCTCCCAACGGACGGCACGGCATCCTGCACACCCGCAACCCGAGGCCCGGATCCCGTCCCGGACGATCCCCACGACCCGCGGCGGACGGACCGATCCGACGGGTCCATCCCGATCCTTTCCGCCGCATGGGCTCCTTGCCCCCCGGTGCCGGCACCTCGGCCGATGGGTTCTCCCGCTGGTGGCCGTCCTACCGACCCTGCAGGGCCAGGTGCTCATCACCCGATGGGACTTCAGCGGAGGATCCCGGAACCGCCGGGGTCGAGTTCCGACTGTCCACCGAAGGCCTCGGTCCGGTGTCGATGGCCTTCCAGATGCGGCCCAGCAACACCTCGGCCAACACCGCACGCGTGCTGTGGTCCTCCGACGGCATCGGGTTTTCCGAGGCGGGACGGTTCACGGTCGTCCCGGCCCCGAGCGGCTCCGGGGAGACTTGGTACGACCGGGTGGTCGCCCTGCCGCCCGAATCGGCCAACGTGTCCCAATTGCTGGTCCGGGTGGTGTCGGACTTCGGGTCGCCGGACACCTCGCGCTACCTGGCATCGCGTCTGGGCTCGAGCTATTCGCCGTCGGGGACCTGGCGCTTCGACAACGTGAGCTTTTCGGCCGTCCCCGAGCCTGGGGAGTATGCCGCCATCAGCGGCCTGGGGTTGGTCGGCTTCGCGCTGTGGCGCCGGCGCCGGAACGTCCGGGAGGGGCCGGCGCGATTCGTGCCGGATCCTGGCACCGGGCAGGTCGCCAGCCCTGGCCCATCACCACAGGAATGACTGCGACCCGGCCAGCGGCTTGCCCGCCTCGACCAAGGTGGCCTTCCAGGCGGTCACGGTGCCCAGGCGGGACACCTGCTCGGCGGGAACGATCACCCGCGACCACCGCCTCCCGAACAGACCGCGCTTCACGGGCATCTCGACGACCTCGGGCACGCCGGATTGGCCCCCCCGGAGTTCGAGGCGAAGGGTCAACGGGCCGGTGACCCGGCCCGAGGCCTTCCAAAGCACCTCGTACTGCAGGCCACCACGCTTCTCGGGGTGGTCGCGCAACTCGGCCTGGTAGGCGTCCCGCTCATACAGACTGGGCGAGAGGGCGTGACGCCCCTGATGATCGACCCAATGCGGCAACACCTTGACGACGCGGGCCTCGGAGGCGCGCAGGACGCCTCCCCACAGACAGCAGGCCAGTGCGGCCCAGGGCAACCAGTTCATTCAGAAGGGTCCGTTCTGGGGGAACGAGAGCACCGCCGGGCGCGGCGTGAAGCTCGAGGACGACCGGATCGCCGGGGACGAGTCGCCCGAGGAGCTGTTGAAGAGCGACCGGACCGATCCTTCGAGGCCTCGGGAACCTGCCCCGCCGAACCCGCCGAACGCTCCCGACGGGGACGACGAGGCCGCGGGAGCCGCCGAGAACGCCCCGCCACCGGTCTTCGGGAACAGTCCGGCATCCGCGGTGGACGCCGCCGAGAAGGCCGACCCCGGGGCCACGGTCGGATCGAAACGACGCCCCGGGTCGGCATCGAGACCGCTGGCAGGCGTCCCCAGCAATTCCGAGGCGGACGGTGCCGCCGGGTTGATGCCGGAACGGGAGGACGATGACGAGGCGGCCGTGCCGGAGAAGCCCTCGAACCGCTGCTCGGGTCGGGATGTCGACGAGGCGAACCCGAAGGTCCCCGCCGTATCGCTGGCGGCAGGGGCCTTGAACCAGTTCCGGTGATCGGCATCCGCGGCCAACACCTCGGAAATCGGCTTGGAGCGCCCGGCATCCGTGCTGTTGGGGTCCAACTGGCGTGCGGCCTGCTGGGTCGCACGGTCGGCCGTGCGCCTGTCCGAGCGGGATTCCTCGGCCGAAAGCCTCGAGTCCTTGCGGTTCCTCGGCTTGGCCTGTCCCTCGTCGTCCTCGAAATCGCTCCGCTGGGCGGCCTCATCCCTTGAGCGGCGGGAACGCCCGCGCTCACGGCTGAAATTCGGGATTTCGTCGTCGTCCCTGGTGGGTTTTCCAGACTCGATCTCGTCGGCCTTGTCGATCTCGCGCGGAGTCACCGAGCCCGGTTCGGCCAGCCAGTTCTTCTTGCGGTCGTACTCGTCGAGCAGGCGTTGCTGGGCCTTCGGGTCGAGGTTCGGGATGGGTTTGGAGGGTGCCGGCAGGGACACGTCGATGGCTCCGCCCAGCGAGTTGCCCGAACGGAACACGTCGAACTGCCGGTTGCGCAGGAGTTTGTTCATCGTGCCCACCCGCTCGGCCTCCGATTGGAGGCGCGAACCGGGGGCCGCCTCGGAGCGGACCGCACCCGACGTCTGGGCCTTGTCGCCACCGAGAAGCGTGGGGACGGCCGCCGGCAGCAGGGCCAGCCCGGCAACGACACCCCACGGGATCGAGGATCGGCCTTGCTTCATGGATACCAACCTAGCGCCGGGGAGTCGGCCCCGTCAAAGGCCATGTGACGGCAACGGCCGACCGGGCGGTCCGTGGGCCGGGTTGTGCCGACTCACCGGTCGACCGGGCCCGCGCAGGAACGCCACGCCTCCCGGAACTGCCCTGCCCGCTGGCGGAACCAGTCCCAGTCGCCGGCGGCAACGCGGCGGGGATCGAACAGGGGGCCACCCACCCCGAAGGCGTCGGCCCCGGCGGCGCGGAAGGCCGGGAGCGTCTCGACGGTGACCCCGCCGGTGGGCATGAGCGGGATCTCCGGGAACGGCGCCTTCACCGCCTTGAGGTGGCCCGGCCCCAGCTGGTCGGCCGGGAACACCTTGACCATCGTGGCCCCGAGATTCCAGGCCGTGAAGATCTCCGTGGGGGTCATCGCCCCGGGGAAGACCGGAACACCCCGATCGACACAGGCGCGGATGACCTCCGGCAACACCACCGGGGTGACGATGAAGCTCGCCCCGGCCTCCAGCGCGGCCTCGAGGCCGGCCATCGAGGTGACGGTCCCGGCGCCGACATTGCCCTGGTCGCCGACCAGCTCCCGCGCGCGCCGGATGAGGTCGCTGGCCCCGGGGCTGTTCAGGGTGACCTCCAGGTTCACCAGCCCGCCGGCCATCACCGCCGGCACCAGCTGCTCGACCTGCGCCAGCGGAAAGAACCTCAGGATGCCGACCACGGGCATGGCCCGGAAACGGTCTTCGTGGAAAGGGTGGATCATTGCCAGAGTCTCCAAGGTGACAGGGGCCGGGATCGGGGCCGGAGCTTTCGGCATCGGCTCCGCCGCCCCGGGCCGCCGCGCCGCGCCCGAGGCATTCAGCCCCCGGACCATCGCCGCCAAAGGCGACGCTGACCCAATTCGCAGAGGTCGTCGACCTCGATGGCGCTCCATCGGGGGCCCAGCCCGCATCCGGCCGCCGCCCGGCTGTAAGACTCCCGGAGGCCGGACCCGGCGGCCAGCACGATGGGAGTGTCGTCGCCCGGAAGGGCCCGAAGCTCGGCCCCGATCAGCAGGCCGCTCAGGAAGGCCCGGTTGGCCGCGGGCGGGCGGCCGTGGAGGACCTGTCGGACCCGCACCTGGAACAGCGCGGCGCCGAGTGCCATCCGGCCCGACGACGCCACGCCCTCGTCGAAGGCCCCGGCATCCCCGTCGCCGGAGTCGGCCTGCCTGTCGGCCTCCGCGTCGATCGAATGGCGCAGCACGCTGTGGCGGCCCAGCACCTCGAACAGCTCGCCCGTCAGGAAGGTGGCGATGGCGGTCACCGCCCCCGACTCGACCCGCAGGTGCTTGGAATGGGTGCCCGGCAGGACGAGCGTCGCCATGGCCGGAAGGGCGGCGCCCGACTGCTCGGCCCAGCCGAGGGCTTGCGTCTCCTCGCCACGCATCATGTCGGACACGCCGCGGACTCCCGACACCAGGTGCACCCCGGGCAGGACCTGCTCGGAGAGCACGCCCGACCCGTCGAGGGCGAACGGCAGCCGGGCATAGGGCAGCTCGCGCCAGCCGATGCTCGAACCGGCCATGCCCGAGACCACCACCGGGAGGCCTTCCGGCGCACCCAGCCGCCCGAGCCCCCGCCGAAGCGCCCCGGCGAAGGCCTCCGCCCGGTCGCCGCCCAGGGCGGCCAGCCGCGCCGCGCCCTCGTCGGAAGCCGTCTCGCGGCACCCCCCGTCCGGACCCCGCCAGCGGAGCCGCAGGCGGGACGTGCCCCAGTCGCAGGCGATGAAGCTCATCGGGCGGCCTTCCATCGGGCCCATTCCAGCCCGGGACGATCCACCCGGAAACTCACCAGCCGCTGGGCGTGGGCCTCGGTGACGTAGACCGTGCGGCCATCCTCGCCGCCGAAGCAAAGGTTCGTGGGGTGCGGCCCGAGCACGTCGATCTCGCGCAGGATCTCGGCCTTCGGAGAGATCTTCACCACGGTGCCCTTGCCATGACGGGTGGCGTACAGGTTGCCGTCCACATCGCAACGCATCCCGTCGAAGCCATGGTCCGGGAACTCCTTGAAGATCCGGCGCTTGCCGAGGCGGCCGCCCCGGCCGATGTCGAAGACCCAGATGCGCCGCTGGACGCTCTCGTTGACGTACAGGCGGCGGCCGTCGGGGCTGACCTCGATGCCATTGGTGGTGCCCATGCCCTCGGCCTCCCGGTGGGCCACCCCCTTCCGATCAATGCGCCACAGCTGCCCGGTGCCGTCCTTCCAGTTCGGGTCGCTGGCGTAGAGGGTTCCGTCGGCGGCGATGGCCAGGTCGTTGGGCTGGTTCATCCGGGCGTCGTGCACCAGCACGGTGATCTGGCGGGTGGCCGGGTCGATGCGGTGCACATTGTGGCCCGTGTAGTCGGCGACGTACATCCGGCCGGCGCGGTCGAAACGGATGCCGTTGCCCGCGCTTCCCTCGGGCAAGGCGACAAAGCGCTCGGCCCGGCCATCCGGCGTCACGCGCGCGATGTTGCGGGCGTCCCCGTAGCCGACGCAGAACACCGTGCCGGAGCGGTCGCAGGCGGGCCCCTCGATGAGCTTGTTGAACCCCTCCGACGAGAACGGACGGGCTTCCCAGAGGGTCTCGGCGTGGATCGGGAACGGTGCCAGCAGGGAAAGCGCGAGGGATCCGAGCGCCATCATTCGGGAGGAGATCATGACCCGGATGCTGTGGCGGGAAGGCCTCGAAGGCCAGCCGGGGCGTCCGAAAAAAGAGGGGCCGGATCGACCGATTCGATCCGGCCCCCGTGACGGGCGGGTTCAAGGCCCGGCGCCCGGCCTCAGCGCTTGATGGCGCGCAGGAACCTGGCCGCGTCGGTGCCGAGCGGCAGCGTGATCGGGGTGTTGGCCCCCGGCTGGGCGACCCACGGGCCGGTCAGGCTCGGGGCCACCTCGAAGACGAAGCCCGCGGGCAGCGGCTGCGGGTCGGAGGTGATGCTCAACTGGCCATTGACCAGGGCCACCGAGATGCGCGGGGTGGTGGTGGAGGAACCACCGGCCGCCGGCGTCGGGTCGTCCTTCGGCGCCGGGTGCGAGATCACCGTGTAGAAGTTGACCTCCTTGGTGGAATTGGCCCCTTGGTCGGGCTGGTTCTGCAGGTTGATCTCGCCCTTGGCGGCCACGAGGATCTCCTTGGTGGTCATGGCGACGCTCATGCCGACCGAGCGGATGCCGCCCACCGGCGAGGCGTTGACGAAGGGCAGGAAGCTTGGCGTGAGCGGCTTCACCGTCTTGGTGGCCTCGTCCATCTCGAAGACGCGGGCGGCCACCTGCTGGGCCTCGTAGCCGTCGGGCTTCGACACCCAGGCCACCGTGAAGCGGCCCAAGCCATCGGCACCGACCACGGCACGGTCGGCATCGGCCCGGAAGCCGCCTTCGCTCACGTCGGCCAAGGCGGCCAGCGCGCGGGTGCGGGCGTCCCAGATGGCGACACGGACCGCCGTCGAACCCACCACCCGGCCCACCAGGAACACCCAGGGCTGGTTGATGTGGCCACCCAGGCGGGTGCCGTCGCCGCGGCCGCCGTCGAAGTTCTCGCCGGAGGTCGACTGGGCGACGGGCTCGCCCTGCTGCTCACCAGCATTGTTGTAGAAGTACAGCTTGCCGGCGACGCGGACCGCGAAGCCACCCTTGAAGGCGGCGACATTGGCCCAGAGGTCGCCGTCGGCCACCTTGAAGGACTCCTTCACCACCTTGCCGTCGGGCGAGAAGATGGTGGCGGTGGCGCAGTTGCCGTCGGTGCGGATCTGGTTGGAACGGTCCTCCACGACCGAGACGAAGTTGCCGTCGCTCAGGGCGGCGACATCGCCGCCGAAGCGGGTGATCTGGTTGCCCGGGGCCGCGCCCGAGGTGCGCCGGCCGTTGGCCGAATCCTGGGCCTTGCTCATTGCCGTCTGGACGAGGGTGGCCGGGTCGATCTTGAAGGTCTGAACCGTGCCGTAGCGTCCGTCGCCGAGCCGGTCGAAGCCGCCGGTGAAGCGGTTGTCGCTGTTGAAGCCGTCCACCACGTGCGGGGAGGCCTCGGCACCGGTGATGAAGTGGACCGCGCCCGGACGGGGATCACCCGCCACGCGGCCCGGATTGCCGTTCTGGCGCGAGGCGTTGATGGCCCCCTTGAAGGGCACCCCGGCATCGTTGAAGAAGGCCTCGCCCAGCTTCATCGCGCCGCCGGCCGCCGGCTGGAGGGCCACCACGTAGCGCTGCTCGGCGGTGCTGCCGTCGGCGAAGGTGTTGGCCTCGACCAGGAAGGTGGAGGTGCCCAGCACGGAGGCGAAGGGCTCCCAGTTGCCGAGCGAGTCGGCCGCCGGGACGATCACCGGCGTGTCGGCCACGATGCGTTTGAGGCCCGCCGACTCGATGCTGCCCGGCCGCACCGGGATGACGAACTGGCGCATGGCCACGACCCGCTTGTCCGGCTCGCCGCTGTTCAGGCTTTCCCAGACCACCGCGATGGAATCGTTGCGGAAGGCCACCCGGGGATTCCTGGCCTCGAGGGTGTCCGCCGCGGGCAGTTCCTTCTCGCTGACGTGGAAGGTCTTGCCGAGGGGCTTGCCCGTGGCGTCGAAGACCCGGGCCATGACGATCTTGGCGCTGCCGCCGGTGCCCGAGGCGTCGTCGAACACGACGGCCACGCGGCCGAGCGAGTCGATGCCGACATCGCAGCGGCCCGGGGCCAGCAGTTCCAGGTCGTCGGCCACCGAGCGGCTCCAGCGCAGGGTACCGTTGGCGTTGAGCACGCTGAGCCAGACCTGGCTCTTGCCATCGGCATCCTTGCCGATGGCGACCGAGGCGTAGGCGTCGTTGCCATTGCCGTGGAAGCCCACCCCGTCACCCCGCCCACCGGCGCCGGCGATCGGGTTGCCCGCGACGGCCGCCAGGTCGATGTTGGTCGAGATCGGCGTGCCGGCATTGTCGAAGAGCCGGATGCGGCCCGCGCCGTTGTCCGAGAAGCGCACGGCGAACCCGTTTTTGGTCACGCCCGACCCGTGCCACATCTCGCTCTTGGTGGCGGTGGCGCTGGCCAACTGGGTGGCCTTGACCTCCTTGCCGGTCTTGTCGACCACCCGGACGATCACGTGGTTGGCCGCGGCCTCGCCCTTGTAGACGCTGACCAGGTCATCCCCCTGCCGGCTCTCGCCGACCACCACCACGTTGCCCGTGGAGAGGAACTCCCAGTCGCCGATGCGGATGTTGCCGGAACGAGCGCCGTACTCGACCGGCACGCCATTGACGATGCCCACCGGGGTGCCCGCGTCGGTCAACAACTGGACGGCCGGCCAGTCGCCCGCGTCCTGGTAGCCGGCGAACTCGACCACCTCGAGCCCCAGGTCGAACGAGGTCGAACCCATGCCCAGTCCGTCACCGAACAGGTTCGACTTGATCTTGGGTCCCCACCCGGTGCGCCCCGAGACGGCGCTGCCGTCCTTGCGGAAGTAGGACAGGAATCGGGAGGTGAGCGTCTGTCCGGCGAAGGCCGGATCCACCGAGGTGATGGCGGTCTCGGGGGTGATCGGCTTGCTGTCACGGTCGAAGAGCGTCCAGACGGCCTCCAGGTCCGAGAGGGCGTCTCCGTCGTCCTCCCAGCCCACGATCACGTTGCCGTTTCGGCCGATGGCCACGCCCAGGCTTTCGGTCTTGGAGTTGTTGATGGTGTCGGACGTGTTGACGTAGACGGTCTCCCCGACGGGATTGACGCCATTGTCCTCCGGTTTTCCCGGAAGCGCTTGGCCGAAGGCCTGCGCCGCCACGAAGGCGGCCGCCAGGAACGGCAGGTTTCTTTGGAGGTTCATGCGGTGTGGTGCTGCGTTGCGTTGCCCTCCGATCGGGCCGATGTCCGGATGTCGACGGAGTCCGTCGACGACGCGACCGGCGCTCCGGACGGTCCGGCAGGAGGGGGTTCGACACGCTGGCTACGCCTGTGGATTACATTTGGCAACGAGTTTCCGATTCTTTTTGGAGTCCCCGGAAAACAGGTAAAAATGCCCATTTTTTGAGCTTTTCCAGCCATCCCGCCGGAGAGGGGTCAGGCGGGTTGGTCCCGGAATCCGTCACCACCGCAGGGGCATGGTTTGAACGCCTGAAACCGGAGCACCCAGGCGACGCCCCTGGGAACGGCTCCGAGACTGCGGCATTGTTTCTCCGGTCCCAAGGCATAGCCTGTCCCCTCATTCGCCCATGATGCACCGGTTCGTCCATCGCGTCGGTCGGCTCCTGACCGGAGGGCTGCTTTCCCTGGCAGCCGGTCGTGCCTCGGGCGAACCAGCCGCGGGAGCGCGTTATGTGGAAACGGTCAAACCCCTGCTCACGCGGTCCTGCGTCGGCTGCCACGGGGCCGTGCGACCGAAGGCGGGCCTCCGGCTCGACACCGCGGCGGGAGCCTTGAAGGGGGGTGACTCGGGGCCGGCCCTCCGACCGGGCGACCCCGACGGGAGCCTCCTGGTGCAGGTGGTCGAGGGCACCCACCCGTCGATCGACCAGATGCCCTACCGGCGCACCCCGCTGGATCCGGCCGAGATGGAAACGCTCCGGAACTGGATCGCCGAGGGAGCCACAGCACCAACGACGGAGACGCCCGGGGTGTTCGTCCACTGGGCCTTCGTGGCGCCCACGCGTCCGCCGGTGCCACGGGTCGCCCACGGGACCGAAGGCGCGCCGCCGAACCCGATCGACGCGTTCGTCCGCGGACGCCAGGAACGCCTGGGCCTGCGGCCCTCGCCGCCGGCCGATCCGGCCACCTGGCTGCGCCGGGTGCACCTCGACCTGGTCGGCCTGCCGCCCGAGCCCGAGGAGGTCGATCGCTTCGTGGCCAGCGACTCTCCCTTGGAACGCGGCCGGGTGATCGACCGCTTGCTCGGTTCGCCGCACCACGGGGAGCGCTGGGGCCGCTGGTGGCTCGACATCGCCCGCTATGCCGATTCCAACGGCTACAGCATCGACGCCCCCCGCTCCATCTGGCCCTACCGCGACGCCGTGGTGGCGGCCCTCAACGCCGACCAGCCCTTCGACACGTTCGTGGTCGAGCAGCTCGCCGGGGACCTGCTGCCCGGGGCCACCCTGGCCCAGCGCGTGGCCACGGGGTTCCACCGGAACACCCAGATCAACCAGGAGGGCGGCATCGACCCGGAGCAGTTCCGCATCGAGTCGGTCTTCGACCGCGTGGCCACCACCGGCTCGGGCCTGCTGGGGCTGAGCATCGGGTGCGCCCAGTGCCACGACCACAAGTTCGACCCGATCTCCCACCGTGACTACTACGGCCTGTTCGCCTTCTTCAACGACCAGGACGAGCCGACGCTCGAGCTGCCGGGGGTGCCGGCCGGCACGGTCGATCCGAAGGGAAAGGCCGCCGGCTGGGCCACCACGCTGGTCTTGAGCGAACGCAGCCAGCCACGCACGACGCGGCGCTTCATCCAGGGCGATTTCACCCGGCCGGCCGAGCCGGTGGAGCCGGCGACACCCGGGGTCCTGCCGCCGCTGCCGGCCGGGCCCGCCCGCCGGGCCAGCCGCCTCGACCTGGCCCGGTGGCTGGTCTCGCCCAACCACCCGCTGACGGCCCGCGTGGTGGTCAACCGCATCTGGCAGCAATACTTCGGACGCGGCCTCGTGGAGACCGAGAACGACTTCGGCACCCAGGGAACCCCACCCTCCCACCCGGAGCTGCTCGACTGGTTGGCGGTCGAGTTGCAGGAATCGGGCTGGAGCCTCAGGCACCTGCACCGGCTCATCACCGGATCGGCCACCTACGGCCAGTCGTCGGTCGCACGTGCGGACCTGCGCGAAAGCGACCCGCTCAACCGCTGGCTTGCCCGGCAGAACCGCCTGCGCCTCGACGCCGAGATCATCCGGGACGTCGCGCTGGCCGCCTCGGGCCGACTTGACCGCACGCTGGGCGGACCGCCGGTGCAACCCCCGCAGCCGGCCGGCCTGGGGGCCTTCACGCAGAGCAACCGCGATTGGGCGGCCAGCCCCGGGGGCCAGCGCTTCCGCCGCGCCCTCTACACGCGGCTCCAGCGGGCCACCCTGCACCCGGCCCTGGCGGTCTTCGACGCGCCCGACAGCTTCACGACCTGCACCCGCCGGCTGCGCAGCAACACCCCGCTGCAGGCCCTCACGCTGCTGAACGACGCCCAGTTCCACGAACTGGCCCAGGCGCTGGCCCGGCGCATGGCCGGGAGCCCGGGCCCGGAGCCCGAGCGGATCGCCCGAGCCTTCCAGCGCTGCACGGCCCGTCGACCCGCCCCGGAAGAGATGGCCCCCCTCCTGGCGCTGCTCCGCACCGAGGGCTCCGCCTCCACGTCGCCAACCTCGCCCGAAGGACCACCGGCCGCCGGCTGGGTCGCCGTGGCTCGGGTGCTCCTGAACCTCGACGAAACCATCACCCGGGAATGAACCCCGACGACTCCGCCCCGGACGCCCCCCGGGCCACCCCCCAGGTGCCACCCTCGCTGGCCGACCTCACCCGCCGGCACTTCTTCGGCCGCTGCGCCCTCGGCATCGGCAACCTCGCCCTGGCGTCCCTGTTGGCCGAAGGCGGCCGACCACCGAGGACCGAACCTCCACCCTCCCCGGCCCCATCGGCGACCGGCAGGGAACCGCTCGAGGCCAAGCCCACGCACCACCGGGCCCGGGCCAAGAGCATCATCTACCTCTTCATGGCCGGGGGCCCGAGCCAGCTCGAGCTCTTCGATGCCAAGCCTCGGCTCAACCAGCTCAGCGGGCAGGCCATCCCGCCGTCATTCCTCGAGGGCAAGCGCTTCGCCTTCATGGACTCGTCCTTCAAGAACAAGTCCACCCTGCTGGGCACCAGGCGCACCTTCCGCCAGCACGGGCAGTCCGGGGCCACCGTGAGCGACCTGCTGCCGCACATCGCCGGCATCGTCGACGACATCGCGCTGGTCAAGACCTGCGCCACCAACCTTTTCAACCACGCACCGGCCAAGCTCTTCATGAACACCGGCAGCGGCCAGTTCGGCCGGCCGAGCCTGGGCTCGTGGGTCACCTACGGCATCGGGAGCGAGTCGCGCGACCTGCCCGGATTCGTCGTGCTCCAGAGCGGGCCCCGCGGGCCGAGGGGCGGGGCCGTGAACTGGTCGAGCGGATTCCTGCCGACCACACACCAGGGGGTTCCGCTGAGGGGTTCGGGCGACCCCATCCTCAACCTTGGCCGGCCCGCGGGCATCGGCGAGGAGGCGCAGCGCCGCGCCCTCGACACCCTCCGCGAGCTGAACCTCCGCCGGGCCTCCGAGACGGGCGACCCCGAGATCCTCACGCGCATCGCCAGCTACGAGATGGCCTGGCGGATGCAGGCGAGCGCACCCGAGCTCACCGACCTCCGGGGCGAGTCCGACGCCACGCTGGCCCTCTACGGCTGCACCCGCGACACGCCGAGCTTCGCCCGCAACTGCCTGCTGGCCCGGCGGCTCGTCGAGCGGGGCGTGCGCTTCGTGCAGCTCTACCACACCAACTAGGATTCCCACGGCGGGCCCGGCGAGACCCTCGAGGACGACCTCGCCAAGGTGGCCCACCAGGTCGACCAGGGCTCGGCCGCGCTGGTCCGGGACCTGAAGTCGCGTGGGCTGCTCGACGACGTCGTTGTCGTGTGGGGTGGCGAATTCGGGCGGACGCCGATGGGCGAGACGCGCGAGAAGACCGGGCGCAACCACCACATCGACGCCTTCACCATGTGGTTCGCCGGCGCGGGCATCCGGGCGGGCCAGGTGCTGGGCGAGACCGACGAGCTGGGCTTCAACCCGGTGTCCGACCGGGCCCACGTGCACGACCTGCACGCCACCCTGCTGCACCTGCTGGGCCTGGACCACCAGCGCCTGACCTTCCGTTTCCAGGGCCGCGACTACCGCCTCACCGACATCCACGGCGAGTTGCTCCACAAGCTCATCGCCTGACCCGGCTCCCCCGGTTTCGTTTCCCTTCGGGGGCCGGATCGACTATCCCCACCGGAGACACCGCATGAACCCGTCGCGCTCCCTGACGCCCCTCCTGCTCGTCGCCTCGGCCCTGGCCGTCACCACCGCCACCGCGGCGATCGAGGAATTGCAGCCCAAGGCCGGACTGCCCCCCCTGCCCTACCAGGAGACCCCGCACCCGATGCCCAACTACCTGGCCGGCCAGCGCTGGGGCACGGAGGGCGAGAAGATCACCCGGATGCAGACCCCGCTGACCCCGGAGAAGTCGGCCCAGCGGATCGTGCTGCGGCAGGGATTCCAGGCCGACCTGTGGACGGCCGACCCGCTCATCCTCAAGCCCATCAGCCTCGCCTTCGACGCGCGGGGCCGGCTGTGGATCGCCGAGACGGTCGACTACCCCAACGAACTCCAGAAGCCGGGCGAGGGGCGCGACCGGATCAAGATCTGCGAAGACACCGACGGCGACGGCAAGGCCGACAAGTTCACGGTCTTCGCCGACAAGCTGTCCATCCCCACGGGCCTCTGCCACGCCAACGGTGGGCTCATCGTGATCGAGGGTGGCCAGACGCTCTTCCTGCGCGACACCGACGGCGACGATCGGGCCGACGAGCGGAAGGTGCTCTTCAAGGGCTGGAGCATGGGAGACACCCACGCCACGGCCAGCAACATCCGCTTCGGCCATGACAACTGGATCTGGGGCGTGGTGGGCTACAGCGGCTTCGATGGCGAGGTGGGCGGCCGGAACGTGAAGTTCGGCATGGGGGTCTTCCGCTTCAAGCCCGACGGATCGGCCCTGGAGTTTGTCCGCTCGAGCAACAACAACACCTGGGGCCTCGGGCTCTCCGAGGACGGCCTGGTCTTCGGCTCGACCGCCAATGGCAACGCCGCGTGGTACATGCCCATCCCCAACCGCTACTACGAGGCGGTCAGCGGTTGGTCGGCCGCCCGCATGGAGTCCATCGCCGACAACCAGCTCTACCACCCGATCGCCAAGAACGTCCGGCAGGTGGACTGGCACGGCAAATACACGGCCGGGGCCGGGTCGGCCCTGTACACGGCGCGGAGCTTTCCCAAGGAGTACTGGAACCGGGTGTCGTTCGTGACCGAGCCGACGGGCCACCTCATCGGGCAGTTCCGTCTCGAGGGCAACGGGGCCGACTTCAAGGCCTTCAACGAGAAGAACTTCCTGGCCAGCGACGACGAGTGGTTTTCACCCATCATGGCCGAGGTGGGGCCGGACGGCGCGCTGTGGGTGCTCGACTGGTACAACTTCATCATCCAGCACAACCCGACACCCAACGGCTTCCGCAACGGCAAGGGCAACGCCTACGAGACGCCCCTGCGCGACAAGACCCACGGGCGCATCTACCGCGTGACGCACCGCGACGGCAAGCCGGCCCCGAAGATGGACCTGTCGGCGCGCGACCCCGAGCGGCGGCTGGCAGCCTTGGGATCCCCGGTGATGGAGGTCCGCCTGCAGGCCCAGCGGCTCTTGGTCGAGGCGCAGGACCGGTCGGTCGTGCCTGAGCTGGTGCGGATGGCCTCGGACACCTCGGTCGACGACCTCGGCCTCAATCCCCGCGCGCTGCACGCCCTGTGGACGCTGCACGGGCTCGGAGCCTCCGCGTCCGCGCCCGCCAAGGCCCTGGCCCATGCCTCGGCGGCGGTGCGGCGGGCGGCCATCCAGACCCTGCCGGCCTCGGCCTGGTCGGCGGCCGACTGGAAGCGCCTGCTGGTCTCGGACACCGACGCGCAGGTCCGCTTGGCCGCGCTGCTGGCGGTGGCCGAACGGGGCGACACGGCTTCGATCCTCCCGCTGGTGGAGGCCTTCCGCGACGCCCGGAACACCACCGATCCGTGGCTGAAGGACGCCCTGACGGCGGCGGCGGCCCGGCACCACCAGGCCTTCCTGACCTCGGCGGTCTCGGTCTCCCCGGAGTCCCCCGGGGCGCTGGACGTGCTGCGCACCGTGGCCCGTCACCACGCCGCCACCGAGGCCAACGCCCTGAAGCTCGCCCTTGCGGCGGCCGGGGCCCGGCCCTCGGTCTCCGGGGCGATCCTCGAGGGCCTGACCGCAGGCTGGCCCGCCCAGCGCATCCCGCAGGTCACCCCGGAGGTGGCCGACCGCATCCGGGCCGCGGCGGCCAAGGCACCGGACGCGGGCAAGGTGGCCCTGGTGCAACTGGCCACGCTGTGGGGACGGGCCGACCTGGTGTCCGACCAGATCCCTGGGGTCTCCGGGCGGTTGATCCAGTCGATCTCGCGGGCCGGCGCGCCGGACGCCGAGCGGATCGACGCAGCCCGGCGCCTGATGGCCATCGCCGACTCGAAGGACTCGGTCGCCGCCATCCTGGGCCAGGTCGGCACGCTCACCCCGCCACCGCTGGCCAACGGACTGATCGGAACCCTGGGCACCTCCCGGATCCCGGAGACGGCGTCGGTGATCCTGGCACGGTGGCCGGAGTTCTCGCCGGCCTCCCGCCGCACCGCCACCGCCCTGCTCCTGCGGCGCAAGTGGTGGGCCGACGCGCTGCTTGGGGCCGTGGAGGCGGGCACCCTGGCGGCCGGCGACATCGGCCGGGACCACTGGAGCCAGCTCGCCAGCCATTCCGACCAGGGCGTGGCGTCCAAGGCCCGTTCACTGCAGAAGGCCGGACCGCCGAAGTCGTCGGCCGCCATGCAGGCGATGATCGACCGCCTGCAGCCGCTGGTCCTGAAGGAGGGCAAGTCCGACCATGGCCGCGAGGTGTTCGAGAAGAACTGCAGCGCCTGCCACGCGATGGCCGGCAAGGGCGGGCGGATCGGCCCCGAACTGACCGGCATCGGCACCCGGCCCAAGGCGGAGATCCTCACCGAGATCCTCGACCCGAACCGCTCGGTCGAGGCCAACTACCGGCTCTGGACCGCGACGCGGAAGGATGGCGAGAGCGTCTCCGGACGCCTGGACGCCGAGACGGCGACCTCGGTCGAGATCGTGGACACCACGGGAGCCAAGCACGTCGTCCAGCGCAGCGAGATCGCCAAGCTGGAGTCGTCGGGCCAGTCCCTCATGCCGGGCGGCTTCGAGCAGTTGCCACCCCAGGATCTGAGCGACCTGCTGGAGTTCCTGGCCACGGCCGGTGCCAAGCACTGAGGCCCAAGCCCCCCCCGGGAAGGCGGCCGGGTGACGTTCCGGTCGCCCTGGGCCGCCCGGGGGGGCTGCCTGCTTCCAGGATCGCCGAGGTCCGCCCGCCCCCGGACGGTGCCGATCCCGGAAAAGCACAACGGCTCCCGGGATCCGGGAGCCGTCGTCTCGAGCTGGACCGATGGTTGCGGTCCGGGGCGCCTTATTTGGCGGCGGCGTCGGCCTATTTGGCGGCGGCGGCGTCCTTCTTCCAGGTGCGGCGCGGAGCCTTGGTCACCAGACCGGCCTTGAGGGCCTTGACCGAGACGCGCATGTAGCGGATCTCGCCCGAGGGCAGGATCGCCTTCACGCGCTGGAGGTTCGGGTAGAACTTGCGCTTGGTGATCGCGGTGACGTGCGTACCGATGCCACCCTTCTTCTTGGCCTTACCGGAGCGCCAGATGTGGTTGCCTTTCACCGGGCGGCGACCCGTCAGCGGACAAATGCGTGCCATAATCGAAGCAATCTTGAGTTAGAGGAACGGAGGTCCTACCAGCGTCGGGCTGCCGGGTGCAAGCAGCATTTTCGGTCCATGGACCGTGCGACGCCACCTCGGGGGGCTTCAGTCAGCGGAAATCCCGTCGTTCGACGTGCCTTGCACGTCGCCGGGAACTTGCCCGCGACAGCGCCCCGTCCCGAAGCTACCGTCCATCGCATGGGGCCTTGCGCATGAACCTGCTTCGGATCGCCATCCTGACCGCCGTCGCGGCCGCGGCATCCGTCCTGCCCGGCGGGCCGACCCTCCTGTTGCAGGCCGAACCGACCGCGGCCGCGGCGGGATCGACCAACGCCCCGGTGGTGACGGATCTTCCGGACCTCATCCGGACCCTCCAGACACACCTCGGTCTCAATACCGCCGACTTCGAGGCCCGGGCCTCGAGGGCCCTGACCGACCACTTCGGGGTCCGGCGCCTGGACGACGACAAGGCCCCGGCCACAGATCCGGCCACGGGCCCCGTGGCCCGCCGGGAACGGCTCGACGGCGGGGTGCTGTACCTCCGGGTGGCCCGGGTGGAGCCGGACCTCCCCGAAGCCCTCCGGGCGGCCCTGACCGAGGCGTCCTGGATCACCAACGCCGCCGGCCTGGTCCTCGACCTGCGGTTCGCCGATGGCGGGTCGCTGGACGCGGCCGCCCGCAGCGTCGCCCTGTTCTCGGACCGGATCGAGGCGGTCCTCCGGCCGGGAATCCCGGCAGAGGCCCCGCCCGCGGCGGCCGCCGCCCCGGTTCCGAACCGTGTCTGGCACCTGCCCGTGGCGGTGCTGGTCAACGGCCGCACCGGGGGGACCGCCGAGGCGATGGCGGCGGCCCTCCGGATGGAAACCGGCAGCGCGCTGATCGGCCAACCGACGGCGGGCACCCATGGGGTGTTCCGCGAGGCCACACTGACCAACGGCACGCGCCTGCGGATCCCCTCCGGACGACTCCACCTCGGCGACGGTTCGATCCTTGAGGCCGGCCCGATCCCCCCGGACATCCGGGTCCCGGTGGCCGAGGCGGCCGAGCGGACGCACATCGAAAACCCGACCGCACCCGCCCAGACGCCCGGCGGCCCAGGGGTGGCCGGTGGCGCACGCTCCCCCCGGCGCCGTGTCAGCGAGGCCGATCTGGTGCGGGCCCAGCGCAACGAACCGGCCTCCGCGGCCGGCCCGACGGAGACCGAGGCCGCCAAGACCCCATCGGGCGGCCCGGAGACGTCCCCGACACGGACCGTCCGATTGGCAGACCCGGTGCTCGGCCGCGCCGCGGACCTCGTGCGCGGACTGGCGGCGTTCCGGGGCGGTCGGCCCTGAGACGGGGCCTTCGATCAGCCGGCAGGGATCGTCCGCCAGCGGCGGGCCTTCAGGTCGAAACGGGGCAGCGAGCCGATGGGCACCGGGGTCACCGCCATGCGCAGCGACAGGGCCCGATGCAACCGCCCGGCCAGGTCGCGGCACGCGGACGGATCGGCCTCGGCCTCGATCGACACCTCGGCCAGGTCGCCGGTGCGGTCCACCGTCACCCGGTACTCGCCCACCGCCTCCACCGAGCGCACCACCGCCTCCACCGCCGAGGGGTGGAGGTTGACCCCTCGGACCACGACCATGTCGTCCACCCGGCCCAGGATGCCGCCCTCGCAGGTCCATCGACCGCGCCAGCGCCGGGGGCGCACCCGGTCGCCGGTGCGGTAGCGGAGGAGGGGCGAGCCGACGCGCTTCAGGGTCGTGAGCACCAGTTCCCCGACCTCGCCCTCGGGCACGGGGGCCAGCGTGACCGGATCGATCACCTCGGCGAAGAACTGGGAGTCGAGCAGGACCAGGCTGCCCGGCAGCTCGGGCGACTCGTAGGTGACCGGCCCGGTCTCGGTCATGCCGTGGTGGTCGAAGACCCGGGCACCCGGCCAGGCCGACTCGATGCGCGCCCGCACCGAGGGCTGGCTGCCGCCGGGCTCGCCCGCCACCACGATGCGGCGCACCTGCGAGCGCCGCAGGTCCAGGCCCTCGGCCCGGGCCGTCTCGGCCAGGTGCAGCGCGTAGGTCGGGGTGCAGCACATCACGGTGAAGCCCTGCTCGAGGATCACCTTCAGGCGCAGCGACGAACCCATCCCGCCACCCGCCACCGACAGCACGCCCAGGCGCTGGGATGCCTCGAAGGCCAGCCAGAACCCCAGGAACGGCCCGAAGCTGAACGGAAAGAAGGCCCGGTCCCCGGGGCCCACGCCCGCCTGCCGGAGCACCTCGACCCAGCCGTCGGTCATGGCCGACCAGCTCTCCGGCGTGTCGAGCCAGCGCATCGGCGCCCCATGGGTCCCGCTGGTCTGGTGGCACCGCGTGTAGGCACCGGGCGGGAAGGTGAGGTTCGATCCGTAGGGCGGGAAGGCCGCCTGGTCGGCCACCAGTTCGGCCTTGGTCGTCAGGGGAAAACGGGTCCGGAAATCCTCCATCGACGCCGGAACCGCGGAACAACCCACCGAGGCCAACCGTCGGGCCTGGAACCCATTGGTCGGCAGGACCCGCGCCAGCAGGTCCCGGATCGCCGCCAGGGAGTCAGGCAGGTCGGATGCCCCGGACGGGTGGGGCCGGGCGGTCGCCCCTGGCCCATCGGCCCCGGGTCCGGAGTATCCGGTCTGGCTCACGCGTGCGGGGGCTCCACCCCGGGGAGCCCCGGGGTTTCTTCTCTGGGGTTCAGGGTGCCGTCGGCGCGACCACCGCGGGTGCGACCGCCGGGGCGGCGGGCTTGGCCGGTCCCCCGGTGTTGGACGGAGCGTACTTGGCCACGAGGAACGCGCCCACCGCCGCCATCACGCACCCCAGCAGGAAGGGCACCGGCAGCGCCCGGACCCCGCCCTGCGGCGGATGCAGGAGCATCGCCACCAGCGTGTTGATGACCGGCGCCCCGGCGAAGACGATGGGCATCACCGCCGCCGCGGCCGCACCCTTGTAGATCGGGGAGGCCGCCCCGAGCGCCAGGACCAGCGTGAACGCGCCAACCGCACCGGCCGAGCCGGCGATCAGGCTCCACTGGATGCCCATCGGGGTCAGGCTCCAATTCGATCCCCGGGCCTTGAGCACGATCGCGGAGGCCACGCCGATGATCGCGTAGGCGATGCAGACGAAGAGGAAGGCCTTGAGGCCGGCGTGGGGGGTCTCCGACCCCATGGGCATGTAGCCACGTCCCTTGTGCAGGATGACCCCATAGACCCCCCAGGAGACGACCGTCAGGAGGGCGTAGATCAGCCAGGTGTTGCCGGGGGCGGCCGCCGCGGGAGCAGGATTCATCGTGGGGACAGGCTACGTTCGACGCCCGCGGTCGGCAACAGGCGAGGCGGACCGGGGCGCGGGCGGCCATCCGGAGAGTGACAGCCGGGCGCGGGGTCCGCACCATCGCCGGCCGATGCAAGAATGGATCTCCAAGGCGGCGGCCTTGTTGGAAGCGCTGCCCTACATCCAACGGTTCTCGGGCGAGACCTTCGTCGTGAAGTACGGGGGCAGCTTCATGGATTCGCCCGACCCGGCCGTGCGCCACGGCGTGGCCCGGGACATCGTCTTCCTTGAGGCGGTGGAGATCAACCCGGTGGTCGTCCACGGGGGCGGCAAGGCCATCACGCGGGCCATGGAGGCGGCGGGCCTGAAGGCCCAGTTCATCCAGGGGCAGCGGGTCACCGACGCCGCGACGGTCGGGGTGGTCGACCAGGTGCTCTCGCGAGAGATCAACCCGGAGGTCGTCCAGACCCTCCAATCGCTCGGCGGGGCCGCCCGGGGATTCGCCGGGACCGACATCTTCACCTGCCGCAGGCTCTGGCTCCGGGATGCCGCGGGCGAGCCCGTGGACATCGGGTTTGTGGGCGAGGTCACGGCCGTGAACACCGTCCCGCTGCTGGACTGCATCCGCCAGGGCATCACCCCGGTCATCAGCCCCACGGCCCGGGGCGAGGACGGCCACGTGTACAACTGCAACGCCGATGTCGCCGCCGCGATGGCGGCCATCGCCCTGAAGGCGCGGCGTCTGGTCTTCATGTCCGACGTTCCGGGCCTGATGCGGGATCCGAAGGACCCGTCGACGGTGATCCCGCACCTGTCGGTCTCCGAGGTGCCCGGCCTCAAGGCCACCGGCGTGGTCGACAAGGGCATGATTCCCAAGGTGGACAGCGCCGTGGCGGCCCTGCGTTCGGGGGTGGAGAAGGTGTCGTTCGTGGACGGCCGGGTGCCCCATTCCGTGCTGCTCGAGATCTTCACCGACGCCGGCGTGGGCACCGAGGTCGTGCTCGACTGACCGGGCCCGGGGCGGGCAATTCCCGGGGCGTTCCGGCGTTCCGGCGTTCCGACATTCAGGCCGAGCACGGCGCCAGGATCGCGTCGCTCATGCCGTGGATGATCTTCTTGTCCGCCGGGTTGAGCGTGGCAAGCACGCCCCCGAGGCGGGGCCGGGCCTGGTCGCCATCCCCTGAGACGAAGTAGTACGGGCACAGGCGCGCCCGGACGGCCTGCGCGGAGACCTCGCCCGTGGCCAGGTCCATGGCCTCGGCCTGGAGCAGGCGCGGCTTGTGGTACCGCTGGAGGATGCAGGGAGACTTCGGCCAGGAGGCCAGGGCCCGGTCGACGGCCGCCCCCCATTCCCCGGCGCTCAAGTCCGACCCGAGGTGGACTCCGCGGGATCCCCAGGCCTCGGGGCTGAAGCCCGAGATCTTGAGCACCAGGGCGCGCTCCCGCTGGGAGAGGGATTTCAGCTGCGACCACTCCGTGATCTCGAGGCCCGGGTAGGCCGCGTGGGGCGGCAGCGGTTCCGGGTCGAGCAGCCAGCTGCGCGGCACGATCTTGAGCAGCCTCAGGTAGAACCCCTCCCCCAATTCCTGCCTCCAGAACTCCCTCAGGTTGCGGTTCCAGAGCAGGGCGAAGAGCAGCTTCTCCTCAAACATCGGCCGAGGCGGCGGCGTCAGGCGAACGCGCTTGTCGAGGGCGGCACGGAACAATGCCGCCGAGCCGGGGACCTGGGGCAGGTCGAACAGTTCGAAGAACCGGTAGACGGCCTCGCCGTCGGCCGGGGCGTCGAACGCGCCACCGCGCACCTGGAAGCGCCCGTCCGGCGCCAGCGAGGCCAGCCATTCCATCTCCGGGCGATAGGATGCGGCCTCGTCGGACACCACGATGTGGACGCGGGGGGCCGGACCGAAGATCGAGGCGAAACCCTCCCGCATGCCCGAGGCGCCGCCGATCACCGCATCGCCCAGGGACGCGTAGGTCTGGTTCAGCCACTGGGTGAGGCCGATCCCGCCGGGCACCGAATCCAGCTCGGACACGATGAAGCCCTCGTCGGTGAGCAGCAGGTCGGGACGGATGACCCGGGGCAGCTCATTGCGGAAGGCTGCCGACCGTTGCATCGCCACCAGTTCGGCCGGCTTTCCTTGGTCGAGCACCCCGGCCACCCAGGCCGGCGCCCGGCCCTCGGCACTGCGGCGGTAGAGCTGGTTCACCGCCTTGTAGAACTGGTGGAAGACCCGGCCCAGCGCCTCGATCTCCGAGGCCAACTCCGGACCCAGCGCCAGGGGCCGGGCCGCCGACCTCCAGCTCATCCCGCCGAAGAGCCCTCCTTCGGGCATGGCATGTCGGAGGGCGCGGGCCCGATCCAGAGCGATCATTTCCCCCACCCTACGAACCACCCCCTGCCCCGTCAAAACCACCGACAATGGACAGCCTTGGTCGCGGGGACAGGCTTGGTCGAAGGGACGAGCTCCGGTGATTCTCGTCGAACTGGAGGATTCCTGGAAAGAAGCGCCCTCCTTCGGGCGAATCCTTGGACAGCCAATGTCTGATGCCATCCCCCAACCTCCTGCCATGAATCGAGCGCACTCCGACCTCCAGAAGACCACCGCCACGACCACCGCCTGGCTGCCACTGGATCTTCCGGCCGCGTCCAACCGTCGAACCAACCGTCGCCAACGGGCCCTTCGACCCTGCGGGCGCGAACGGGCCGCCTGGTGGTTCGACCAGATGCGCCGCATCGTCGACTCCGGGGCCGATTTCCGGGCCTGAAATGGCGGGTGGGTCGGCAATCGCCCACCGGGCGGACCATCGGAACGCCCTGCGACAAAACCCGGTCTTGCCACGCGGGCCGCGAATCGGCAGCGTCTCCGCGTCTTGGGAACGGGGTCGTAGCTCAGTTGGTAGAGCGTCTCGTTCGCAATGAGAAGGTCAGGGGTTCGAATCCCCTCGGCTCCACCAGTCCCCAAGGCATCCCCAAGGCATCGGTTCAGGGCGTTCTTGCCATCCGGTCATCCGTGACAGCGGCGGGCTTCCCCTTCGCAGCCCGCCAAGCCGGCAGTTGCCCGTATCGCCCCGCGGCCTCAGGCCTCCTTTTTGGCCGCCTTCACCTCAAGGTGCAGGTCGCGCAATTGCCGCGAGGTCACCGCGCTCGGGCTGCTGGTCATGATGCACGTGCCCTTGGCCGTCTTGGGGAAGGCGATCACGTCGCGGATGCTCGTGGTGCCGCACAGGATGGCGCAGAGCCGGTCGAAGCCCAGGGCGATGCCGCCATGCGGCGGGGCCCCGTACTTGAAGGCCTCGAGCATGTACCCGAAGCGCAGTTGCGTCTCCTCCGGCGGGATTTGCAGCAGGTCCTCGAAGATGGTCTTCTGCACGTCCGGCTGGTGGATGCGGATGGATCCGCCGCCCAGCTCCACGCCATTGACCACGATGTCGTAGTGCTGGCCCCGGACCTTCTTCGGGTCGGTCTTCAAGAGCGGGATGTCCTCGGCCACCGGGGCGGTGAACGGATGGTGGCTGGAGTACCAGCGGTTCATCTCACGGTCGAAGCCCAGCAGCGGGAACTCCACCACCCACAGGAAGTCGAAGCGGGCCGGATCGATGACCAGCTTGCCCTGGGCCTTGAGCACGTCCGCACAGTACAGACGGATCTTGCCCAGGATCTCGCAGGCGTTGAGCCACTGGTCGGCCGCGAAGAGGATGAGGTCACCCTGCTCGATGCCGAGCTTCTGGGTCAGCGCCGCCTTCTCGGCGTCGTTGAAGAACTTCACGATGGGCGACTTCCACTCGCCGTTCTCCACCTTGATGAAGGCCAGGCCCTTGGCGCCGAAGCTCTTGGCGTACTCGGTCATCGTCTCGATCTGGCCCTGGGTCGCGCCGGCCAACCCCTTGGCGTTCATCGCCTTGATCACCCCGCCGCCGGCCACGCAGTTGCCGAAAACCCCGAACTTCGAGCCGCGGAACTCCTCGGTGAAATCCACCAGCTCCATGCCGAAGCGCGTGTCGGGCTTGTCGATGCCCCAGCGGTTCAGGGCCTCCTCGAAGGAGATGCGCTTGAAGGGCGTGGGGATGTCGACATTCAGGGCCGTCTTCCAGACCCGCTTGAGCAGGCCTTCGATGAGCGCGTAGATGTCCTCGCGCTCGATGAACGACATCTCGATGTCCACCTGGGTGAACTCCGGCTGGCGGTCGGCGCGCAGGTCCTCGTCGCGGTAGCAGCGGGCGAGCTGGAAATACCGCTCCACGCCGCTGACCATGAGGATCTGCTTGAACTGCTGCGGCGACTGGGGCAGCGCATAGAAGGTGCCCGGCTCGCGGCGGTTCGGCACCAGGAACTCGCGGGCGCCCTCGGGTGTCGACTTGAAGAGCGTCGGTGTCTCGACCTCCAGGAATCCCTGGTCGTCCATGTAGCTGCGGGTGGCGATGGCCACCTTGGACCGCAGCCGCAGGTTGCGGATCATCTCGGGCCGACGCAGGTCGAGGTAACGGTACTGCAGGCGCAGCTCCTCGTTCACCTTGTTGGCCACCTCGGGGTCGTCGACCTGGAACGGCAGGATCGCCGAGGGGTTCAGCACGGTCATCGACAGCACCTGCACCTCGACCTCGCCCGTCAGGATCTTCGCGTTGCGGGTGCCCTCGGGCCGGACCCGCACCTTGCCCTCGATCTCGATGACCGACTCGGCATGCAGCTTGGAGGCCGCGTCGAAGACCGCCGGAGGGAGGTCCGACGGATCGAACACCGTCTGGGTCCGGCCTTCGCGGTCCCGGAGGTCGATGAAGAGGACCCCGCCGAGGTCGCGGCGGGAGTGGACCCAGCCGGTCAGGAGGACCGCGCGGCCGGCGTCCGAGGCGCGGAGTTCATTGCAATGGTGCGTGCGCTTCATGCGAAAATAGGCGTGCAGAGTGTCGATGCGGGGGGCATTTTCAAAGGGTGAAGTTGGGGAGCCCGGCGGCTCCCCACGGTTCCGCAGGGTGGTCTGCCCCCGGGCGCCCCAAGGGGGCGGTCGGGCGGTCTTGCCCGGGGACGAATTCAAGAAAAACGCGGATCCCGCCGATGAGACACTGTTATGGAATTGGGCCTTGCAGGATTGGCCTCCGGCTTTGACTGGCGGTCGCTGGTGGACAAGCTGTCCGACGTCGAGCGCACGCCGCAGAAGCGGTTGCGCGCCGAGCAGTCCACGCTGCAGAACCGGAACAACGCCTTCGGCAGCATCAAGACCCAGCTCAACGTGCTGAAGAACCGGGTGGCCGCCCTGTCCTCCAACGAGGTCCTGCAGGCCCGCAAGGCCACGGTGAGCGACTCCACGGTGCTCACGGCGAACGCCGCCCCCGGGTCGGCGTCCGGCACCTTCGAGTTCAACATCACCCAGCTGGCCACCGCCTCCAAGACCGTCGGCGCCTCGGGCATCGGGGCCAATCTCTACCCGAGCAACAACGTTTCAAGCGGCACGCTGGCCTCCAAGGGGTTCAACCCGCCGATCACCGCCGGCACCTTCACTGTCGATGGTGCCCAGATCACCACCGACCCATCTGTCGACACGCTGCAGGACGTGTTCGACCGCATTGACGCGGCCTCCCAGAACAAGATCCAGGGCAGCTACAGCGCCGTGGACGACAAGATCTCCCTGCGCCGGGTGGGCGGGCCGCAGCCTACGCTGGTGATCGGGAGCGCCACCGACACCTCCAATTTCCTGAGCGTCGCGCGGCTGGCCAACAACGGCACCAACCAGATCGACAGCGCCACCAGCCTCGGCAGCATCACACCCACGGCCACGCTCAATGCCGCCAACTTCCAGACGGCGATCAGCGACGGTGGCGCCGGGGCCGGCGAGTTCAAGATCAACGGCGTCTCCATCAGCTTCAACGCCAGCGCCGACTCGGTGCAGAATCTGATGGACCGGATCAACGCCTCCTCAGCCGGGGTCACCATCAGCTACGACCGCATCAACGACCAGTTCACCTTGACCAACAAGGTCACCGGCAACCTCGGTGTCGCCGTGGAGGACGTCACCGGCAACTTTTTAGAGGCCGCGGGCCTGATCACCGGCGCCAACTTTCAGGCCGGCAAGGACCTGCTCTTCAGCATCAACAACGGTCCGCAGCTCAGCAGCCACAGCAACACCCTGACTTCCGAGGCCACAGGGATCGACGGCCTGTCGATCAACGTGCTCAAGACTGGCACCTCGACGGTATCCTTGGCTTCCGACTCGAGCACCATCAAGGGGGCCATCAAGAGCTTCATCGACGACTACAACCGGGCCCAGTCGACGATCGATTCCCTGACCTCCAGCTCCACCGACTCGGCCGGCAAGGTCACCCGGTCCACCCTCGCCGGCGACACCGATGCCAACGAGATCGCCTCGAAGCTCCGTGGCATCGCCTTCAACCAGGCCACCGGGCTGAGCGGGGTGCTCAATTCCCTGGCCAAGATCGGCATCGACACCACCGGCGACAACGACCTGCTCAATCTCGAGGACGAAACGGCCCTCGACGCCGCCATCGCCAACAACCTCAGCGGCCTCAAGACCCTCTTCAACGATCCCACCAACGGGATTGCGACGAAGCTCAGCGCGTATCTCGACAACACCATCGGCGAAGATGGCACCCTCATTGCCCGTCAGGATGCCCTGACCAAGCAATCGAGCGAGATCGACACCCAGGTCACCGACCTCGAGAAACGCGTCCAGGCCAACCGCCAGCGCCTCATCGACAGCTTCGTCCAGATGGAGACCGCCCAGCAGTCCCTGAACCAGCAGCTCAAGTTCCTGCAGCAGCGCTTCCCGGCGCAGTGAGGCGTCCCCGGAAGTCCAAGCGGAAGGACGGCTCATCCGTCACCTAGGCAACGGACCAGCGCCCCCGGGAGGACATCGGTGTCCAAGAACCGAAGCCCGGGCATCCCAGCGACCCCGTCCCATCACCGGGCAACGCGGTTTGCGATGACCTCAGCCGCAAGCTGGAGGACGGCCATGACCCGTCGCGGGTCAAACCGTATCCCCTGATTGGTCGGCATCTTTTGCCGCCTTCATCCGATCGATTCTC
>JAJTFN010000151.1 GCA_021298285.1 Verrucomicrobium sp.
GTCTCGAAATCCTCCCGGGCGACGGCCTTCTGCAGGTCGCGGTTGAGGCGCTGCAGGCGCTGGGCCCCGGCGACGGCCCGCTGCGCGGCCACCGGCACCTTGCCCCGGTGACGGATGTCCTTGTGCATCGTCTTCAGGACTGAGTCGAGGCCGTCGGAGAAGATGTCGTAGCAACGGGCGCAACCCAGGCGACCGCTCTTCTTGAAGTCGGCCTGGGTGTACCCGCACTGGTCGCAGGAGAGGGCTCCCACGGCCTCCGAGGCCTCCTCCATCTTCTGGGCGGCCCCCAGCCCGAGCAGGTGGTCGGCAATGGCGAAGGCGGCCGGGTCATTGTAGTTCTTCTCCTTCGCACAGGCGGCGCAGGCGTCGACCTTCTTGACCTTGTTGTCGGCGATCTCGGTCACGTGGACCGTCGCCTCCTTCGACTTGCAGAACTGGCACACCATAGATGACGGGGCAGATATCGATGCAGGATGGTCCGGAGTCAAGGTGCAGGCCAGCGAAGCCCGCGGCAGACCGCGTGCGGGACAACGTCGCGCCCCCTCTCTTCGCGGTCGGCCCTGCCCGGCTGGGACTGCCTGGGCCGGGGCCTCGGGGGGGGGCGATCGTCAGGCGGCCGGCGACGGGGCGGCGTTGCGGCGGGGCCGCAGCAGGATGACCTTCTTGTCGCTGCCGTCCACCTCGACGCTGTGGGTCTCGATGTCGGGGTCCGACTTGAGGGCCTGGTGGACGATGCGCCGGTCATAGGCGTTCATCGGCTCCATTTCCATGATGTCGCCGTAACGACGCACCTTGTCGGCCAGTTCGAGGGCCCGCTTTGCCAGTTGCTCGCGAGCCTCGCGGCGGTAGCCGCCGACGTCGAGCATCACCCGCGGCACCGAGTCGTCACCCTTGTGGAGGATCCGGTTGAGCAGGTACTGGATCTCGCCCAGCGTCTGGCCCTGCCGGCCGATCAGGCGGTTGGGCTCGTCCGTCTGGATGTCCAGCAGGAGCATGTCCTCGTAGTCCTGCTCGGTGACCGTGGCCTCGAAGCCGAGGGTCTTGAGCATCTGGCAGAGGGTGTCTTTGGCACTCATGGGAAATCAGGCGGATCCCTTGCGGCGGCCGGGCTGGACGGGCGCGACAACGGTGCCCGCGGCACCGGTCCCCGTCCCCTCGTTCGCCTTGGTGATCTTGGTCTGCAGGATGGTCATCAGATTCTGGGTCGTCCAGTACAGCGTCAGGCCGGCCGAATAGTTGTAGAAGAGGACCCCGAAGAAGACGGGCATGTACTTGAGCATCTTCTGCTGGACCGGGTCCATCTGGGGGGACATGGGCGTCAGGGTCGACTGCCACCACGCCGTCGCGAGGTACAGCAGCGGCATGATGTTGAGCGGCAGGCCGATGCCCTGGATGCCCAGCAGGGGGATGAACCCGAGTCCCGGAACGACGTAGACGCTGTCCGGGCGCGAGAGGTCGCAGCACCACAAAAAGCTCTCCCCGCGCAGCTCGATGGCCGTCCGCAGCATGAAGAAGAAGCCGATGAACACCGGGAAGGTCAGCAGCAGGGGCAGGCATCCCGCCATGGGGTTGAGCCGGTGCTCCTTCATGAACTCCATGGTCTTCTGGTTCATCTTGGCCGGGTCGTTCTTGTACTTCTCCCGGATGGCATTCATCTGCGGCTGCAGGGCGGCCATGCGCTTCATGGAGCGGGTGCTGGCGTTGGTCAGCGGCCAGAACGCCAGCTTGATGAGGATGGTGAGCACCACGATCGAGGCGCCGTAGGAGGGGATCAGGGAATGGACGGCATTGAGCAGCAGGAGCAGCGCCTTGGCGCAGAAGCCGGTGATCCCGGTGAAGTCCATCACCAGGTCGAGCTGCTTGTCGCTCGTCTTGAGCTGCCGGTACTCCTTCGGACCGGCGTACACCGTGTACCGGCGGGTCGTCGACTGGCCCGGGCCCAGGATCTCGGCCGGATAGGTCAGGGCCGTGTGGTAGGCGTGGGGGTCGGGATTGAGGCGACCATCGGCCGCCAACTCGGACGGCGTGGGCTTGGGCAGGGGCATGTCGACCACACGGACGCCCGCCGGCGAGCGCTCCGGCTGCACGATGAGCGAGAAGAACTGATTGTGGACGGCCGCCCACACCACGTTGCTGGCGCCCCCGATGAACTCCGTGCGCGGCGTGCTGATGGTCGAGCATCCCAAGGTCGCGTTGGCAAACCAGGGCCGGTTGATCTGCTCGGCCTTCTCCCCGTCGAACCAGTAGGCCCCCTGCACCTCGGCCATGTCATGGCGGTCCATCGGCGTGGCGGCACCCACCACATAATCGTGGGCCGGCACCGGCACCGGCGAGGCACCGCGGTTCTCGACCGTGACGACGGTCTGGAAGAAGTAGCCGTTGGACAGGAACCACTCCTGCGAAACCCGCAGGCCGTTGGTCAGCACCTTCTCGGCGCGGATGCCGGCACCGGACCGGCTCAACTGGAACAGGCCGTCACCGGTCAGCGGTCCGGCCCCGAGGGTGAGGGCCGGGAGGGCGGCGAAGCGGTTCAGCGCGGAGGGCACTCCCTTGGCGCTGCCGTCGCTGCAGTCGACGGAGGCCGGATGCTTCTTGAGCTCGACCAACCGAGCCCCTCCACCCCTCGAGGTGAAGGTGACCCGGAGCAGGTCGTTCTCCAGGAAGAGGGTCTCCTCGGCCGAGCTGAAGGCGGGCATGGAAACCGGGCCGGACGGGAGGGCCGGTGCCGACTGGGTCGAGCCGGCGGGAGGGGCGTTGACGCGGGAGGACGGGGCGTTGCTGGCGGTCGTCCCCGCCACGGACGCGGGCACCGGCCGCGCGCCGGTCGGCGTCGGCCAGATCAGGTCGGCCACGTACTTGAGACCGATCATCCCGGCGATGCAGGCGACGATCAATGCGATGCTTTTGCGGTCCATGGTCTGGTTCAGGAAGACGGGGAAGACTCTGGAAGACGGGGAAGACTCTTGGGGGATGGATTCAGGACAGGACCGCCCGACGGAATGCGGCGGGCCCACCGCCCGACGAAGCCCGCTCCCCGGCCTGCGGCACCGGATCGTCGCCGCACCCGCCCCAGGGATGGCAGCGGCACAATCGGCGCATCGAGAGCGCGGATCCGCGGATCGCGCCGTGTCGGACGACCGCCTCGTGGGCGTAGGCCGAACAGGTCGGCTGGAAGCGGCAGCCCGAACCCGGTCCGAGCACGAACCGCTTGAGCGGGGACCCGACCCAGCGATAGATGCGGATCAATGCCAGCAGCAGGAGTTGGAGTGGGTTCACGGGAGATCCGATGACGGGTTGGATGGCGCGGACGTCCGGGACGGACCCGGCGGCGCCGGGTCCTGGGCCCCCCTGCGAAGCCTCGCCCGGGAGAGGGCCCGGAGGTAGTCCCTGCGGACGGCCTCCAGCCCGTGGGCCGCAATCGAATGTCGGGCCACCAGCACCATGGAGACCGGGGTGGACACCTCGTGCTGGTGCTGGCGGAACACCTCGCGCAGAAGGCGCCTGGCGCGGGACCGGACGACGGCCGAGCCGATCTTGCGACCGGTCACGATTCCCAGGCGCAACCGGTCGGCCGGAAGCCAGTTCAGGATGAGGGTCCCGCAGACCTCGCGGCGGCCTTCCTCCTTGAGCCGGGCGAAGTCGGAGGATCGGGCGATCCGCTTTCGGCGGGGAAAGTCGAGCCGCGGCATCTGCTTCATCGCGGCGGGGGGCGGGATGGTCGACGCTGGACGTTCCGCCCCGATGGGCATCACACCGGGGTCAGGCGCTTGCGGCCCACCCGGCGGCGGTTGTTGAGGATGGCGCGACCGCTCTTGGTCGCCGCGCGGGCACGGAACCCGTGCTGGCGCTGGCGGCGGATTTTCGACGGTTGGTACTGGCGTTTCATCGCTGTGGGACCGCCGGCGTCAATGCCAACGGAGCCGCGCACCCTACCCGGCGGGCCGTTCGAGTCAAGCATGTGAACGCGCCAACGCTGCGCCAAGTCTGGCACGCATGGACCGATCCGGCCGGAATGCCCGTCGAAGTCGGGCTGACGGAGGCGGTCACCGTCGCCGGACTGGCCACGGGTCGGCCTTTGGGCCAACCTCGGGACGATGAAGTTCACCGTGGTCCATTATGGGGATCCCATCCTCCGGCAGCGCGGGGCGCGGGTCGACACCGTCGACGAGGCCCTGCGCGGAACGATCGCCGGCATGTTCGACACCATGTACGAAGCCCACGGCATCGGGCTGGCGGCGCAGCAGGTGGGGCTGGCCCTGCAGTTGGCCGTCATCGACGTCCGCGGGGTGAAGGACCGTCCCAGCCAACTCTGGATCTCGGGTCAACCCGCCGACGTCGACGCCTTCATGCCCCTGGTGCTCATCAACCCGGTGATCCGTCCGGTGGGCGACCCGGTCGGCGGCCCGGAGGGCTGCCTGAGCTTCCCGGAGATCTACGGCGAGGTTTGCCGGCCGGCCGAGGTGGAGGTCCAGGCGCTCAACGACCGGAACGAGACCTTCGAATTCAAGGCCGGAGGCCTGCTGGCACGGGCCATCCAGCACGAGGTCGATCACCTGAACGGCGTGCTCTTCATCGACCGGATGGATTCGAAGAACCGGACCGAGGTGAAGGGAGAGGTGGAATCCCTCCAGGCGGAGACCAAGAAGCGGCTCAGGCGGCGGTGACCCGTCAATCCCGGGTGATCGCCATCAGGCGCTCCCGAAGCTCAACCCTCCCGGATTCACGGGCCGCCTCGCCGGCCTCCCGGGCCACCCACAGCGGCTCGCCGAAGACCACCTCGCAGCGGCTGAACGGAATCGGGATCTGGAACCGGTCCCAGCTTCGAAGGGTCCACTTCCATCCCAGGCGGAACGACACCGGCACGATGGGCAACCCCGTCAGTTGGGCCAGTGCGATCACGCCCGCATGGGGCTCGTAGCGGGGGCCCCTTGGGCCGTCGGGGGTGACCGCCAGGTCGCAACCCTCGGACGCGGCCGACACCAATTCGCGGACGGCCGGGCCGCCTCGTCGGCTGGAGGAACCCCGGATGCCGACCACCCGGAAGAGTTCCAGCACCCGGGCCAGGAGCCCACCGTCGCGGCTGGCGCTGACCAGGGCGGCCAGTCGGCGGCGACTGCCGCACCGGGCGACATGCCGATGGTAGAGGATGAGGGACAGGGCCAGGCGGTTGTGCCAGATGGCGAAGATCGCCCGTTGCTCGGTGGCCAGGTCGTTGAAGAACGAATGGTCGGTCCAGCGCCACCGCAGGCTTGAGGCCAGCGCCCTGGCCAGCAGGAAGATCGCCAGCGCGGCCAACCGGCCATGCCATCGGGCGGACTCCGGGATCACCACCGACCGGCCGGAACCGGGCACCGGACTGTGGGGTCGGGACTGGGCCTTCATCCGGCGCCCTGGGCGTTGCGGCGCAGGCAGGCACGGATCACCTGCTCGACCGTGGCCTCGGCACCCAGCATCGCCAGGGCCGCGCGGACCGAGTCGTGGGCCTCCGACGGTTTGACACCGAGGGCCATCAGGGCGGCCACGGCGTCGGCACCCCGCGTGTCCGAGCCCGGGAGGCCGGCCGGCGTCCCGCCGGCAGGGACCGGGGCGACCGCCCCGGGTGCCCCGGCGAAGCCACCGAGCTTGTCCCGCAATTCCACCACGATCCGCTCGGCGGTCTTGCGGCCCACACCCTGCACCGCCGACAGGGCCTTGACATCCCCCGAGGCCACGGCACTCCGGAACGCGGCGATGCTCATGCCGCTGAGCACTCCGAGGGCGATCTTCGGCCCGATGCCGCTGACGGTGTGGATGAGCAACCGGAAGAGATCCCTCTCGGCGGCCGTGAGGAACCCGTAGAGCAAATGGGCGTCCTCCCGGATGGCCAGGTGGGTGAGCAGGCGCACCTCGGAGCCGACCGGGGGCAGTCGATCGAAGGACGACAAAGGCACCAGCACCTCGTAGCCCACCCCATGGACATCGACCACCACCTGGGTCGGCAGCGCCTCGACCAGATTGCCGTGCAGAAACGTGATCACCCCCGTCGGGAATGCGGTTTCGCGGACCGGGAATCAAGTCCCGGGATGGGAAAAACAACGAACAACCCCGCCACGCATCTTCGGTGCAGACAAATCCGGGGTTTCCGATTAGACAGTCACACCATGAATCCCCGCAGGTCATCCAACGTTCCGGCAGGTTTCACGCTGATCGAATTGCTGGTGGTCATCGCCATCATCGCCATCCTCGCCGGGATGCTCCTGCCGGCCCTCTCGAAGGCCAAGGAGAAGGCCAAGTCCTCGAACTGCTCGAGCAACCTGCGCCAGGTGATGATCTCGGAGGCGCTCTACGCGTCCGACAACCAGGGGTACTTCACGCCGACCTTCTGGGTCCGGGGCGACAACGTGAACCGCCGGCTCTGGTTCAATTTCCTCAAGCCCTACCTGCAGACCACCAACATCGTCATCTGCCCGACCAAGACCCCGGGGTTCAAGAAGGCCTGGGCGATCTATGCCTCGGACCAGACCGATCGCATGATCTCGAACTACTCGATGAACTTCAAGGCGGGTGGCTGCGACTGGCCCAACATCTGGGATGTGAAGGACTACCCGCCGGTGAAGGACTCCGGCATGGCCTCGCCGGCGGCGACCGTGGTGATCACCGACGGTGGCACCAAGCCCCGCACCGCCGACGCGAAGGACCCCTTGAA
>JAJTFN010000152.1 GCA_021298285.1 Verrucomicrobium sp.
CGGCAGAAGATGTACAGAGGCCTCCAATACTGCTGGGCGAACCGACCCCAGGCCTCGTCGGCGTCCAAGCCCTGACCAAAGGCCGCAATCAGCACATTGGCCCAACAAGTCTCACCAAACGTCTGGACCACAGAGGCCGCCCTGGCGCCGGTCACCCCCATCACCTCGACGTGGGCCTCGACCGGTCGTTCCGGCGAATCGATTGGCGCGGCGTGACTCATCGGGGGTGTTGGAGTTCAGGCTGACCCCGGAAGGCTGAAACAAAGCTGTTTGCGCGATCAAGCATTACCCCGATGACCCCGCCAGCGGCGGGAGTGGGCGGCTTCCGGCGCGCGGAGGACCGATCCTGATTGGCCTGCCCCCCTACTGGGAACCAGCGGTGCGGGTGTAGGCGCGGATGTTCTGCACCTTGGCCTGCTTGGCGAAGTCCATCACCTTCACGACGTCGCCCCAGTTGGCGTTCTTGTCGGCGCGGAGGACGACCTTGACCTGGGCATCGGCGGCGACGGCGTCCTTGAGTTCGCCCAGGAGCTTGTCGGCGGTGACGGCGCGCGGACCGACGAAGAACTGCGGGGCAGCCGCGGCAATGGTGACCACCATGGGCGGTTTCTCGGGCCCGGCCCCGGCCTTCGGAGCCTCGCGGGTCTCAGGCAGGGTCAAGGCGACCGACGGGGTGTTCTTGAAGCGCGTGGTGACCATGAGGAACACCAGCAACACCACCAGCACGTCGATGAGCGAAATGATGATGATCGCCGGGGCCACCTTGCGCCGACGGACGAGGAACTTCATGGGCGCGCCCCTCCGGCACCCGATGACGCGGTGAGGTTCGAACCCTCCCCCGGGGCCGCCGCGGGCCGCAGGTAATGGCGCCGCAGCAGGGCATCGCAGACGGCCTCGAGTTCGAGACCCAGCAACTCGACACGCTTGGTGAAGAAGCTCCACGCCGCCAGCGAGGGCATGGCCACCAGCAACCCGAGCACGGTCTTGTACAGGGCCACCGACATGCCCTTGGCGATGAAGGCGTTGTCGGCCTGGAGATTGGACCCGAAATCGCCCAGCAGCGGGATGATGCCGTAGATGGTGCCCACGAGCCCCAGGAGCGGGGCGATGCCGACAATCACCTCGAGCACCACGAGGCCTCGCTCCAGGCCGGCGATCTCCTGGCGCGCCCGGACCTCAAGGGCGGCGACGTTCTCAGGCTTGGGCCACGGGAGATGGTCCAGCACCGACACCACCAGGCGCGCCAGGGGCGATGGCTGGGCGGCGCAGGCGCCACGCAACCGGGCCAGATCTCCGGACCCGGCCGGTGCCAGAGGACCGTCCCCGGACAAGGCGTCCAGCAGCGGACGGGGCATCACCCGGTCCCGGCGCAGGGACCACAGGCGCTCGAGCACGACGGTCAGGGCGGTGACCGAAAGCGCCAGCAGGAGCCAGACAAAGGGGCCGCCATCGAGGATGGATCGCATGGATGGGTTCAAGGTAGGTCGGGATCGGGCGCACCTCGTCGCGACGAGGTGTGGAGCCCACCGACGGTGTCAGTAGTAGTTGAAGGTGAAGGTGATCTCGCGGGGGTCGAGCGCCTGGGCCTTGAGCACGCTGGGCCAACGGCCGAACGGCGAAGCGCCCATCACGGCCGCCTCGCAGGTGAAGCTGAGGGTCTCGCCCACGGTCGACTCGGCCGTGGTCATCTGGGAGATGGATCCGTCGCCGTGCAACCGGAACTTGAGCACCACCTTGCCGGTGCGCTCGAGGGCATAGTGGCGCTCCTCGAGCAGGGCCCACCAGCGCTCCTGCACCGCGGCGATCATCCGCAGGTCGTACTCGCCGAAGGGGGTGCTTTTCACGTCGAAGGAGGGCGAGATGCTGAAACGCGACGCCCCGCCCTGCTGGAGCATCTTCTCACCCCGCACGATGCCCTTCTGCTCCATGGCCTGGGCCAGCCGCTTGATGGGTTTTCGCCTTGGGGCCCCGGCTTCCTGGGCCTGCACGGCCTTCGGTTCCGGTGGAGTCGGAAGGGCCGAAGCCTTCGGCTCGACCTTGGCCACCTGGGTCTCGCCCGCCTCGCGGATGCCTCCCAGCGGCTGGGCCGGCTGGGCCTCTTTCTTCTCCTGCCGGACGGCCGTCTCGGGCGTGGTCGGCACCTCCTCCTCCTGCTTGGGTTGGACTTGCGGCGGGGTGGGCGAAGGCTTGGCCGTGTCGAAGGTCTTGGGCGTGATCTTCTGCACGCCGGTGATCTCGGGCTCCTTCTGGGCCTTGGGCGACGGGATCGGCTGACCGGACTGGGCGTTGGCCGCCGAGTAGAACTTCGCGTCCTTCGGCGGGTCCTTCACCGCCAGTGCCGGGTCGACCTCGATGAAGGTCAACGGCACCTCCTGCCACGCCGGATCCTGAGCCGGGTCGGCCGGTTTCAGCAGGGGTGGCGGCGCCGAGGGTTGGACGAGGTTCCGGACCCAGTCGGGCGCCTGCCCGGGCGCCCGGCGTACCCAGGCACCGGCCCCGGTCCACAGCGCCAACATCAGCAGATGGAAGGCCAGCGCGATCACCGCCGCCCAACCGAGCGGGCGGAGATCCGGCCGTCGCCAAGGTGCTGTGCCTGCCCAATCCATCATCGCGCGGCGGCAAAACTGGCCCACGGTGGGCCATGGGGCAACGGGAAGTTCCACCGGGATCGGTCCGCCCGAAGGCGCCCGGGTGCCCGCGGGCCCGCCTCCCCCTCAACGGGCGCCTGCCGGTGCGGGTCCGCGGCCCTGCGCCAACACCCGGAACGAGCGCCCGAAATGCTCGGGGTGGGTGAGGGTCTGGAAGGCCCGCACGCGGGCTTGTGTCCACTCCGGGAACCCGGACGGCGACCGCCGGGTCGACTCGAGAATGCCCAGCAGGAACCTCGACTGCGACTGGCGGCACCAGGTGGTCAGGCCCTCGCGCTCCCCCGCCCCAGCGATGGCGGAGAAATCGACATGGGCCGTCAGGTCCACCTCGCCCGGCGAGGCCAGCAGGTCGCCGCCGACACGATGACGGTGGTAGGCCCGCAGGGTTCCCTCGGCGCGGTGGGGCACGAGGAACTCCTCGGCATCGAGGCCGTAGTCGATGGCCAGCAGACACCCCGCCTCCAGCGAACGGG
The DNA here is from genome assembly GCA_021298285.1 of Verrucomicrobium sp. GTDB lineage: Bacteria > Verrucomicrobiota > Verrucomicrobiia > Limisphaerales > UBA9464 > SXXZ01. The sequence continues at coordinate 3,122 of JAJTFN010000152.1, forward strand.
CCGCGTTCGCCCACCAGTCGACAGCGGCCGGGCTGCGTTCGCGCACGAAGCCCTCGGGCAGCACGGCCTCCAGTTCCGGGGGCAACTCCCATCCGGGTGGCGGAGGCGTCGGCAAGGGCACCCACTCGAAGCGGTCCTGCCGCCACGCGACCCCCTGCTCCACCCACCGGCCGCGATCAGCACTCCAGCGCCAGCGCTCGACCGGGAAGGCATCGAGCAACTCGTTGGACAAGATCACCCCGCGCAGCCCGGGGACACCCGTGTCCCTGCCGGGCATCGACGGGCTCCAGCGCACCCGGTCGCCGAAGCGGGCCAGGCGCGCGGCCTGCCAGGACTGACGCACCGGGCTGGGTTCGAGGATCCGGTAGCCAAACCGGGAGGCATCGGCGCCGCCGAGGCGCTCGATCGCACCGAGGATGTCCTCCGCCAGGCGCCCGTCGTGGGCTCCCGCCTCGATGATCTCGACCGGACCGTCCGCCAACCCGTGAACTCCCGGGACCACGTCCAGGATCCATCGGGCAAGCAACTCCCCGAACAACGGCCCGACCGAGACGCTGGTGATGAAATCACCGCCGCGCCCGACCACCCGCTCCGACCGCTCGTAGTAACCCAGTCCCGGCTCGTAGAGCGCCAGTGCCATGTACCGGGCGAACGGGATGGCCCCGCCGGCAGCCGAAATCTCCCCGCGCATCCGGCCCACCAGATCGAGCGGTTCCCCAGCGGCGGCCTTCATGACGCGGCCAAGATCCGGTTGACGCCCCAGACGGCTTGAGCACCACCGTCGCGATGGCTCAGGCCGGTCTGGCGCGAACCGGCCACCCGGGAGTGCGCCCGCAGGACGGAAGCTCCCCGCCGGCGACGGATGCCGCGGAACTCCCTCCGGTCTGTGGCCGCCCAGGCAAACCATCGTCGCGGCACGTGCTGCATGGGACGCATCAGAGCCGAGGCACCCGGGACGGGCAAGACGCAGGAACCCATGCCCACGCGGGGAGACAACGCGTGGTCCATCGCCGGCCCCACGGAAACTTTTTCCTTGGAGGTCTCCGCAGGGGCCCAACGGCGCGTTGACCTTGGCCGGCATGGTTCTTACCGTCCCGGCGCTTTATGCACGTTCTCGTCTGCGACCCCATCTCGCCCTGCGGCATCGCGTTCTTCCAGGCCCGCCCCGAATTCAAGGTGACCGTCCTGTCCAAGCGGCTGCCCGAGGCCGAGCTGTTGCCGCTGCTGGCCGACGTCGAAGCCATCGTGGTGCGCTCCGAGACCAAGGTCACCAAGGCGGTGCTCGAGGCGGCCCCGAAGCTGCGCGTGGTCGGCCGGGCCGGCGTCGGCGTCGACAACGTGGACGTGGCCGCCGCCACCCAGCGCGGCGTGGTGGTGATGAACACCCCGGCCGGCAACACGGTGACCACGGCGGAGCTGACCTTCTTCATGCTCGGGGCCCTGGCCCGCAAGATCCCCGCCGCCTGCGCCACGATGGTCGCGGGCAAGTGGGACCGGAAGGCCTTCCAGGGCACCGAGATCCAGGGCAAGACCCTCGGGGTGCTGGGCATGGGCCGCATCGGCTCGGAGGTGGCCAAGCGGGCCATCGCCTTCGGCATGCGCGTCGTCGCCTACGATCCGTTCCTCTCCGAGGCCCGGGCCCGCCACCTGGGCGTGGAGCTGGTCGCCGACACCGATGCCGTCTACCGCGTGGCCGACTTCATCACCGTGCACATGCCGGTGACCCCCGACACCCGGGGCATGATCAACGCCGAGGCCATCGCCAAGATGAAGCCGGGGGTGCGCATCGTGAACTGCGCCCGCGGCGAGATCGTGCACGAGGCGGACCTGGTCGCAGGCCTGGAGTCGGGCAAGGTCGGCGGGGCGGCCCTCGACGTCTTCGCCGTCGAGCCGCTGGCCGCAGACCACAAGTTCCGCACGCTGCCCAACGTGGTGCTCACCCCGCACCTGGGCGCCAGCACCGAGGAGGCCCAGGAGAAGTGCGGCCTCGAGGTGGCCGAGATCATCAGCGCCTTCCTGCTCACCGGCGAGGTCCGCAACGCGGTGAACCTCCCCGGGGTGGATGCCAAGGCCTTCGAGCAGGTGCAGCCCTACGTGGCGCTGGGCGAGAAGCTCGGCAGCCTGCTGGGTCAGCTCGCGCCGCCCGGCGTGGACCGCCTGTACATCACCTTCGGCGGCAAGGCCCAGGAGCTGCCGGCCACCGACCCCGTGACCCGCGCCATCCTCAAGGGCTACCTGAGCGCCGGCGGCTCCGGGCCGAAGGACATCAACAACATCAACGTGCGGTCCATCGCGTCGAATCTCGGCCTGACGGTCGAGGAGAAGAAGTCCGACGAGCCGGTCACCTTCAACGAGTGGCTCCACGTGCAACTCTTCCACGGCAACACGAAGGTCGGCAGCGCGGGCGGAACCTTCTTCGGATCAACGCAGAACCCCCGCATCGTGCGGGTGTCGAGCACGCCGGTGGAAATCCCGACCTCGGGCACCATCCTGCTGCTCAACAACCAGGACCGCCCGGGCATGGTGGGCAAGCTCGGGAGCATCCTGGCCGACCACAACGTGAACATCGCCAGCATGAGCCTCGGCCGCGAGACCGAGGGCGGGCTGGCCCTCACGGTGCTGGTGCTCGACAGCCGTCCGCCCAAGGCCTGCCTCGACCAGCTCGCCGCCGACCGGTCGATCTCCAACGTCCGCGTGGTGACGCTCTGAACGGCGTCCGCCACGGCGTGCCTCCGGCCTCTCCGACCCGGCCCTGCGGCCCCGGGCCCGGGCTTTCGGCCCGCCGGGCCCGCCGGTTGGGCCGGGTTCAACCCACGAAGCCCGGCCGGTACGCGGTCTTCACCCAGGCGTTGGCCGAGGGCAGGTTGCGCACCTTCAGCGCCTTGGCATCCCACTCGAGGCGCTGGCCCGCGCGGATGGCCAGGTTGCCCAGCAACAGGGTCTCGGTGACCGGGCCGGCGAGGTCGAAGGCCGAGAGGGCTCTCGGGCCGCCTTTGCACGAGCGGATCCACTCCTGGTAGTGCGCGCCCTCGGTGTCGGGGTATTTCTCGAACAGCTCGGGGATGGACTTGAGGTCGGCGGCGGTGCGACCCGAGCGGAGCTTGCCGCCTCCCGGGAGGCTCTCGTAGCTGGTGAGGAGCGTGTCCTCCGAGCCCACCATCAGGACTCCGTTGCCCCCGTAGGTCTGACCCGGGAAGAGGTGCGCCGGGGGCAGCGCCCCGCCGTCGTACCAGTGGAAGCGCAAGGCCGCCTGACCGCGTCGGGCAGGCAGGTCCCAGATCACGTGCGAGCGCACCGGGCCCGCCTCCTCCGTGGCTCCCTCGGCGGTCGCCTCGACGGCGCTCGGCTGGGACAAGTCCATCGAGAGCGACGGGACATTGAGCAGGTGGCAGCCCATGTCACCGACGGCGCCCGTGCCGAAATCCCACCAGCCGCGCCACTTGAAGTGGCCCCACGCCGGATGGTACGGCCGCTCCGGGGCGGTCCCAAGCCACAGGTCCCAGGACAGTTCCTTGGGCACCGGCGGTCGGTCGGACGGGCGTTTCACGCCCTGCGTGGTTGCCCATCTGCGTGGCCACACCGGCGACCTTGGCGGCCCGGGTGAGTTCGCGCGCCTCCCACACCGTGTGCGTCAGCGGCTTCTGGCAGTACACATGCCAGCCCTGCCGGACGGCCCGCATCGATGGCGGGAAATGCGTGTGGTCGGGCGTGGAGACGGTCACCGCGTCGATCTGGTTGCCCAGACGGTCGAACATCTCGCGCCAGTCGGCGAAGCGCTGCGCGCCCGGGAAGGTCTTGCCGGCCTGGGCGAGCCGCCCGGCATCGACATCGCACAGGCCCACGATGGTCTCGGTGGCACCGGCCTGCGTGACGTCGGTCCACCCCTTGCCGCCGACACCCACCGCCGCGATGCGGAGCTTCTCGTTGGCCCCCAGCACGCGGCGACGACTGACGTACGGGGCGTTGCAGCCGGCGAGGAAGGCGCCGCCGGCCAGGAGGGCGGATTGGTGCAGGAACTGGCGACGGGACGGGGAGTTCATGGCAAAACCGTGTCCTGCCCGACGTCGGTGCCGCAAGCCGGATTCGAGCGGAGTCGACCGCAGATCGCCACCGGTTCGCCGCGGCCCCGGAAACGGCGGACCAGGCCAACCAAAAGCCACCGTGCGAACCGTCGCTTGCGATGCGGGCCCGACGCCGGTGATGCTCCGCGCCCCAATGCGCTCCGCCCTCCTGTCGTTCCTCCGCCGGCTGATCCTGGTGGCCCTGGTCGGGCCCGCCCTCGCCTTCGCGGCCGACACCAACCCGGTCGCCCCGGCATCCCTGAAGAGCCGCCTGCCCTGCGATCCGGACGCCGCCCGGAAGATCGTGGCCCGGCCGACCCGCGTGGCCCCGAAGATCGACGGGGTGCTTGAGGAATCGGTCTGGTCGCAGGCCGAGGTGTCCGAGCGGTTTGTCGACCTGGTCTCGGGCCAACCCACCCGCTTCGACACCCGGGTGCGACTCCTCTGGGATCAGACCCACCTCTACGTGGCCTACACGGTCGAGGAACCCAAGGTTCGGGCCCAGATGACCCGGCACAATGATCCCATCTACTACGAGAACGACGTGGAACTCTTCATCGCCGGCGACAACGCCTACTACGAGTTCGAGATCAACGCCCGCAACACGATCTACGAGGTGTTCTTCCTGTGGGAATCGGCCTACCACACGTCGGGGTTCTCGGCCCGGCCCGAGTTCGCGCGCACGAACCTCCAATCCTTCAACGGGGTGGGTTTCGGGACCCACCCGAGGGGGCTGCGCCTGGGCCACTTCAACTGGCGCTTCCCCGGACTCCGCACGGCCGTCCATGTCGACGGAACCCTCAACGAGGACGCCGACACGGACCGCGGGTGGAGCGTGGAGATCGCCCTGCCATGGTCGGGCATCCGCGAGTTGTTCCCCGAGGGCCGCCGGGCGATCCCGCCGAAGGACGGCGACCTGTGGGCGATGGATTTCTCGCGCTTCAACACGGCCAAGGCTCCCGCGCCGTCCAAGGACTCGGGCGGTTGGGCCCTGAACCCGCACGGCGTGTGGGACTCCCACGTGCCGGAGTGCTTCGCCCGGGTGCGCTTCGAGACCACTCCGCGGCGCGCTCCATAGGACCCGGCCCAGGCACTTCAGGCGCGGTCCGGTCCCGGGCGACTCCGCTGGCGGCTCACTGGGCGGCGATGTCCCGCTTGATCCAGGCGGCGTGGGCGTCGAGGTAGAGTTGGTTGCGACCTCCCCGGTGCGCAGACCATCCCTGCGGGGGAGGCTCGCTGCCGGGAACGCTCCAGGCGTCCCTGAACCCGGGCCACCATCCGCGCTCGAAGAAGGGGCTCATGAGCCATTCCTCGTCGGACACGCTCGACCCGCGCCGTTGGGCGATGCTTTCGGGGGTCCGACCCCGGGCGTAGCGGGCGGCGCCCTCGTCCCGCTCGGCGAGCTTGTCGGAGATGTAGTTGGAGCGACCCCGGGCCGGCGCGTTGGTCCCGTCTCGACTCCAGGTACCGATGAAGTGACGTCGCCAATCGTTGGTGGCCGATGCGGGCACGGGCGGACTCCACCAGAGGGCGGCACCGGTTCCATACGGTTCGAACAGCGCCATGAACGACCCCAGGCACGCGTAACGCTTGTCCTTGGCGTCGACCGGCGGGGTCAACTGCAAGGCCTCGTCGGGCAAATGCGGCAGGCGGTCCTCGTGATCCCCGCCGTACAGCGCGGTGGCCAGACCGATCTGATGGAGGTTGGAGAGGCAGGAGGTCTGGGAAGCCCGGGCCCGCGCCTTGGACAACGCCGGCAGCAGCAACCCCGCCAGCACGGCGATGATGGCGATGACCACCAGCAACTCGATCAAGGTGAACCCCCGGGCCCGCATGTCTTGCGGCGGATGATCCGCGGCCCAATCCGGCAGGCAATCCCAACGGTGGGACCCACCGATTCAAACCCACGCGTTCGTGGACCCGAAGGAGTGCCAGCGGGCATTCCCCATCCGAAAGCCGAGCCGAGGCTTGCGGTGCGGGACGCGACCCGTACCTTCCGCCGTCACTCCGGTGCGCGCGCCGGGGCGGGTGTCCGAGTCCCGCCCACGTCCCGCCGAAAAGCCGATCCAGTCCCGAAAGAGCCCGCGATCCGACCCTTCGTGAACATGTCCTCCGCATCCGCCAGAACCCCACGCCGCCTGCCCCTCATCGTCGGGGGTCTCGTCGCCTCGCTGCTGGTCCTGTATTTCGTCCTCACCAGCGGGATGTTTCTCAAGGCGGTCGTCCTCCCGAAGGTCTCCGATGCCGTCGGCGCCACGATCACCGCCGACGACATCTCACTGTCGCCCTTCTCGGGCATCGACCTGACGCGGCTGAAGGTCACCCCCACCGGGGCATCCCCGCTGGCGGCGATCGAGAAGGTGCGGGTGCGCTACGACCTGCGGGCGATCCTCGGGGGGACGATCGATGTCTCCGAGGTCACGATCGAGAACCCGGTCCTGACCCTCGAGCAGCGGGCCGACGGCTCGATGAACCTTCCGAAGACGTCCGGCAAGGCGCCCGAGGCCAGCCCCCAGCCAGCCGCCGCGTCGAAGGCGCCGCAGCTCCGGATCCGCAACGTGTCCGTGAAGGACGGGTCGTTCCGCATGGTGTCCACGGTCGCGGGCGGGGGGCGTCAGCAGGTCGAAC
>JAJTFN010000153.1 GCA_021298285.1 Verrucomicrobium sp.
GTACCGGCAACGCTTTGGTCCAAGACGGCGCAGCGGGGCCCGGCCGATCCGGGCGGTGCCGCTGCCAGGCCTCATGGCCCTGCGCGACCTGCGCGTCGATGTGCTGGGGTGAGGAAACAGGGCTGCCCGTGCACACGCCCCTGAACCTTGGCGGGTTTTCGCCTGATCAGCGCCGCCGCGACGGGCCGAAGTAATACCCCTTGCCGATGCGCGCCCCCATGGGCTTGCGCCCGGAGGCCGGGCCCAGTTTGTCCTCGTCGAACAATGCGGTGTAGGTGTAGGCGAAGTCGGGAAGCTTGACCCGCTCCACCTTCTTGCCAATGAACCGCTCGATGGATGCCACCTGGGCGGCCTCGCCGGCGCAGAAAAGCGTCAGTGCGTCGCCGGAACTCATCGCACGACCGGTGCGACCGATGCGATGCACATAGTCCTCAGGATGCTCGGGAACGTTGTAGTTGATGACGTGGGAGACATCCGCGATGTCCAGGCCGCGAGCGGCGATGTCGGTCGCGACGAGCACCTCGTGCCGCCCCTTCTTGAAACCCTCCAGCGCCTCTTCCCGCTCCTTCTGGGACCGGTCCGAGTGGATGACGGCCGCCTTGTGGTTGTTCCGGCGCAGCAGGGCCTCGACCGAGTCGGCATCCCGGCGGGTGCGGCAGAACACGATGGCACTCTCCCACTCGATCTTCTGGAGCAATGCGATGAGCAGTGCGGGTTTCTGGAGTTCAGCGACGGGGTAGAGGACGTGCTTGACCGTGTCGGCCACCGAACGACGCGCGCCGATCTCGATGGTGACCGGGTCATGCATGGCCCAGGTGATCAGGGTCTCGATGGCCGGCGGGATCGTCGCTGAGAACAGCGAGGTCTGCCGAGGCTTGCCGCACTTGAGGACGATCCGGCGCACATCCGGCAGGAAGCCCATGTCCAGCATCCGGTCGGCTTCGTCGAGCACCAGGAACTTCACGCCGTCGAGGCGCACGGCTCCTTCTCCGAGGTGGTCCAGGAGCCGCCCCGGGGTGGCCACGATCACATCCAGGCCGCGCTTGAGGTCGTCGCGCTGCTTGCCGTAGCCGACACCGCCGTAGATCAGCCCGATCCGCAGGTTGGTGAAGCGTGCGAATTTCTCGAAATTCTCGAAGGTCTGGACGGCCAGTTCGCGGGTCGGTTCGAGGATGAGGCAGCGGGGCTGGGGCGCATGAGACCCCAGTTGGCTCAGGATGGGCAGGGCGAAGGCGGCGGTCTTGCCGGTGCCGGTCTGGGCCGAACCGATCACATCACGACCTTCAAGGATCCGGGGGATCGCGCCGGCCTGGATCGGGGTCGGCTCCTTGTAACCGAGTGCCGCGACGGCATTGAGCATCGCCGCTGGCAGACCCAGCTCAGAAAACAGCATTGCGCAAGCCTATCTCTCCGCCAGGTCCGGCGAAAGGCGGAACTTGCGCCGTTGAGCCCGTTCGAGGACGGCCAACCACGGGGTGGGTTGACGATGTCTCCAGCGTGGCACCGGGATCGCTCGGGGGGCTGCCCGACAGCGCTGTCAACGCCCCCGTTGAAGTCATCGCTCTGGCAAAAATCCGGCAAGAATCGCTTGCCCAATCGAAACTCCGCTCGGTAGAAAAATTCCCAATCCCCGATTCATGTCGTTGCCACCGGACGATTCATCGTTGCACGCGACGCGTCAGAGCCTGCTGCTCCGGCTGAAGGACCATCAGGACCAGGACGGTTGGCGCGAATTCTTCGAGACCTACTGGCGCCTGATCTACTCCGTCTGCATCAAGGCGAAGCTCAGCGAGACGGAGGCCGAGGAGATTGTGCAGGACACCATGGTCTCGGTCGCCAAGGAGATGCCTTCCTTCCGCTACGACCGGTCCAAGGGCAGCTTCCGCTCCTGGCTGTTGACGATCGTCCGGCGCCGGCTCGTCGACCGGAACCGGAAAAAGGCCCGATGGGAACGCATCGTTGCTCCTTCCGACGAGACGGACGCGCCCGGTTCGTCGGAGTCCGGTGACCAGATCGATCCGCACCGTTCGGACCTCGAGATGCTGTGGGCCGCGGAATGGGAAGGTCACCTCCTTCGGCGCGCCCTGGAAGGGGTGCGGAGCCGGGTCTCCGAGAAGCAATACCTCATCTACGAGATGCTCATGCTTCGGGACGTTCCGTTGCCGCAGGTCGTGGAGAAACCGACATGCCACCGAGCGATCCACCCGACGGGATCCCGGTGATCCCGGACCACCAACTCGTCGAGGTGATCGGGTCGGGCGCCTATGGCACGGTGTGGATGGGGCGCACGGTCCTGGGAACCTTCCGGGCCATCAAGCTCATCCGTCGCTCGTCCTTCGAGAGCGAGCAGCCCTTCCGCAGGGAGTTCGAGGGCATCCGCCGCTACGAGCCTGTCTCCCGGAGGTGCCCCAGCCTGGTTCCCATCCTCCAGGTCGGCCGGGACGACACGGCCGGATTCTTCTACGCGGTGATGGAGTTGGCCGACGCCATGGCCATGCCGGGGGCGGACGCCGACGTCACCGCCGGGGATCCCGGGTCGGCCGTGGACCGGTCCGAGGGCTACCGCGCCCGAACGCTGCGCACCGACCTGGCCCGTCGGTCGCGCCTGCCGATTGCCGAGTGCGTCGAGGTCGGGCTGGCGATGGCCGACGCGCTCGAGACGCTGCACGACGCCGGGCTGGTCCACCGAGACATCAAGCCTTCGAACATCATCCGACTGCGCGGGCGGGCCTGCCTTGCCGACGTGGGCCTGGTGAGCGAGGCGCGCGAGGGATCCAGCCTCGTGGGCACGACCGGCTACATCGCTCCCGAGGGTCCGGGCCTCCCGGCGGCCGATCTCTACAGTCTGGGCATGGTGCTCTACGAGGTCGCCACCGGGCGGCGGCCCGCCGAGTTTCCTGAAACGCCCGACGAATGGCTCCGCCCCGGCCACTCGGTCGAGTGGGAGTTCCACGAGATCGTCCTCCGGCTCGTGGCCCGCGACCCGGCCCGTCGCCATCGCGACGCCCGGGAGCTTCGGGACGAGCTGCTGCTGCTGCGGGGTGGTCGCTCGGTGCGTCGTCTCCGCGCCCGGGAGCGGCGGGCCGGGGTCCTGCGCCGGGCCACCGGCCTCCTCGCAGGCCTGGGACTGGCCGTGGCGATCGGAGCCGCCATCCGGCACGACCGGGCCCGCGACGAGGCCGCTCGGCGCGAGGAGGCCCGATCCCAGCGGGTGGACCTGCTGGTCAGCCGCGCGCGGGACGTCCTCAACGACGACGCCCCGGCCAAGCGCTCCCGGGCGATGGTCATCCTGCGCGAGGCCGTCGGGCTCCGCCCCGATCGCCCGGAGCTGCGCGAACTGCTCGCGGCGGCGCTGCTGGTGCCGGAGATGGTCCCCGAGGCGACGCCCTGGCGCCCCCCGATGCGGCCGGCGCTCGATGTCCCCCGGCGATGGCCGGTCGGGACGTCGTCCTCGGCCCTCGGCCTCTTCGACCCCGACCTGCGCCGGTTGTTTCGGCCTGGCCCAGACGGATGGCTCGAGGGCATGCCGGTCCGTTCCGGCGCGGTTCCGGAGGCCGTGCCGCCGCCCGCCCTCGGCCTGGGGCTCGAGTTCGTCAGTTCGGTCAGCCTCGACGGCCGGTGGCTCCTGGTCCGGGATGCCGCCGAGCGGTTCCAGGTTCTCTCCCGCGCCGACGGGCGGTCCCGACTCTCGGTCCGACTCGACCCCAAATACCTCGGGCGCGAGTTCACCCCCGACGGACGCTGGCTGCTGGCCGGACGGGCCGACCATGCCTTCGACCTGCTGCCGATCGGCCACCCGGGCCCGGCACGCCGCGTCCCGGTCGGAGTGCCCCCGCACGATCTGGTCGTGAGTCCCGACGGGCTCTGGGCGGCGGTCATCAACGCGACCAATCCCGTGGTGCGCTTCGCCAGCCTGGATCGGGCCCGGGTGGAACGGCACCTCGAACTTCCCCCGGGCGAGTCGGTGCAGGTGCTGGCCTGGAACCCCGAGGGAGACCTCCTGCAGGTCTCCTCCGAGATGCAGGTCTTCGTCGGTCGTTTCGACCGGGCCCGCACGCCGGTCAAGCGCCTGGTCAAGGAGGACCACGGCATCCTCGGTCTGGCGATCTCGCCGGACTCGTCGTGGGTGGTCACCACCGGATACAACGGCAGGTCCAGGGTCTGGGACTGGTCGAGCGAGACGGTGCTGGCCGAGCACGCCGGCGCCGGCGCGGCGGTCCAATGGTCGCCGGACGGCCGTTGGATCGCCTGGCGCGACGACGCCCAGTGGGAACTGCTGCGGTTCGATCCCCCGACCGGGTGGTCGGTCCTGCCCGCCCTCCCGCCCGACCTTCCGAGCGAGACCAACGCCGGACCTGCGGTGGTGCGCTTCCATCCGGCCGGGGACCGGTGGGCCAGCGGGTCCTATGACGGCGTGAGGCTCTACCCGCGATCCGGGCGCCGACACGCCGCGTTCTGGCCGTGCGACGACCGGATGATCCAGCACCTGGCCTTCTCGCCCGACGGCACCCGCCTCTGGGCGCTGGGCTTCACCAACGTCTTCTCGTTTGCCGTCGAGGGCGATCCTGACCGCCCGGGGCTGCGCCTGCTCGGAACGCGCCGGCTACCCGGGCCCGGTCGCGGCGCGGTGACGCCCTCCGGGCGCGTGTGGCTGGTGTCGACGAACGGATCGTTCCTCGGTCCTGATCCCGGCAGTCCGGCCGGCCCCGGCTCGGATTGGGTGCCGGTGGACCTCCCGCCCCGCAGCGTCATCGGCTCGGTCGATCCCTCGGGCCGCGGCCATCTCGGCAGCTGGGGCCTCGAGGCACCGCCGGCGGTGATCCATGCGGGCAACGGGTTCCCGGTGTCGCGCCTCGAGCTGCCACCCGATTCTCCCGAGATTGGGGAGGCCGGCGAACTGGCCTTCTGCCCGGTGTCTTCCCGGGTCTTCGGGGCGGCGACCCATGGGGTGATGGCCTGGGACCGCGACTCGGGCAGGCTGCTCTGGCGTCGCGTGCTCGACCCGGTCGGCGTGTACGGACGCCTGGCCGTGAGCCCGGACGGCCGCCGCTTGGCCGTGGCGCTGGGCACCCGATCCATCCACCTGCTCGAGGCGCAGGACGGCTCCACGGTGTCGCAGGTGCGGATGCCGGAGCGGCTGCGCGTCACCTCCCTGGCCTGGGATCCGCGCGGGAGACGCCTGCTGGCCGGCACGGTGGTGCATGCGGCCCACCTGTGGGACTTCGATGCCCTCGGCGCGGCGCTGGCCGCCGAAGGCGTGGCCTCGCCCGATCTGCTCCAGCCGGCCCGTCCGACGACCCCTGCGGCAGCCGCCCTCCGCGTCGCCCCGGCGGGCCCCTAGGCTCAGGTCGAGGCGAAGAGGTTCAGCACCCCGTCCAGGCCGCTGAAGTTCAGGGCATGCGTCGCCTGCTGGCGCACCACCGGCTTGGCCCGGTAGGCGATGCCGATGCCGGCGGCGTGCATCATCTTCAGGTCATTGGCCCCGTCGCCGATGGCGATGGCCCGCGAGGCGTCGACCCCGAGGCGTCCGGCCAGGGCGCGCAGCTCGGTCGCTTTGCGTTCAGCGTCCACGATCTCGCCCAGCACCCGTCCCGTGAGCCGTCCTGCGTGGGTTTCCAGCGTGTTGGCCACCGTGTGGTCCAAGCCGAGGCGGTCCTGGAGCCGTCGCGTGAAGAAGGTGAACCCGCCGGAGACCAGGAGGGTCTTCCAGCCCGCCGCCCGCGCGGCCTCGAGCAGCGTCTCGGCCCCGGGCGACAGCCGCAGCCGCTCCTGGTACACCCCCTCGAGCGCGGATTCCTCGAGCCCCTCGAGCAGGGCGACCCGTCGCCGCAGCGCCCCGGCGAAGTCGAGTTCCCCGCGCATGGCCGCCTCGGTGATGGCCGAGACCTGCGGTTTGACGCCGATGCGGTCGGCGATCTCGTCGATGCACTCGATGGTGATCAGCGTCGAGTCCATGTCCATGACCAGCAGGCGGAAGTCCTCCGGGCGACGTCCCTCGGGCACGAAGGCGATGTCCGCCTGGTGCGACTCCGCCAGGGCGGGCAGTTCCGGGCTTGCCGGCACGTGGCGCCATCGGGCCGTGCCTCCGCCGGCGAGGTCGGGCGACCGCCCCAGGCGTTCGGCGACGGCGGCGACGGCGGTCTCGGTCAGGTGCGTGGCGTGGAGGACGAGCTCGGTCATGATGTGCCAGCGGAGACTGACGCCCGATCGGGCGGTCTGTCATGCCGTTTCCCCCGGGCGTTCCCTCCTTGCTCGACGCACGCTGTCCCCAAGGCATGCCCAGAACCCGCCCCGGATCTCGGGGAATCTCTCGGCATCCTTCCGGGATTGCCCGCGCCGGAAAACCCGTCACGTTCCCCGCCACGGATCGCACCCCGGGCGTCCGCGCCCCGGAAGTCCCCGACCCATGCCCCTGTACGAATACGAACTGTGTGACGGCAACTGTGCCGCCTGTGGCGGCCACTTCACCCTGCGCCGGCCCATCAGCGCGCCGGAGTTGACCGCCTGCCCGGCCTGCCGCAAGCCGATCCGGAAGGTGATCTCGGGCTTCAGCACCCCGCACCACCTCAAGCCCCTGTCCACGACCGACGCCAAGAAGGCCGGGTTCACGGTGTTCAAGCGCGTCAACAAGGGCGAATACGAGCGCCAGTAGACGGCGGCCCGCCGCTGTCCCTCACGGCGGCGGGTCCTGGCGGATGGTCGTCCACGAGAACCCTCGGATCATTCTGCGGGATTGCTGGCCTTCGGGGCGGATCGTTAGCCTCGCGGCCCTGTGAGCAAGACGCCGACCCTGCCCAAGCCGCCCGCCTCCCGTCCCCGCCGCGTGGGACTCGTCTCCCTCGGGTGCGCCAAGAACCTCGTGGACGCCGAGATCATGCTCGGCTCGCTGCTCAAGGAAGGCATCGAGATCGTCAACGACGCCGCCCAGGCCGACGCGGTCATCGTCAACACCTGCTCGTTCATCGACGCCGCGCAGGAGGAGTCGGTCGACACCATCCTCGAGCACAACGCGCTCCGCGAGGCCTCGCACCGGGGCCAGGCGCTCATCGTCTCGGGCTGCATGCCCCAGCGGTACCGCGACGAGTTGCCCAAGCTGATGCCCGAGGTGGATGTGTTCATGGGCATCGACCAGGTGGAGCGCGTGGGCGCGTTGGTCGATGAGGCCATCGCCAAGCGGGCGTCGCGGGTGGGAGCCGGATCCGAGGCGCCGAAGGAATCCAAGGGAGCCCGCGTGAAGGGCCGCCTCAAGGAGTTGGAGAAACAGGCCCCGGCCCACGACCACGCCGGCGAGACGTCCCTGCGCGGCACGGACAAGTTCGGCAAGAGCCGCATCGCCCTGACAGCCGCCGTGTCCCAGCCTGCGACCCCGTCGGTCGATGTCACGGTCCGGCCGAATTACATCCCGCAGTTCGAGACCCCGAGGTTTCGCCTCACGCCGAAGCACTTCGCCTACGTGAAGATCGCCGAGGGCTGCAACCATCCCTGCAGCTTCTGCATCATCCCCCGGATGCGGGGTTCCCACCGCAGCCGGGCCCAGGCCGACATCGTGGCCGAGGCCAAGGCGCTCATCGCCGACGGCGTGCGCGAACTGAACCTCATCTCGCAGGACTCGACCTACTACGGGCTCGACCTCCGCGCCAACCACAGCCGGGCCATCTCGTCGCCGGAGCGCTTCAACGCGGCCACCCGGGCCTTGCCTGCCGACGCGACCACATTGTGCTCGCTGCTCCGCGAGTTGAATGCCCTGAAGGGCGACTTCTGGATCCGCCTGCTCTACACGCACCCCGCCCACTGGACCGACGAGCTGATCCGCACCATCGCCGAGTGCCCCAAGGTGGCCCGCTACGTGGACATGCCCCTGCAGCACATCCACGACGACATGCTCGCCCGCATGCGCCGCGAGACCTCCGGCCAGTACATCCGCGACCTGATCGCGCGCATCCGGGCCGGCATCCCGGGCATCGCCCTGCGCACGACCTTCATCGTGGGGTTCCCCGGCGAGAGCGCCGCCCATTTCAAGACGCTGACCGACTTCATCGAGGAGACCCGCTTCGAGCGCCTGGGCATCTTCGCCTACTCCCGCGAAGACGGCACGGTGGCCGGCAAGATGGAACAGCAGGTCGCGCCCAAGACCCGCCAGAAGCGCCGCGAGCAGGCCATGGCCGCCCAGCATCGCGTGGCGGTGTCGGTGGCCGAGGGATTTGTCGGCCGCACCCTCAAGGTGCTCACCGAGGGCGAGGCCTCGGCGAAGGAGCTGGCCAAGGCCAACATCAGTTCGTGGGAACACGGCCTCATCCGGGGAGAGGACGCCGGTGCTCTCGCGCTCAAGGGTCGCTACACCATCGCCCGCGGCGAGGCCGACGCGCCGGACATCGACGGCCGCGTGTACATCCGGGGCAAGGTGCCCCTCGGCAAGTTCAGCAAGGTCCGCGTCATCGGCCACACCGACTACGACCTCATCGCCGAGCCGCTCTGAGCATCGGCCCTGGCGGGCACTCCCGGGACCGCCCCTGGTCCTCGTTCGTGGATGAAGCCGGCGGTCATGATGGCGGTCATGACCGAACCGGCGCGCGAAGATTCGCCCGAAGAATCTGTTGCCCCGGTGGGGTGCTTTCTGGATGATTCGCCCGCTCGCAAGGGCACCTGGTCGGGGCGTAGCGTAGCTTGGTAGCGCGTCTGAATGGGGTTCAGAAGGTCGTGAGTTCAAATCTCACCGCCCCGACCATCTTCTTCGGTTCTTCATT
>JAJTFN010000154.1 GCA_021298285.1 Verrucomicrobium sp.
GGCGCACCTCGGGCGTGTCGGCGATCCGGCCGTCCTCCATCCAGCGATGCACGGCCGCCTGGTAGAAGAGCTTGATGACGCTGGCCGGGTAGATGGGCTCGGTGCCTCTCACCGAGGCGAAGGCGGCGGGGCGGGGCGGGGCGCCGGGTCCGCCCAGGTCGACCACGGTCGCGGCCACCTGCGAGGCCAGCAGCGGGGCTTTCCACGGCCGGGCCAGCGTACGCTCCACGGCCTGGTCGAGGGCTTGCTGCAGGGGCCTTGATGGCACGGCCGACGCATGGCCGGCGAGGGTGGGCTCGGCGGCCTGTGCCGTTGGGAGACCCGCTGGCCCACTCATCGCCAGGCCGGCGAGGGCCAGGGCGGTCACGAGCAGTTCCTTCGCGGGTCTCATGGGGTGGGGGCGCCGCCCGGCGGCCGTTCGGCGTCGGGGCGCGCGAGGAACCGCATCACCGTGTCGCCATGCCGGAGTTCCTTGAGTTCCTTCCAGGTGGCGGGGATCTCCAGCGTGTCGCGCTTGGTGTGGCCGATCACGAACCGTCCGCCCGGGGCCAGCAGGCCGGGCAGCACCGGGTCGTCGAGCAACCGCTGGGCGAGCGAGGTGGACCTGCGGCCCACGTTCTTCTCGCCATAGGGCGGGTCGGCGATGATCAGGTCGAAGTGCCGGCCGGTCTCGGCGAGGTGGGGAAACACCACGAAGACGTCCTGGACCCGCAGGCTCACCGCGCGCTCGGGCAGGCCCGAGGTCGCCAGGTTCTGCCGGAAGAACCTCGCATGCTTCTCGCTCTTCTCGATGCTGAACATCTCGCGGGCGCCCCGGCTGAGGCACTCGAGTCCCAACGCCCCGCTCCCGGCGAAGAGGTCGAGCACCCGGGCGCCGTCGAGGAAGGCTCCGAGGCTGTTGAAGACCGCCAGCTTGACCTTGTCCGGCGTGGGGCGGACCCCCAGACCTTCCGGAACCTTCAGCAGCCGACCCGCGGCCAGACCTCCGATGATGCGCACCGGGGCAGAGTGGCTCCCGGAGTCCGTCCGGCAAGCCCGGCCTCAAAAGGCCCGCATTGACTCCTGCCGGGATGGGGCAACATTGCGCCCATGAAACGCTCCCTCACGGCTCTCTTCATCCAGGCCGCTGCCGAGGCCGCCACCACCTTCACCATGATCGCCGCCACCCCGCTCCAGGACGTCAAACTCAAGGACATCGACGGCAAGGACACCTCCCTCAAGGCCTACTCGGGCAAGGTCCTGCTCGTCGTCAATGTCGCCTCCCAGTGCGGGCTCACCCCGCAGTACAAGCAGCTCGAGGCCGTCTACAAGAAGTACAAGAGCCAGGGGCTGGAGGTGCTCGGGTTTCCGTGCAACCAGTTCGGCGCGCAGGAGCCGGGCACGGCCGAGGAGATCAAGACCTTCTGCTCCACCAAGTACTCGGTGAGCTTCCCGCTGTTCGCCAAGCTGAACGTGAACCCGCCGGAGCAGCATCCGCTGTATTCGGTGCTCACCGGCAAGGATGCGGCCTTCCCGGGCCCCATCGAGTGGAACTTCGGCAAGTTCCTGGTCGGCCGCGACGGCAAGGTGCTGCACCGCTTCAGCCCCCGCACCCAGCCCGATGCGGCCGAGGTGGTCGCCGCGATCGAGTCGGCGCTGAAGGCGAAGTGAGGCTTCGGTCCGGTTCAAGTCCACATCGCCCGGTCCATCTCGTCTGAAAACACAAAAGCCCGCCGTTTGGCGGGCTTTTGATTTATCAGGAACTGGTTGATCTTGGCCTCGGCCCCGGTGATCTCGATCACGATGTTGTCGGGCTGCACGTTGACCACCTTGGCCCGGAACAACTCCGCCAATTGGCAGATCTCGGCGCGGTTCTGCCCGTTGGCCGAAACGCGAACCAGCACCAGCTCCCGGTCGATGTAGTCGGTCTTGCTGTAGTCCACCACCTTCACCGAATCGACCAGCTTCTCGAGCTGCTTGCAGATCTGCTCGACGGTCGCGTCGTCGCCGCGGGTGACGATGGTCATCCGGCTCAGGGTGGCGTCGTGCGTCGGGGCGACGTTGAGGGAGTCGATGTTGTAGCCGCGCCCGCTGAAGAGGCCGGCGACGCGGGTCAGGACGCCGAACTTGTTCTCGACGAGCACGGAGATGGTGTGGCGCATGGGATGTTCGCTTTTCTGGATATCGGTGGTTCGGATCGT
This sequence comes from Verrucomicrobium sp., assembly GCA_021298285.1. GTDB lineage: Bacteria > Verrucomicrobiota > Verrucomicrobiia > Limisphaerales > UBA9464 > SXXZ01. Next base: position 2,181 of record JAJTFN010000154.1, read on the forward strand.
GGAGGCTGGCCCGGGCGCACCGGCTCAGGAGACGGGCCCCGCACAGAACCGAAGCCCGCGATCCGTTGCCGGGAACGCGGGCGACCTGGATTCCAAACAGCCGGTCGTTCCGCGTCAGCCCCGGGGGGCTACGCGTACGCACGCCTGTTCACGCTTCGGAATCACGGGGCGGACGCTAGCGAAGCCCCCAAGCCAGCGGCAACGGGTATTTTGCAACGGCTCGTGGCTCCGGCCAAACAGCGAACCGGCACCGACTGCCGGTGGGCATCCCGATCCCCGGCTCGTGCGGTCGGACCTATGCGCCGCGATGGGCGGCCCCTAGTGTCCTCGGCATGACCCGTTGGCTTCTGTCCGCAGGCATGGCCTTGGCCGTGCTCGTCACCGGCATGTCCACCCAGGCCCAGGTCCGGACGCTGGTGCCCCGCGGCGACCTGTGGCGCCTGGCCAAGGCCACGGCTGAGCCCTCGCTGCCCGACACCACCGCCTGGCGAGGGGTGGCCTTCAACGATGCGGCCTGGGCCGCGGCCCGCCTGCCGGTCTATTACGGCGAGCCCCTGTCCGGCACCGAGTTGGCCGACATGCAGAACCGGTACGCCTCGGTGTTCCTGCGCCGGTCGTTCACCGTGGCCTCCCCGGCGGATGTCCGCACGCTGCTCCTGCGGGTCAAGGTGGACGACGGGTTCATCGCCTGGATCAACGGTCGCGAGGTGGCCCGTTCGGGCGCCCCGGAGGGCGAGATCACCCTTGGGTCGCTGGCCTCGGTGAATGCGGCCGAGCCCGTCGACTTCATCGACCACCCGGTGGCCGTTCCGCGCGACGTGCTGCGCCCCGGCACCAACGTGCTGGCCATCCAGGCCTTCAACGTGAACCTCACGAGCAGCGACCTGGTGCTCGACGCCGAGCTGGAGGCCGATCTGGACCAACAACCTCCGCGCATCGCCCGCATCGTGCCGGCCGAGGGGGCCATCGTGTCGCCATTCACCTCCGTGGAGGTGCTCTTCGACGAACCGGTCCGGGGGGTGGACGCCGCGGACCTGCGCATCAACGGGGTTCCTGCCCAGTCGGTGACGGTCGTGGCCCCCGACCAGTATGTGTTCGGATTCCCGAGGGTCGCCCCGGGCACGGTGGGCTTCCAGTTCGTCACCGGGCACGGGATCACCGACCTGTCCGCGGCCGCCCTGCCGTTCGCCGGTGCCGCCTGGTCGGTGACGGTCGAGGAGGGGGTCGCCGCCCGGGGGGTGCTCATCAGCGAGTTCCTGGCGGTCAACCAGCGCGGCCTGCGCGACGAGGACGGTGATTACTCCGACTGGATCGAACTCTTCAACAGCGGCATGTCGCTGGCATCGATGCAGGGGTGGTCGCTGGTGGCCGGAACGGATCGATGGGTCTTCCCGTCGCTGCTGCTCGCGCCGAATGGGCGATTGCGGGTCTTCGCCTCGGGCAAGAACCGCACCAACGACACGGCCCGGTTGCACACCTCCTTCCGCCTCGGTGCCTCGGGCGAGCGCCTGGCCCTCCTCAATGGCGACGGGGCGGTGCAGGATGAATACGCGCCGGCCTACCCGCCCCAGCGGGCGGACGTCTCCTACGGGCATGCCGAGGGGGCGCCCAACCGCAATGGCTACTTTGTGGTCCCGACTCCGGGTGCCCCCAACGGTGTGAAGGGCGACGGCTTCGCCCCCGACGTGGCGTTCTCGGTCTCCAGCGGCACGTACACGGGCACCCTCGAACTGCAGCTCGGTGCCGCCACCAATGCTCCCGTGCCGGCCGGCACGCTCATCCGCTACACGGTCGACGGGTCCGCGCCGACGGAGACCTCCCCGGTCTATGCCGCTCCGTTGCGCTTCACCGCCCAGGCGGTCCGGGTGCGTGCCCGGGCCTTCGCTCCCGGCCTGCTGCCGGGCGAGCGGCGCGGCGAGACCTTCGTGCCGCTTTCGGCCACGCTGGCGAACTTCCGCTCGGACCTGCCGGTGATGCTCATCCATGGGTTCGGCGGCGGACGGCCGCCGGCCAACACCCGGGCCTTCGCCCACGTCCAGCTCTTCGAGCCCGACACCAATGGCGTCACCCGGCTCACGTCCGCGCCGGTGCTGGCGACCCGCGCGGGCATCTCGGTCCGCGGCTCGAGCACCGAGGGCCTGCCCAAGCCGAGCTACCGGGTGGAGTTCCGCGACGAATTCGACAACGACCGACCGCTGTCGCCGCTCGGGATGCCGGCCGACGGCGACTGGGTGATGTACGCCCCCAATGGCTTCGAGCCCGTGCTCATCCACAACCCCTTCATGCATCGCCTGAGCCGGGACATCGGGCGCTACTCGCCGGACACCCGTTTTGTCGAGGTGTATTACGTGGGCTCGGGCACCGGGGCGGTGGACTCGACCAGCTACGCGGGCATCTACGTGCTGATGGACCGGGTGGAAATCGGCAAGGACCGGGTCGACGCCGGCACGCTCGAGCCGGAGGACCTCACGCTGCCCTCCCTGTCGGGCGGCTACCTGATGAAGATCGACCGCCTGGACCCGGGAGACTCGGGCATCGCGGCCGCCAACCAGACGGTGGCGCTGGTCGAACCCCGGGAGGATCAGCTCCGCGTGCCGGCCCGGGCACCGCAATTGAACTACATCCGCAACCACCTCAACGCCTTCGGCAGCGCCCTCTACGACAACGCCCGGTTCACCAACCCGGTGACCGGGTTCCGGGCCTTCATCGACACGGGATCGTGGGTGGACCACCACTTGATGAATGTGCTGGCCTTCAACGTGGACGCCCTCCGGCTGAGCGCCTTCTTCCACAAGAAGCGCGAGGGCAAGATCCACTTCGGGCCCCTGTGGGACTTCGATCGCGCCCTCGGTTCCACGGACGGCCGCGATGCCAATCCCAGGGTCTGGCGTTCCCAGACCAGCGACCGGGGCACGGATTTCTTCAACTACCCGTGGTGGGATCGGCTCTTTCGGGATCCGGAGTTCTTCCAGGAGTACATCGACCGCTATCAGGAGCTGCGCCGAAGCCACTTCGCCACCACCAACCTGTGGCGCCTGACCGACGAACTGGCCCAGATCGTCCGGTCGGCCCAACCCCGGGAGCAGAACCGCTGGGGGGTGACGCCCCGCGGCGGGAGCTATCAGGCCGAGGTCAACCTGATGAAGTCGTGGATCTCCAACCGCACCGACTTCATGGACCGGCAGTTCGTCGCACCGCCGCGGCTGACAACCCCGGCCGGGCGGGTTCCCAAGGGCTTCGAGGCGGGGCTGGTGGCGCCGCCGGGTTCCACCCTGTCGGTGTATTACACGCTCGACGGTTCCGACCCGCGCCTGCCGGGTGGTCGGACCAACCCCGCCGCGATCCGACATGACGGAACCCCTATCCGCCTCGCTGCCAACGCCAAGCTCGTGGCCCGGTCGGTGAACCCCTCCCACACGGCGCTCACCGGTGCCGACAATCCGCCGCTCAAGTCCAATTGGTCCGGACCCGTCGCGGCGACCTACGTGGTGGATCCCATCCCGTTGGTCGTGAGCGAGATCCACTTCCATCCGGACGATGGCGGGGCTTCGGGCGATGCCGATGACCTGGAGTTCGTGGAGTTGTGGAATCGCGGCGACCGGCCGCTGTCGCTGGCCGGCATGCGCCTGCGAGGTGGCATCGACTTCAGTTGGTCGCGCACCAACGCCCCCACGCTGCCGGCCGGTGGGTATGGCGTGCTGGTCCGCAACCTCGCGCGGTTCTCGGTGGCCAACCTGTCCGTGACGAACCTGGTCGGCGAGTACGGCCCCGACCAATTGGCCAATGACGGCGAGCGCTTGGCCCTCTTCGGCCCGCTGGAGGAGCCTGTGTTCGACTTCCGCTACGAGGCGACTTGGCAGCCGCTGGCCGACGGCGGTGGGTACTCGCTGGTGCTGGCCCGTCCGGCGGACCCGGGCGATCCGGGGGTGGCGACCACGTGGACGCGCAGCGCGCGCCCCGGAGGGTCCCCGGGGCGGGCCGAACCCGATCCGGCCGGGGAGATCCTTCGTCTGGTCGCCGAGCGTGACGGCACGGGCATCCTGCTGAGATTTGAGGCGGCAGCGGGAGCGGCTTACCGCCTCGAGGCCCGGGAGTCCATGGTCTCGGGGGAGTGGTCGGAATTGGCCTCCTGGCCCGCGACCGCCGCCTCCCGGACCGAGGAGGTGCGGCTTCAGACTCCGGGCACCACCCGGTTCTTCCGGGTCCGCCGGTTCTAGGCCTTTGGGAAGCTGGACCCCGGAGTCCCGCTTCCAACCATGGGTCGACGCTGTCGGCCCGGGGGCTTGGAGGTGCCGTTCGCCACTCGCCGCTCGGGCATCCGAGAAACCGATTCCCTTCCCGGGCCATCGGGTTTGGAATCGCGCCGATGAACCGCGTGCTGGTGCTCTTCGATTCCTTGTCCGGCAACACCGCCAAGATGGCCGAGCTGGTGGCCGAGGGGGCCCGATCGGTGCCCGACACCGAGGTGCGGGTGCGGTCCGTGGCCGAGGCGGTGGCCGACGATGTGCTCTGGTGCGACGGGTTGGCCCTGGGCAGCCCTACCAACATGGGCATCCTGTCGTGGCGGATGAAGCGCTTCTGGGACGAGGTCATGGGGCCCCATTGGATGCAGGTCGACGGCAAGATCGGCTGCGCCTTCAGCACCGCCGGCGGCTGGGGCGGCGGGATGGAGTTGGCCTGCCAGAGCCTGCTGACCGTGTTGATGAACTTCGGGTTCCTGGTCTTCGGCGTCACCGACTACGCCACGCGCCTGCACACCCCGCACTACGGTGCGGTGGTGGTGAAGGAGCCCCGGGGCGAGGACGCCGAGGCCGTGTGCCGGTTGCTCGGCCGACGCCTCGCCGAGTGGACCGCCGTGCATGTGCATGGACGCAAGGAGTGCCACCCGTTGCGGAACCCGTCCCGCCTCCGCCCCGGATGAGGGTCCATGGCCATCGCCGGATCCGGGGGATGGCCTGTTTTCCGGCAGATTGCGCTTGATGCCCTTCCGGGGGACCCGCAGAAACATCCCGCCCGAGGCGTCCGGACAGGTCGAGCCGCCCGAGGCGAACCCGATCATGTCGACTCCCTTGCTGCGTGGATTGCTGGTGGGCCTCTGGTGCTGGGCGGCAGCCTGCGGCCTTCGGGCCCAGTCCACGCCCGTGCAGGCCGTCCCAGCCCAGCCGACCATCCTCCGCCAACCGGTCAGCCAAGGGGTGTTCGCCGGCGACACCGTCATCCTGTCGGTGGAGGCTGCTCCGCCCGCGGCCAACCCTTCGTCGGTCTTGAGCTACCAGTGGCTCGCAGGCACCAACCAGGCGCCCATCACCGGCGGGGCCTACAACACCACCAACGCCACGCTGTCCCGGCTGGTGATGACCAACGTGGCCACCGGGTACAGCGGCCCGTTCCGGGTGGCGGTCACCGCGGGCACGAACACGGTGGTGAGCGAGCCTGCGACCGTGTCGGTCGTGGTGGGCATTCCGTCGCGCCTGCGGTTGGGCACGGTGTCGGTCACGGAAACCGCCGGCGACCCACCGACCCGGCAGTATTCGTTCCCGCTCGTCTTCACGTCGCTGGGGCCCGATCGAGGCGTGGGAGCCACCTGGACCTTCGACCCCGGGGTGGTGCGCGACATGGCTTTTGAGCCCGCCTCCGATTCCCCGACCAACACCACGGTGCGGACCTCCCGCCAGCCCGGACAGTTCACCTTCGTGTACACGCTTCCCCCCGAAGCCTCGGCGTTTTTCCCGCAGAACCGGCAGATCGGCCGGTTGGTGCTGACCACCGGTGTCGAGCGCGACCCTGCCCAGACGCTCGCCGCGTCCCAGTGGGCGGCGGTGGAGGACTCGACCTCGACCAATGCCGGCGCCGCCCGACCCTTCCCGTCGTTGCCCAGCGCCAGCGACCGGGCGCTTGGCACCAACCTCGCCGCCCTCGTCTCGTTCCCCCTGAGCCTGCTGATGACCCCGCAGGTGATCCCTACGTGACCGAGTTCGCCGTCGACAGCACGATCCTGGTGCCGGCCGGCCGGCGCAGTCTGGTGCCGGTGACTTACCAGCCGATGTTGACCGGCGGGGTGCTGCTGGAGTTCCCGACCCTCACCAACTTCAGCTATTATGTCCGGTACTCCGATTCGCTGAACGACTTCAGCGCCCAAGATGCCACCAACTCGCTCATCCGCACGGCCAGGCCGGCCATCCAGGGGAACGGGCGCCAGGTCCAGTGGCTCGACAATGGCCTGCCTCGGACTGTCAGCTCCCCCACCAACCGTTTCTACCGTGTGCTGGAGTTCCGATGAGATCCCTCCCCGGAGGCTCGTCGATCCGTCCTCCCGTACCGCCTCATCCCTTCCATTGATCCACCCCGTCCCATGA
>JAJTFN010000155.1 GCA_021298285.1 Verrucomicrobium sp.
ACGGGCAACACCTTGCCGTCGACGCGGTGGCCCCGGGACTCGGGGCGCGGATCGTAGAGGTCGCGGGCCTGCTGGCGCGACAGGCGCACCACGTCGAGCCGGTGCGAGTTCTGGTGCGGCCAGTTCAGGCGGTCGAGCGGGAAGCCCCGCAGGGTGGCCATGGCGTCCTCGTGCCATCCGTCCCAGGGCTGCACCGGGAACTCCCCCCAGACGTTCCGGATGCCCTTGCCGAGCGCATCGCCGGCGAAGAGGAAGTTGAAGAAGGGGTTGCGCTCCGGCGCCTCCATCGCCCAGTAGGCGTAGAACGAATAGCGGACCCGGTCCGTGATGGAGGGATCCTTCCCGTAACGCAGGAGGTTGTAGAAGCACATGAAGGCCATCTCGTCGTCGGAGTGGTTGCCCGAGCCCGGACCGAACTGGACCTTGGGGAACATCAGGTTCTGCGCATACCCGTGACGCTCGACCAGGTCGCGCGAGGCCTCCCGGTACTTCGGATCGCCGGTGACATGGCCCGCCACGGCCAGATAGCTCAGGATGCTGAGGGAATTGAGCCCGCGCTCGGCCACCCAGCGCTCATCGCGGTTGACCGATTCCGGGCCGAACTGCCCCCACCGGGTGGGCTTGCCGTCGATGTCCACGAGGTTGAAGCCGTGGCCCACCAGATGGTCGGCCAGGTCGCGCACCACCTCACGGCAGCGCTCTTTCTCCTCCGGGGTCTCGGCCACATGGTCGAAGTAGGCCGCATGGAAAAAGAAATGGCCGTCCAGTTCGTCGCTGCTGGTGTCGCTCTTCCAGTACCAGCGGCCGTCGGCGCTCCTCGGCCAGCGGGGCTCGTACACCTTCCAGAGTCCGTCGCGCTTGGCCTCTTCGCGGTCGCGCTCGATCCGACCGGCATTGGGGTCGGGGTCGTTGGCCGACCGGATGGTCCGGGCGACATAGCCCTTGGGCGGCGAGGGCGTGCCGCCCTGGGTGACCTTCTGCAGGAACCGCAGCGCCTCGAAGGCCTTGGTGGCCCGGGCCTTGGCGCGGGGATCGCGGGTGGCGGCGTGGGCGAAGCACTCGCCCGCGCCGTACATGGCCGTCCAGAGGCCGTCGTTGTCGGAATCGTCGGGGACGGCCGTCGACCGGTCCCCGGGGACCCGGAGCGGCGCCTCGGCGGTGAAGCCGAAGGGCGTGCGGCGGATGTGCCGGTCGATCTCGCGCTCGTAGTGCTCGGCCTTCTCGGCGAGGGTCATCGGACGCCACGCGATCGAGCCGACCCCCTCGGCCGTCGCGAACCAGGCGCGCCCATCGGCGGCCACCCAGGCCTGGGACACCGCATCCGACGGCAGCCACCGGGGCCCCTGCCGGTACTGGAACTCGTCGCCCGTCCATCGGATCACGCCCCGGGAGGTGGTGAACCAGACTTCCCCCTCCGGCCCTGCGGCGATCCCGGTGAACCCGTTCCAGGGAAGACCGTCCTTGCCCTCGAAGAAACGCCACCCGGCGGGCGTGCGGCAACCGACCCCGGCACGACTGGCGAACCAGAGCCGCCCGGCCGAATCCACGGCCACCCCGGACACCGAGCGCACCGCCCAGGCGCGGTCGCCGTCGTCGATCACCGGTTCGGCCTCCCAACCGCCGGCCGAGCGGCGCATCAGGCCCCGGCTCGAGGCGGCCCACCAGACGCCGTCGCGATCCACCGCCACCTGGGAGAGGGTCCATGCCTCCGGCCAGGGTTCGCGGGTCCAACGGCCGGACTCCCAGCGGTCCAGACGGTGGCGCCGGACCACGAGGGTCCCCCGCCCCGCCGGGGCCAGGGGCAGCACCTGAACCACCGCATCGCCGGGAAGGTCGGAGACGATCGCCCGTCCGTCGTCGTCGGGCAGCACCCATTGGCCGGGACCGGTGGACGGCAGGTCGAGGACCCGCCAACTGCCCTGGCGATGCTCATGCCAACGCCCCCCGGCCTGGGCCCGGATCGCCCCGCCCGGCCCCCCGATGACGAGCGACACCTGGCCCTTGGGGGCCCCGGCCTGGGCGGTGAAGGTCTCGGACACCTCCTGCCGGAAGGCCTGTGGGGCCGGAGCGGGACGAGTCGGCCCGGCAGGCGGGGCCGGGGTCGCCGGACGGACCGCGATCGCCCACCCAGCCAGGCAGACGGCGACAAGGAAGACGCGTTTCATGGAAACCATGGCCGACGCGACAGGGGAACCCTGCATTCGAGACTCAGCGGACCGAGTGTACCGCCTCGGCCAGTTCGCGCACAAACCCGCTCACCCGTTCGACGAGGTCCGGTGACTTCCCATGCTCGGCGATGCGGTTGACGATGGCGCTGCCGACAACGATGGCCTCGGCATGCTGGGCGACCTGTCGGGCCTGGTCCGCGTTGGAAATGCCAAAGCCCACCGCGATGGGCAGCGGCGAATGGCTGCGGATCTTGGCGGTCATGAGCGCGATGGTGTCGCTCACCTGGCTCTGCATGCCGGTGACGCCTTCACGGCTCACGTAGTAGATGAACCCGCGCGCCCGCGGGGCGATCACGGCGATGCGGGCATCCGGCGTCGTCGGGGCGATCAGGTACACCGGGCACAGCCCCGCCGCTGCCATCAGCGCCTCGTAGCTTTCCGACTCCTCGGGCGGCAGGTCGAGCACGAGCAACCCGTCGACCCCGGCGGCGGCGGCATCGCGGATGAAGCGCTCGACCCCGACCCGGTGCAGCAGGTTGAAGTAGATGTAGAGGACGATGGGGATCCCGGACTCGCGGCGGATCTCCGCGACGGTGGCCAAGACCTTGGGCGGGGTCGTGCCGCTCTCCAGGCCTCGCTGGGCCGCCAACTGGTTGACGATGCCGTCAGCCAGCGGATCGCTGAAGGGCACGCCCAGCTCGAGGATGTCCACCCCGGCGGCATCGAAGGACAGGGCCAGTCGGCGGGTGGCCTCCAGATGCGGATCTCCGGCCCCGATGTAGACCACCAACCCCCGTTGACCCGACGCCTTCAGGGTGGCGAAGCGCTGCTCGATGCGGTTCATGGCTCCGACGTTGGGACGGCCGCGGGAGGCGAGGCAAGGTGAACTTGCCCCGCCCCGCCCTGGCACGCGTGCGGGCGATCCTGCCACCGCCTCACCGGGCGACCACCCGGAAGAACCGCGCCTGGCCCGACAGGGGCACCGAGAGGCGCAGCGTGGCGGCCTGGGAGACCGCCGGAATCTGCTCCAGCACCTTCCAGTTGGAGGTCGTCGCGAGATCCTCGCACACTTCCACCGCGTGGGCGCGGCCGGCCTCGGCATCGAACCGGAGCACCAGTCCACCCGCTCCGACCTCCACGGACACCAGTGGCCGGCGGGACTCGGAACCCACCTGGACGCGGAGTTCCTCCCGGGCGGTCAGCAGTCCGTCGGCCGCCTGGAACGCGACGACATAGATCCCGGGGCGGTCGAAGGCGGCCGACGTGCGGGAGGCCTTCGGATCGGTGAAGACCACGGTCCCGGGGCCGCTCACCTGCGTCCACTGGAAGGCGGGCACGCCCGGCGGCAACGGCAGGCCATCGTCCGAGAAGATCGCGTCGAGCACGACGGTGCCCGGGGCCGACAGGAGACGCTCACTTCCCAAGGATACCGAGGGCGCCCGGTTGGATGGCAACACCATCGCCACGAGCGCGAGGTCGAAGCCCAGGTCGCTCGACGAGGCCGCGTTCTGGTGCACCTCCACCGCCAGCGTGTTCTCACCCGCCCGGAGCAGCGCGGGGTCGAGCCGGTACTCGAAGTAGGTGGTCTCGTCGGCCCCGCCGATGGCGCTGTTGGCCAAAGTGCCCGGACCGATGTCTCCCTCGGGAAGATTGTCTTTGGCCGCCTGGACACCGTTGAGCCAGACCACCATGCCGTCGTCCCGAAGCACCTGTGCCGTCAGGGCGGTGACCGACGCGGGATCGGCCACGGTGAACTTCGACCGGAAGTAGGTCGTGATGTATTTCGCCGAGGAACTCGGACCAAATCCCACCGTGGTCGCCTGCCCGGGATCGCCATAGCCCAGCACGCCCTTGCCGGACTTCCACGCGCTGTCGTTGAACCCCGGGGTGCGCCAGGCGGAGGTGGGATCCACGCCGGTGTCCAGGTAGCGCCAGACGGAACCCTTGGCCACCCAGGTCGCCTCGCCCCCGGAGCGGGCGGCGGTGAGCACGATGTCGTCGGACCCGGTGAGGGCCCCATCGGAGACACTCAGGCGGAGGCTGTAGGTGCCCTGCCCCGGCAACCGCACCCGGGTGACCCGCTGGTCGGCCGCCTCGATGACCACCGGGCCGGGACCGCCGGTCTGGGTCCACCGGTAGGTCAGGCGGCCCTCCGGTTGGCCGTCGTCGGTCACGGCCGGATCGAGCGCCAGGCTCACCGGGAACTCCGCGACCGAGGGGAAGGACTGGTCCGGGCCGACGTCGACGCGAGGCGGCCGGTTGCTGCCCGTCTTCAGCCCCGGCATCGGCTCCCCCGCACTGGCCACCCATTGGACGGGATCATCGCCGAAGGCGGCAGGCAGGCGTCGTTCCAACGACCGACCGGCACCGGCCGCCTCCACGGGCCAGGGCGACCTCGGCCCGTAGCGCACCGAGTCCACCCGGAGGTACGGCACCCGGACCGTCACCTGGCCGAGCTGGTTGGTCTCGAGGTCCGGGGCGTCGGGCCTCAGGAGGTCGATGCGCTCCCCATCGTCCTGGAGGCTGCCAGGCCATGGGCCGAGGACCGGCACCGAATCCGGGATGCCATGGCGCTGGCGGAACCAGGCCGGATCGGCCGCCGACACCACCAGCAGGCCGCCCGCTGGCAACGTGATCCCGGCGGGGAACCGGAAATCCACCCCGGACAAACGCCAGGTGTTGGTGGGATGCAGGAGGTCGAACAGCGGCACGGGCTGCTCGGACAGGTTCTGCAACTCGATGAACTCGACGGCGGATGGACCGGGTTGGTAGTCGATTTCGCTCAAGATCACCGGCCCCACCCCGGGGCCCGCGTTGGAGTCTCCGAGGCTGGTCGCCCGTTGCGCCGCCCAGAGCACCTGACCCACCGAGTTGGTCAGGCGGCCGATGGACACCCCGTTCGGGGTCGCCTCAAACGACACGCCGTCGCTGAACCCGGACAGGTTCCCGGCGGCATCGGCCGAGTGGAGCCAGACCGAATCCCCATGGGAATCGAGCCGGAAGGCCCGGACGCCAAGGGCTGCGTCGGCGAACTGCGTCTCGTCGAGCACCAGGTATCCGCCGGCAGGAAGGCGGGTTCCGGCGGGCAGGCGGTACTTCTTCGGATCGTTGCGATCGTCCGAGAGGAACCATCCGCCGACGTCGACCGGGACGCCGCCGGGATTGAACAACTCCACCGCGTCGCGCTGGGGCGGGTCGGTGTGGGCGAGGATCTCGTTCACCAGCACCACCGGCACCGACAAGACCGGGTCGTCGGCCCCGGGCGAGCCGCCGATCCGGGCACTGGCCCGCCACGCCGTGGGTTCGCCGCGGGTCGGCCCGTTGGGGTCCACCGGGACCAGCGAGAACCCCTGGCCATCGGCCGCGGCCGGCCACGGCAGTTCCACCCCGTAGGTGACCTCGCACAGCGGGGTCCCGGCGGCATGGACCCAGGCCACCCGCTCGCCCCCGTTGGACAGCCGACCGGAGTAGACGCCGTCGATCGGAACGCCCGGGTGCCTGCGGGCGAAGGCCTCGGCATCCGAGACGAGCACCACGAACCGTCCGGGCTCGAGCCGGGCTCCCACGGGAAAGACGAACTCGACGCCGTCGACGCAGCGGACCCCGCTCAGGTCGATCGTCGCCGCGCCCACGTTCTTGAGCTCGACGAACTCGAAGGCGTCGCCATCCACCGCGCCGTCGGCCGCCGGATGGTAGGCGATCTCGGTGATGCGCAGGGTGTCGAAGGTCTGGATGACCGTGAAGGAGGCCTCGGTGAGCGCACTCCAGGTCCCGGCGGCCAGGACGCGGGCGCGGATCGTGGTGCTCTGGTCGATCGGGATGTCCCCGGAGACCACCCGGGATCCCGGGGCCACGGCGCCCCCGATGGTCCGCGGATCCGAGCCGTCCAGCGTGTAGCGGATCTCACCCGTCGGCGCGCTCAGGCCGACGCGGAACCCGGCCGGCACGTTGCCCCCGTGCTGGGAGAATGCCGGGGCCACCGTGGCCGGATAGAGGTTCCGGGTCCGAAGCTGGGCCAGCACGTTCGCGGTCCGCTGGCCCATGTAGTTGGCCAGGATGTCCCGGACCCTCGGCAGCCAATGCTGGTCGCGGTTCAACGGGGCCGACACCTTGGAATCACCCCAACGGGCCGACTCGGCGACCACCGCCGAATACAGCTCGTTGGTCCGGGCCGAGAACCGCGCCCGGGCCGCCGCAGGCGTCAGCGCGCCGTCGTTGAAGAAGTGCTTGTGGACATGGTCGGCGACACGCAACCGGAACTCGGCGTTGGCGCTCAACTGCTGCCAGAGGTACTGGGGATTGCTCTTGGGAAGGCTCCAACTGGTGGCCGTCCCGTAGGGCCCGGTGCGGTTCTCCGAGACGTTGAGGAGCGTGTGCTCCGAGTCGTGGGCCGTGAAGCGGAAGCCGCCGTGGCGGCCCGTCCGGTCGCGCTGGCCGTACCCCTCGAGGCGGAAATAAGCCGCGTTTTCCGCGAGGCCGGCCCGGGCGGCGTTGTAGAGTCGCGTCCACGCGTCCAGGTTGCCGTCGGTGGCGTTGATGGTGTAGGGGCCGGCCTCGACCTTGACCACGTCGTAGTCGTCCTTGTCGCCGCCGTAGTAGGTGGCCGCGTAGGCGGCCTCGGGACGCTCACAGCTGTTGTAGATGCCCCAGTACTGGCCGTTGATGTAGAGGTGGTAGTAGGCGCCCCGCTCGCCCTGTCGCCCCATGGCCAACTGCGTGTCGCGGCTGAACTGGTCCCGGATGAAGACCCCTTGGGAGTCGCCCTGGAAGCTCCACGAGTAGTTCTGGAAGGTGCGCAGGTCGAGGGCGTCGAACTCGTCGGTGCCCTTGTCGCCAAACAGGGGGAACTTGAGCTTGGATTCCCCGTAGGACTCCCGGAAGAAGAAGCGCAACGCGTGCTTGGGATTGCCGGTGCTCCTCGAGAAACCGCCCCGGATGCGGATGCCGGCGTCGATCTGGAACCCCTTGCTCCCGTCCGGGAAGACCAACTCCAGCGAACAGGGCCGCTCCCAGTCCCGGCCATCCTGCCCGGGGTTGGCGTAGATGCCCGTGGTCGGGTCGAAGAGGTGCTTCAGGTCGGTGACCACCGAGAACGACGGCAGGGACTTCAGGGCCGGCACGATCTGGTCGCGGTAGGCGGCCGAGTTCACGATGTCCGGATCCATGCCGTAATCGCGGGTGTTGGCGCCCCAGGAACTCGGCCAACCGGGGGGCGGCGCCCCGTTGGTCGACTGGCGGATGACATCCCCCAGGAACAGGTAGGTGTGGGTCTTCACCGGGCTGGGTTGCAGGCCGTCCTTGAAGGCGGCCGCGCGGAGCAGCGTGGTCTCACGGATCCGAAGCGGGCCGACATAGACCAGGCCAGTGGTCGCCGTTGGCCAGGTGCCGTTGGTGGTGTACCGCAGCACCGCCCCGGGCGTCTCGGACGACAGGGTCAGGTCGAACGGCGCCTCGAAGAACCCCCGGGTCTGGCTGAAGCGGGGCGCATCCACCCAGTCGGCGAAGCCGCCCACATTGGCCGCCCCGGGCGATGGCGGGCGAAAGAAAAGGGCCTGACCGGCCCGGAACCCGTAGGACACATCGGGCTGCTGCGGCGGGAAGGCCGGCGCAAACTCGCTGGCGGCCGTGCGGTTCTCCGGTGGGAACAGCCCGAGGTACTCCCCATTGGCCGAGAGGCTGAAGTTGGCATGGAGCGGCGCCCCGGCCACGGCCCGATCCTTGCCCGAGGCGAAGACCACCAGGAAGCCCCCGGCGTTCAGGTTGGTGGCCGGCAGGCGCCACTTGGCCGGGTTGGCCGGGTCGTCGGTCAATGTCCACCCGAGCAGGTTGACGGCCGTGGTGCCGGTGTTCTGGAGCTCGATCCAATCGGGGAAGTCCCCGTCGGCATCGGACAGGACCCCCGAATTGCTGGCGAGGAACTCACTGATCCTCACCGGTGACTGGCCGAGGACGGTGCCGATGAGGGAGATCCCGAGGAGGAACGCACGCAGGAGCATGGCTCGACCTTAGCGATTCCCGGGCCAAACCCAATCCAAAGGCCCGGCGAACTGAGAATCCGCATCCCACGCGATTCTCTGCGGGATCCTCGGAAGATCGGTCGGAGTCGCTCGTGCGCGACACCTCGGGCGAGCGGTTGGAATGGGGGCCCTTCCGGGAAGACCCGATCCGCGGATACGGGCGCCCACCGAGGCGGACCCCGTGAACCCTCCTAGGGGCACCGGTCGGTTCCTCCCGTAGGCTGGGGGCGCTTTCAACGACCCGGGTCGGTCACGGCGACATAGGGAGGAGCCGAACCTGGGCTTATTGATGGGCCGTGGTGGGAGGCAAAGGCTTGAGGTCCGGGAAAAACCAACCCTGACCCCCCACGGAATCCCGGCCGTGGACCTGCAACCCACCATGAAAACCATCCGAAACACCCCCAGACGCCTGGGAGGCCTGCTATGGGCCCTCTGCGTCCTCTGCCTGCTCGGCGCCCGAGCCCACGGCGCCGCCGCAGGCAACCTCGACCAAGCCCAGAACGGCGGGGTCGGCTCCCCGCCGATCAGTCCCGTGGACTGGATCAACGGCAACTCCAACGCCCAGAAAAGCCACTACGTGGAAGGGGAATCCATCCCCTACCGACTGGTCCTCACCGACCTCACCGTCGGCTCCCACGTCGTGGACATCGAATGGGACATCCGCAAGTCGTCGAAGGCGACGATCGACGCCATCACCTCGTTCCAGAGGATCAACGAGACCGTGAACCCGATTCGGGGTCTGGTCGGGACGTTTGGGGCTCCATCGACCTTCCCGATCCCACCACCCCCGGTCTCCACGACCAACGGGACCACCTCAAGCCTCCCGCAACCACTGACGAGCTTCTCGGCGCTTCCGGGGGCCGAGCGGCTCTTCACCATCTACAACGGCACGATCACGTCGCTGCAGTACGTGAACAACGCGGACGGCAACCTCGGCAGCTGGTCGGTGCCCGACTCCTCCCAACGGCTGAGGATCACCTTCCAGGCCAACTCGGCCCAGGTTGTCCTCGCCTGGGGCGGCCACATCGCCAGCCGACGCGATTGGGGTGACGGCAACTCGGCCAACGCCGTGCCGGGATCGCCGTACCACACCCGCTTCATCAGCCTGGACGGCAAGGGCGGGAATCAGGACCGGTCGCTGGCAGCTGCCGCGGTCTGCCTGCCGCCGAACTGTGCGATCGCCGGCCCGACCACGGTCTGCACCACCACCACCTCCACCCACACCGCCCAGACCGACGGCGCGGGCAACACCTTCGTCTGGAGCATCGCCGGCAATGGCACGATCGCCGGACCGAGCACGGAGCACCACCTGCAGCCAGACGGTCGAAGTCCGCGGGATTCCGAGCTGCAGCATCAGCCGGTTGAACGATCCCAATGCCCAGACCCTGGGCACCACCCTGTACCAGGGACCGGCAGGCATGGCGCACTACAGCTGGACGGTGTCGTACAACGGGGATCCGGCCGTCTCGGCCGGTGAGGACGTCCCGTCCGTGACGCTGGACGATCCCATCGCGTCGGGCGGCGGGGTGGGCACCATCACCGTGGGCCTGACCGTGATCGACGACTTCGGCTGCACCACCAGCTGTGCCCGGGTGTTCGAGGTTCCGGCCGAGTGCATCCTGGTTCCGCCGGCGGGATGCCCGCGCAGCTTGGAGACCTTCACCTACGGCGGCGACCCCACGGGCTTGAGCTTCGTCTGGAGCATCGTGACGCCGGGCTCGCCGGTGACCATCGTCGGCACCAACAACCTGCCCAGCCTCACCGTGACCTCGCCGGTGTGTGCGGAGTTCCTCGTGCGGCTGGAGGTGATCGCCGCGGACGGGTTTGTGACCATCTGCGAAGCTCCCGGAGCCTTCGTGGACACCGTTCGTCCGATCCTGGGCAACCTGCCCCTCGGCGGCGACCTGGGATGCAATCCCAGCCTGCCCGCCTGCTCGACAACGGTCACCGCCCTCGACAACTGCGATGGGGATATCAGCGGCCGCGTGGTCTGCGTCGCAGGACCGATCGTCGGGAACGGATCCTGCCGCCAAAGCCAGGCCTTCACCTACTCGGTGGCCGACTCCTGCGGCAACATCGCCACCGCCGAGGTGGTCTACACTTGGACACAGGACACCACGGCCCCGGTCCTGGGCAACCTGCCGGTCGCCCGCGACCTGGGTTGCAATCCCACCCCGCCCGCCTGCTCGACGGCGGTCACCGCCCTGGATGACTGCGACGGCGACCTCAGCGCCCGCATCGTCTGCACCGCCGGACCGATCCTCGAGACCGGTCCCTGCGGCCGCAGTCAGGTCTTCACCTACCGCGTCACCGACACCTGCGGCAACGTCGCCGAGACCTCGGTCACCCTGACCTGGCGCGAGGACACCACCGCGCCGGTCCTCGGCAACCTCCCGACCGGGGGCGACCTCGGCTGCAATCCGACGCTGCCCG
>JAJTFN010000156.1 GCA_021298285.1 Verrucomicrobium sp.
CGCAGGCAGGCGATGAGGAAGTGGGCGAAGTCCTGGCAGACGCCACGACGGTTCCGGTGGAATTCGGCCAACGGCGTCGAGACGGTGGTCGCGGTGGGATCGAAGCGGAAGTCGGCCTGGAGCCTGGCCATGAGGTCCGACAGGGCCTCGAAGATGGGCCGAGACGGAAGGAACGAGCCCAGGGCGTACTCGGCGAACTCCGGCGAGGTGGGCACCAGCGGGGAGGCGTGGGTGTACTCGTTGGCCTCGAGCGCGGCCCGGGTGCGGTCCGCACGGCAGCGGGTGCGCACCGTCTCCCAGGCGGGGGTCTCGGAGGCGTCGGGAAGGAAGGCCGGCGACACCGCCACGCGGGCCCTCGAGGTGATGGAGAGCGATCCATGGGGCCGCTCGACCGCGATGAAGTGTGCCCGGTTGCCGAAGTAGTCCCCGTGGGAGGTGAGCACCGACGGTTCCGGGAAGATGCGGAACTCGTGCCGCAGGCAGCGTTGTCGGGGTGTCTGCCGGGGCTCGAGCCGGAGCAGGTGGTGCGACACGGACACCGCTCCCTGGTAGTCGTAGTCCGTGACGTGGACGATGTCGTAGAGCAGGTGCTGCATGGGCGTGCCTTGGGCCGTGGCCAGGTCGGGTCAACTGACCCGGGGATGGGTGTGGCTGAAGTAGCGGTGGGTGAGGTCGTCGGACAGCCCGGCCAGCCCTTGGGCGCAGGTTTCCATGAGTGCGATGAGGGTCTGCCGGTCGAAGCCCTCGCGGTCCGGAACCTCGGGTGCGAATTCTGCCGACAGCAGCCGGCCCTGGATGCCTTCGATGAGGGCCGACCAGCGGTCATCGACCCCGACACGGAACTCGTCCTGCAGCGCCTCCAGGTGGTTCCTCAGGGCGGACAGTTGGAAGGCCAGCGCCCTCGGATTCGACACGTCGCGCACGAGCACCTCGACCACGCCCGGCCAGCGGGCGCTGGCGAAGTAGCGCTGCCGGTGGGTCATGCCGCTGTCGGCGATGTCGAGGATGACCTCCAAGAGCGGGGTCGGGGCCCCGGGCACGAACGCCGCGGCCGTCATGAGGGAGGTCATCGAGAAGCCGCGCTCGAGCCGGCGGCCGCAGTCGAGGAAGCGCCATCCCGGACCCCGGGTCATGTTCTCCATCGCCAGGCCGTTGAATGCGGCCAGGTTCAGGATGAGCCCCTGGACCAGGCCGAGGGCGTGCGCGATGGATCGACGGGCCTGGGGCACCTCGCCCTGGGGCACCAGCCGGTCGAGGACCTGCCAGGTGTCGCCCGAGAGGCGGTCGCGCACCGCGGCGGCGTTCTGGCGGATCCGACCCATGAGGTCGGGAATCGACCCGGGACCGTCGAACCGGTACACCCATTCGAGCACCTTCCGCGTCAGGTCCGGCACGTCATCCTCGGTCTCCGGGGGGGCGGGTTCGCCGTCCGCCGGCGGGGCCACCGACGGTTCCGGGGTGACAGGCAGCAGGCCGATGCCGGCCACCAGGTGGCCGAGGCGATCGTCCCGATCCGAGGTCTCCGGGGAGGAATCCGAGGCCAGTTGCCCGAGCACACAGCGCAGCACGCGCAGATGCTGCTCGAGGCGCTCGGCGTAGCGGCCGAGCCAGAACAGGCTGTCGGCGGCCCGGCTCGGGAGCCCCGTGAGGCGGCGGTCGGTCGGTCCCTGGGCCGGGGCCGCTGCGAGCGATTCCTCGCCGTCGTCGTCGCCCGAGCGCAGCACCCAGGTGTCCTTGCTTCCGGCGCCTCCCTGCATCGAGACCCACGGGTCGTCTTCCGAGGCGGCCACGCGGGCCAGTCCGCCGGGGAGGACGACGGGGTTGGTGCCGTTGGTGGCGACGTAGGCCCGCAGCAGCACCGAGCGCCGTTCAAAGCCCGCGGACGTCCAAACCGGGGCCGACGAGGGCATCACGCACTCCTGGCCCACGAACTCCTGGGGTCGGGCGGCGATGAGCTCAAGCAGCCGGGTCTTGTCGGCCGCAGACAGCTGGTGGCCGAACCAGATCCGTCCGCGGCGCCGGCCGAAGGCGGGCTTGACCACCAGGCGCTCCAGGTGGGCGGTCACATAGCGCAGCCCCTCGGCCTCACCGCACCACCACGTCGGCACCGAGGGAAGCTTGAGGTCCTCGTCGAGCAGGTGCCGGCAGACGGCCGGGAGGAACGCCAGGAAGGCCGGGCTTTCCAGCAACCCCGACCCGAGCGCGTTGGCGACGGTCACATGCCCCGCGCGCGCCGCCTGCACCAGCCCGGGAACCCCGAGCACGGACTCGGCCCGGAGCTCCAGCGGATCGCAGAAGCTGTCGTCCACCCGGCGGAGGACCACGTCCACCGGCTGCAGGCCCTCCAGGGTCTTCAGGCAGACCCGCAGGTCTCGGACCGTCAGGTCGGCCCCCTCCACCAGGGGGATGCCGAGATGTCGGGCGAGGTAGGCGTGCTCGAAGTAGGTCGCGTGCAGCGGGCCAGGGGTCAGCAGCACCATCAGCGGGTGTTCACGACCCTGCGGCGCCAGCGACTCGAGGATCGAACGCAGGGCCCGGAAGAACGGCGACGGACTCCGGACCGAGGCCTCGCGGATCTCGTCCGGGAGCACCCGGGACACGACCTTCCGGTTCTCGTGGGCGTAGCCGGCGCCGCTGGCCGACTGGGTCCGGTCGGCGAAGCACCGCCACTGGCCCCCGCCGGATCGCACGAGGTCGGCCCCGTAGAGGTGGAGCAGCACCTGGCCGGCGACCGGCAGCCCGCGGCAGGGGCGCAGGAATCCGGGATTGGAGTAGATCAGTTCCGGGGGCAGGAACCCGTCGACGAGGAGGCGCTGGGTCCCGAGGTACAGGTCCCGGAGGATCAGGTTGAGCAGGTGCGATCTCTGGACGAGTCCAGCCTCGAGGTCGCGCCACTCCGAAGCCGACAGGATCAGGGGCACCGGATCGAGGGACCATGGACGGTCGCGGCCCTGGGGGTCGCCGTAGACATTGTAGGTCACCCCATGCTCCCGGATGATCCTCAGACCCTCGTCCCACCGCGCGTTCAGCCGGGGGGTGCCCAACCGTTCGAAGGCCTCGACCATCGCGGCCCACTGAGGGCGCGGCTGCCCGTCGCCCCCGAAGCATTCGTCATGGGGCGGCGGCAACCCGGCGGCCATCCGGCGGGTGCCGGAGGGACCGATCAGCGAGCGGACCTGGGAAGTCTCGAGCATCGTTGCGATGGGCCGCGCCCCGTCGGGTCGTTCCGGCCCCGGGGTCATGTGCCGGCCGGAGGAATGGTTAGGGGCATCGGAGATCGAGGGTGAAGGGAAATTCGGCCGGCCGGACCCCGGGTGGAACCTGCACCCGTCCCGGCGTGTGGCCGTGGGTCATGAACCGGGCCAGGCGTCGGCTTTCGGCCTCATAGGCGTTGACCGGGAACCACTCGTGGTTGCGGCCGCCGGGGTGGGCCACGTGGTACGTGCAGCCGCCGAGGGACCGCCGGTTCCAGGTGTCCACCAGGTCGAAGACCAGCGGGGCATGCACCCCGATGGTGGGCTGGAGGCACTGGGGCGGTTGCCAGGCGCGGTAGCGCACCCCGCCCACCTGATCGCCGGGTGTGCCGGTGGGATGAAGCGGCACCCGGTGGCCGTTGCAGGCCAGCACGAACCGGTCCCCGACCATGCCGCGGGCGAAGACCTGCAGGCGCTCGAGGGAGCTGTCCACGTAGCGGACGGTGCCGCCGCCGGCCGGTTCCTCGCCGAGGACATGCCACGGTTCGAGGGCGGTGCGCAGTTCCACATGGATGTCCCTCTGGGCGAAGTCTCCGATCCTCGGGAAACGGAACTCGAAGTGCGGGTCGAACCATCCGGGCTCGAACGGATACCCGGCGTCGCGAAGGTCCCTCAGGACCTCGTCGAAATCGGTGCGGCAGAAGTGGGGCAGCATCCACCGGTCGTGCAGGTCGCTGCCCCATCGCACCAGGCCCTGGGTGTAGGGTTCCTTCCAGAACCTGCCGACCAGCGCCCGGATCAGGAGCTGCTGCGCCAGGCTCATCCGGGCGTCCGGGGGCATCTCGAAGCCCCGCATCTCCACCAACCCAAGGCGCCCGGAGGCCGCATCCGGCGAGTAGAGCTTGTCGATGCTGAACTCGGCCCGGTGGGTGTTGCCGCTGGAGTCGATGAGCAGGTTGCGGAACAACCGGTCCACGAGCCAGGGCGGCACCTGGGCTCCCGGCGGAGGGACCTGCCGGAAGGCCACCTCCAGCTCGTGCAGGGCGTCGTGACGGGCCTCGTCGACCCTCGGAGCCTGGCTGGTCGGGCCGATGAACAAGCCGCTGAAGACCCAGCTGAGCGACGGGTGGTTCTGCCAGTAGGCCAGCAGCGACCGGAGCAGGTCCGGACGGCGGAGGAACGGGGAATCGGCCGGCGTCTCACCCCCGAGGACGATGTGGTTGCCGCCCCCGGTGCCCGTGTGGCGACCGTCGAGCATGAACTTCTCGGCGCACAGGCGGGTCTGCCGGGCTTCCTCGTAGATCGCGGTGGTCCGGTCCACCAGGTCGTCCCAGCTCCGGCTGGGGTGGATGTTCACCTCGATCACGCCGGGGTCGGGCGTGACGGACAACCGCTCGAGGCGCGCGTCGCGTGGCGGCGCCTCGCCCTCGACGATCACCGGCGTCGCGAGGCTTCCGGCCGTCGCCTCGATCGCCTCGATGAGCTCGAGGTAGCTTTCGGTCGATGGCAGGGGCGGCATGAACACATGCAGCCGGCCTTCCCGCGGCTCGACGCACAGGGCCGTGCGGACGATCCAGTCGGCCGACTCGCCCGGGGTGGGACGCCGATCCTCCGCTGACTGGTTCCGGGGCCGACCGGAGCCCGCCTCCGGGAACGCGCCTTCAGCACCGCCCGGGCTCTGGCGAGCCCGGGTCCCCCGGTCATCCATCCATCGGCGGAACTCCCGCGGCAGCGGCGGTTGCGGGACGGTCGGGTCCGGCAGGATGACGTGGGGATGGTCGCGTTCGGACACCCAGGGGATCGAGTCGAGAGGCAGACGAAGGCCCATGGGCGAGTCGCCTGGGATGAGCCACAGCGTGTCGTCGTCGCGCAGGAACCACGGGCCGGTGCGCCAGGCTCCCGGCCCGTCGGCAGCCAGGGGCAGGGCATAGCCCACCACCGATCCGATGCCCTGCTGGAAGATCCGGGCCAGCCGCTCGCGCTCCAGGCGGTCCTTCAGGCGCGAGGCTTCGGCGGTGACGTTGCTGGGCAACCGGCGTTCGCGCCAGGTGAGGTAGAACACGTCCTCGAAGCCCGGCAGGATCCTGCCCTCGTCGATCCGGAGATGTCGGGCGATGCCGGCGGCGAAGGCCCGGGCCTCGCGGGCGCCGTGTCCGTAATCCTTGGATTCGTCGGCGATCAGCGACGGGTCCCGCCAGATCGGCACGCCATCCTTGCGCCAGAAGGCCGACAGGGCCCAGCGGGGCAAGGGTTCGCCCGGGTACCACTTGCCCAGGCCGTGGTGGAGCAGCGCCCCGGGCGCGAACCGGCGCTGGAGACGCCGCAGCAACTCGCCGGACAGCACCCGCTTGCGCGGGGACACCGCCGTGGTGTTCCACTCCGGGCCATCGGGATCATCCATCGACACGAAGGTCGGCTCCCCGCCAAGGGTCAGCCGCACATCGCCGGAGGTCAGGTCGCCGTCCACCTGCCGGCCCACCTCGAGGATCCTCTGCCATTGCTCCTCGGTGTAGGGCCGCGTGACCCGCGGGCTCTCGTGCACGCGCGAGACCTTCATCTCGTGCACCAGCGTCGACCGGCAGGGATCGACCGCGCCGGTCACCGGGGCTGCCGACCCGGGCTCCGGCGTGCAGGACAACGGGATGTGCCCCTCGCCGGCCAGCAGGCCCGAGGTGGGGTCGAGCCCGATCCAACCCGCCCCCGGCAGGTACACCTCGCACCAGGCATGCAGGTCGGTGAAATCGCTCTCGGCACCGGACGGCCCGTCGAGGGACTTCACGTCGGGCGTCAGTTGGATGAGGTAGCCGCTGACGAACCGCGCCGCCAGGCCCAGGTGCCGCATCAGGTGGACCAGCAACCAGGCCGAATCACGGCAGGAACCGGAGCCGAGCCGCAGCGTCTGAGCCGGCGACTGCACCCCGGGCTCGAGGCGGATCAGGTACCGGACGGCTTCCTGCACCCGGCGGTTCAGGGCCACCACGAAGTCCACGGTGGGCACCCGCGTCCCGCGCGTCCCGTCGTGGGGCCAGGCCCGGCTCCCGAGCAGGTCCCGGCACAGGCTGTCGAGGAATCGGCGGACGGGCTCCTCCGGAGCATCGACCCGGACGAAAGGTTCAAGGTCCCGGGCCAGGGCCGCCTCATGGTCGAAGGGGAAGGTGGTCGCGTCGGGCTCGAGGAAGAAATCGAACGGGTTGAGCACCGACATCTCGGCCACCAGGTCGACCTCGATCTTCAGCTCGGACATCGGCTCGGGGAACGTGAGGCGCGCGTTCCAGTTCGAGAACGGGTCCTGCTGCCAGTGGATGAAGTACTCCCCGCCGCCGATCCGCAGCGAGTG
Organism: Verrucomicrobium sp.; assembly: GCA_021298285.1. Taxonomy (GTDB): domain Bacteria; phylum Verrucomicrobiota; class Verrucomicrobiia; order Limisphaerales; family UBA9464; genus SXXZ01. The sequence continues at coordinate 6,532 of JAJTFN010000156.1, forward strand.
GCTGAGGATGCGGGTCCGGCTGTGCGGCGCCGGCCG
>JAJTFN010000029.1 GCA_021298285.1 Verrucomicrobium sp.
TGAACTACGCCTTCGTGGCACTGCTGACCCTCACCGTGGCCCTGAGCATCCGCTTGCTGGGGATCATCCTCGTGACCTCGCTGGTGGTGATCCCGCCGGCGGCCGCCCGCAACCTGGCACGTAGCCTGCGCCAGCAGATCGTCCTGAGCCTGCTCCTCGGCATGGTGGGCGCGGGAGGCGGCGTGGCCCTGTCCTACCCCTTGAACCTGCCCAGCGGACCCTGCATCACCCTGACGCTCGCCGGGCTGTTCGTCCTCTCCCTGGTGGGCGGCCGCCTGCGACGAAGCCCGACCGCCTCCCCATGAAGAGCCCCTGTCCCCAGCACCCACATCCGCACCGGCTCATCCAGCAGCCGCTCTCGGACCTCACCGAGAAGCTGCGACAGGGGGAACTGAAGATCACGGCCCCGCGCCAGGCGATCCTCGACGTGCTCCGCCGGCACGCCTGCCCGCTGACGACGAAGGAGATCCACCGTTCCCTCGGCAAGTCCGACTGCGACCTGGCGACGGTGTACCGGAACATGCACACCCTGGAGGGCATGGGTCTGGTGCGCCGTCATGACTTCGGCGATGGCGCCGCCCGATTCGAATTGTCCTCCGACGAGGGTGAGGGACACCATCACCACCTGGTTTGCACGCGGTGCTCCCGGATCGTGGAACTGGACGACTGCATCCTGGGCGACTTCCAGGAACGGCTGGCCCAGCGACATGGGTTCACCTCCATCTCGCACCGGATGGAATTCTTCGGGATCTGTCCGAACTGCCGGGGGGCCTGAATCCCTCCCGCAGTCCACCCGGGGTCCGTCGGGTACCGAGCCGCGGCCGTGGCACCGCAGGCGGACCGGACGCACTCCCCATGAGTCATCCCAGCCAAGACCTGAAGGCCGGCGCAGACCGCCCGCCCGCGGACCCGCTGCCGATGCTGGCGGTGTACCTGATGGTGGTGTTCCTGGGCGGCGCCCTGCTGGCGCCCTGGGTTTGGAAGGTGGTCCAGGAAGCGGCTCCGGGATCGTCGCTGGCCGGCCAGCCCTTCCGCCGCTATGTCGACCGGAGCCTGCTGGCGTTGGCACTGGCGGCACTCTGGCCCATGATGCGGCTGGGCTGGTTCCCCGGGATCCAGTCCGCCGGTCTGGCCTGGCGCCCGCGGTCCCGGGGCGACCTTTGGATCGGCCTGACGGGCGGGATGCTGTCGATGGCGGTCGTGGCCGGCACGGCCATCGGTTTCGGGGCGCGGACCTGGAACCCGAACCACCCGCTGCCGCTGTACTTCCTGCACGTGGCTCGGGCTCTCGGGGCGGCTGTCGCCGTGTCGCTCATCGAGGAGTTCCTGTTCCGGGGGATGATCCTGGGATCCCTCCGCCGTTGCCGTTCGTTCGCCGTTTCGGCCGCGATCAGCTCGTCGCTCTTCGCCATCGTCCACTTCTTCCGCCGGCCGGAGTCTCCCGCCTCGGTCGATCCATGGACAGGGTTGGAGGTCCTCGGCCGCATGCTCGCGGGGCTGTCGGATCCGGCGTCGCTGTTGCCGGGGCTGCTCAGCCTCGGGCTGATCGGTTGGCTCCTGTCCTGGTGCCGGGAGCGCACCGGTTCGCTGTGGCTGCCCATCGGCCTCCACGCCGGCTGGATCTTCTGGTTCAAGTCCTACCAGTTCCTGACCGTACCCGCCGCCGGCTCCGAGGCCCAGGCCTGGTGGTGGGGATCGACCCGGCTTCACGACGGCTGGCTCACCCTGGTGGTGCTGGCCCTGACCAGCCTGCTCATCGTGCGGAGCGTCGGCAGGAGGGTCGTCGCCGCGGAACCCCTCCGATTCCCCGGATGAACCCAGGCGGCGGCTTCATCAACCGGTGCCGGACCGCAGTGGGAACCTTCGCCGAGGGCCTCCTGGGGCTGGTCTATCCTCCGGCCTGCGCGCTGTGCCACGAGCAGAGGGCCCTGCCCGCTTCAGGTCATGTCTGCGACACGTGCCGGGATCGGGTTCGACGGATTTCCGGTCCGATCTGTCCGCGTTGTGGACTGCCCTTCTCCGGATCGGTGACCGGCGCCCCGGGATCCTGCGCCGACTGCCGTGACGCGTCGCCCCCCTGGGATCGGGCCCGCGCGGCCGTCCATGCCGAGGGGGTCGCCCTGGAGGCGGTCCACCGGCTCAAGTACCAACGGGAACCCTGGTTCGCCACCTTCCTCTCCGGTCTCCTCGTCGAGGCGGCCCTGCCGGACCTCGCCGACCGGAAGGTCGAGGGCATCATCCCCGTGCCGCTCCACCGGGTCCGTCGACGGGAGCGCGAGTTCAATCAGGCCGAACGCCTCGCCCTCCCGCTGGCCAGGGCGCTGGGCGTCGCTGTGGTCACCGACCGGGTTCAACGGGTCGAGCCCACCCGGAATCAGGCGACGTTGGACCGCCGGGAACGGCGGCTCAACGTGCGGTCGGCCTTCGGAGCCCTTGGAGAGGGCCGGCTGCAGGGCCATTGGGTGGTGGTCGACGACGTGCTGACCACGGGGGCCACCGCCGCCGCGGTGTGCGGGGTGCTCCGACGGATGGGCGTGACCGAGATCACCGTCTGGGCCGTCGCGCGGGCCACGCTCGACGGACCCGCCCCATCCGCTGTGGCGGGTCGACCATCAGCCGTGGCGTGAACCGGGCCGGGCGCTGGGTGGCTCGCCGCCCAGCCCGGCGCCTCACAGCCGCTTGAGCCGGGAGCCGGCCTTGGAATCCTCGACGGTCCAACCCAGGGCCTTGAGCTCGGCCCGGACGGCGTCAGCCGTCGCGAAATCCCGGGCAGCCTTCGCCGCCTGACGTCGCTCCAGCAGGGCATGGACCGCGGCCGGGATCTCCTCGGCAGGCCGGGACCCCATGCCAAGGACCTCATCCACCCGACGCCAATCGGCCAGCCGGGCCGCGGCCTCGGCCGCCCCCAGCGTGCCGCCCGCCAGGGCGGCGTTGGTCTCGCGGACCCAGTCGAAGACCACGGCCCAGGCCCTGGACACGTTGAGGTCGTCGTCGAGCGCCTCGCCAAAGGACGCCACGAAGGGCGAATCGACCCCGGTCGCCGTCGGGGATGCGGGAGCCGGACCGGACCGCTCGGCCAACTGGGCGACCGTTGCATCGAGACGCGCCAGGGCCGACCGGCCGGCCTCGAGGCCCTCCAGCGTGAAATTGAAGGTCTCCCGGTAGTGGGCCCCGAGCAGCAGGAAGCGGATCTCGCGACCGTGGTACCCCTTTGCCACGAGATCCCGCACCGTGAAGAAGTTCCCGAGGGACTTGCTCATCTTCTTGCCGTCGACCAGCAGGTGGGCGGCGTGGACCCAGTGCTTGACGAAGGGACGACCCGGTTGCTGGAGGCCCGCGCCCTCGCTCTGGGCGATTTCGTCCTCGTGATGCGGGAAGGCCAGGTCCTCGCCGCCCAGGTGGAGGTCGAAGCTGGGACCCAACAAGGCCATGCTCATGGCCGAACACTCGATGTGCCAGCCCGGCCGACCCTCGCCCCAGGGGGAGTCCCAGAAGACGGACCCGTCGGCCGGCACACGGGCCTTCCACAGCGCGAAGTCGGCCAGGTCGTCCTTGTCATAGGTGTCGCCGGAAACGCGTTCGGTGCGGCGCTGGGCCTCCGGATCGAGCGTGACAAGCTGGCCGTAGCGGCAGCCGCACCCCCGGTACTTCTGGATGCTGAAATAGACCGAGCCGTCGGCCGCCCGGTAGGCGATGCCCCGGCGCTCGAGGCGCTGGATGAGGTCGATGATCTGCGGGATGTACTCCGTCGCCTTGGGCAGGTGATGCGGCCGCCGGCAGGCCAGGGTGTCGAGATCGGCAAGAAACGCCTCGGTGTAGCGCCCGGTGAACTCCGCCAGACCCAGGCCGGTCGCCGCCACCTGGCGGATGATCTTGTCCTCCACGTCCGTGATGTTCATGACGTGGTTCACGCGGTGTCCCCGGAACTCGAGATGGCGGCGCAGGAGGTCGGCGAAGACGAAGGTGCGGAAGTTCCCGATGTGGCCGAAGTCGTAGACCGTCGGCCCGCAGCAGTAGAAGCCCACGGATCCGGACCCCGGCTCCAGCGGCGAGAAGTCCTCCACCTGGCGATGGAGCGAATTGAACAGGCGCAGCGGCATGCGATTGGGGTCCGAGGCTACCGGCTTGCTCCGAAATGGAAAGGCATCGTGCGGTGGCACCCGGCTGGGGATTTCCCTGGCGAGGCCCGGGGACCTGTCCCATGCCCCGACGAAAGACGACGACGGTCGCGCCGCCCGGCATCAACGAACCGGGCCGCCGGGCCGCCTTGTGGAGGCCGGGGCCAACCCCTACCCTGTCGCCCCGATCGTCCGATGCCTCGGAACCCCAAGAACCCAGCGCCGCCCTTCGAAGGCGAGATCGCCGCCTGGTCCGCCGTCGGGGCGGGCTGGCGCCAGCTCTTCGGAAGCTTCCAGAACCTGGGCTTCAGCCTCGAGTGGCACGACTTCACGGCGACGGGGCCGATCGACTGGGCCAGGAGCTTCCACCCGGGCAGCGTGGAACTGTGCCTGAACCTCGACGGCGAGGGCTCGGTGACCAGCGGTGCCAAGACGGCCCGTTTCCGGGGCCAGACCGCCGGATTCTACCGGCAGGGCGGGCCTGGCGAGCGGTCCCTGTCGGCCGTCCGCTCCCCCGGACAGACCCACCGATTCATCACGGTCGAATTCGGTCCCGAGTTCCTCCGCCGCGAGCTGGGCGAGCCGAACGAGAACCTCCATCCGCTCATCCGCCGGTGCCTGGCCGACGGCCCGGAGGCCAGCGGCGTCTCCGACCCGGAACCGTTGACCGCGCGTCGGCGCGACCTGGTGCTCGCCCTCCGGCAGCCCCCGGTCCTGGCCGGGGCGCAGCGGTTGTGGTACGGAGCCAAGGTCCGGGAGCTGATGAGCGAGTTCTTCTTCGCTCCCCCGACCGACTCCGAGCTGTTCTGCCACCGCCAGCAGCGGGCGGCCCGTGACCGGGTGGAGACGGTGATCGAGGCGCTCAAGAAGGACCCGGCCCATCCTCCGAGCCTCGAGGCCATCGCCCGGGAGGCGGGCTGCAGCCCCTTCTACCTGAGCCGGACCTTCTCCAAGGAAATGGGCCAGACCATCCCTCAGTACCTGCGCCAGCTGCGCATGGAGAGGGCCGCCACCCTCCTGCGCAGCGGATCCTTCAACGTCACCGAGGCCGCCCTCGAAGTCGGCTATTCGAGCCTGAGCCACTTCAGCGCCGCCTTCCACCAGACCTTCGGCTGCTGCCCGGGCCTCTACCCCATGGCCACGCCCACCCAGCGGGCCGCCTCACGCCCGAACTGAACCGGCCCGGCGTGGGCATCCTGGCGGCGCAGGACCCGGGAACCCGCCCAAAGAAGGGCATCGCGCCCGGCCACCCGGGCCGGTAGGCTTCTGGAACCGTGGCCTCACACCCCGCCAGCGTCCGGCTGCTCCAGGATCTCATCGCGCTGCCCAGCGTGAATCCGGCCTTCCACGGGGATCCGGACCTCCACGGGGAGCACCGCGTGGCGGGGTTCCTCGAATCGGCCGCCCGCGGCCGGGGCCTCGAGACCGAATGGCAATCCGTGGTGCCTGGGCGCTCGAACCTGCTGGTCCGGCTCCGGCCGGCGGGCGTGATGCGCCAGCGGGTGCTGCTGGCCCCGCACCTCGACACCGTGGGCGAGCCCGACTACGCCGCGCAACTGCGACCGCGGGTGCGTGATGGACGCGTCTTCGGCCGAGGGGCCTGCGACACCAAGGGCTCGGTGGCCGCCTTCTTCCAGGCGGTGTTGAATCTCGCGGCCGGCGGCCGCCGGCCATCCCACACCGAGATCGTCTTCGCGGGCCTGATCGACGAGGAGAACCTGCAGCTCGGATCCCGACACCTGGCCCGGATCGGCCCGAAGGCCGACCTGGCGCTGGCCGGAGAGCCGACCGGGCTCGAGGTGATCACCGCCCACAAGGGCGACGTGTGGCTGCGCCTCAGGACGACCGGCCGGTCGGCCCACGGCGCCACGCCCCACCGCGGGCGCAATGCCGTGAGCGCCATGTCGCGGATCGTCCTGGCCCTCGAGGGCGGGTACGCCGCCGAGCTGGCCTCCCGACCGGCTCATCCCAAGCTCGGACGGCCCACCATCAACGTCGGTCGCATCGACGGCGGCCGTCAGCCGAACATCGTGCCGGCCAGCTGCACCATCGACATCGACCGTCGCACGCTGCCCGGCGAATCCGAGGCCGGCGTCCGCCGGGAGATCGCCGCGTTCCTGAGGCGGCAGGGACTGCGCGCGGGATTCGACACCTTGCGCACCAGCGCCTGCGAGCCCCTCGACACCGACCCGTCCCTGCCCCTGGTCCGGGCGCTGACCCGGGCCGCCGGACATCGTCGCACCCGGGGGGTCCACTACTTCACGGACGCCGCCCCGTTGGCCTCCGGCGGCACCCCCTCGGTGGTATTCGGGCCGGGCGACATCGCCCAGGCGCACACCGCCTGCGAGTGGCTGGCCATCGAGCAGCTCGAGTCGGCCGTCCGGATCCTCGAGCGCTTCCTCAGAGACCTCGATTGAAGGGTCGAACGCCACATGCGACTGGCCTTCCTGACCCATGAACCGTACTTCCCGCCCAGCGGCGGGGGGTCGGCCGAGGCCGTCTACCTGGTGGCCGAGTTCGTCCGGCGCGGACACGAAGTCCACCTGTTCTGCCCGGCCTTCGCCGATGCCGACCGCATCGCCGCGGACCATGGGATCATCATCCACCCCTTCACCGCCTGGCCGATGGGGCGGTACACGGCGCTGCGCAACCTCAAGTACCTCGCCTACCCGGCGGCGCTGGCATGGCACGCGGAGCGGACGCTGCGCCGGTGGCGCCGGGCCCGGGGAGAGGCGTTCGCATTCGATGCCATCCTCTCGCAGCACACGATCTCGGCGGTGGCCGCCGGGCTCCTGGGCCGCCGGTGGCGCGTGCCGGTGGTCTTCAATTTCCTCGACTACCTCACGGGCTTCATGGAGACGTGGCCGGCGGTGTTCACCCGCACCGGCTTCGTGCCGTGGCTCAACCGCTTCGAGCGGACGCTGCCCCGGAGGTTCCAGGCGGACGGGGTGATGACGGTGTCCGCCCCGCTGGCCGAGCGCTTCCGGGCCACGGGATACCCGGCCGACCGGCTGCGGGTCATCCAGTACGGCTACGACGCGCGGCGGTTCCGGCCCGAGGCCTGCGAGCCGGCCGAAGGCGCGCAGCCGGGAGGCCCGGTGGTGGTGATGCACGGGTCGTTCGACACGCACCACCTCGGACCCATCGCGCGCGACTGCCTGCTGCAGCTGCATGCGTCGCGTCCGGAGGTGCGGTTCCGCTTCCTCGGTCGGGAGACCCCGGCGCTGACCCGACTGGTCCGGGAGATTCGGGCGGCGGCCCCGGACCTCCGCCTGGAGTGCCCGGGCTTCATCCCCTACGAGGCGATGGCCGAAGCCCTGCGCGGGGCGACGGTGGGCCTGGTGCCGTATGAGGAATCCGAGGGGGTCCACTGCGCCTTCGTGGCCAAGGCCGTCGAATACCTCGGCTGCGGGATCCCGTGCGCGAGCACGCCGCTGGAGAACCTGTCGAGCTACTTCGCCGACGAACCCGCCATCCGGTTCTCCGGCTGGGACGGCCGCTCGCTGGCCGGAATCGTGGCGGATTTTCTCGACCTCCCCGCGGACCGGCGGCGGGCCCTCGGCCGGGCCGCCGCGACCCGGGTGGCCGCCCGGCTCGACTGGTCGGTCGTGGCCGCCAACGCGGTGGATTTCGTCGAGGCGACGACAGCCCGCCGGAAAGCTGTTGCCAAGCCGCCGGACGGGTTTGAGGTTGTCGGCCGCACATGAGTTCCTGCTCGTCCACGCCGGCGATCCCGGCGGCCACGATCCCGCTGGTGCCGCGCCGGCGGCTGCCGGAATGGCTGAAGGTCCAACTGCCGACGTCCAGCGCCTTCACGGCCACCCGCTCCCTGCTCGACGGGTTGGGCCTGCACACCGTGTGCGAGAGCGCCAAGTGCCCGAACCACTGGGAGTGCTGGAGCCGGGGCACCGCCACCTTCATGATCGCCGGTGACCGTTGCACCCGGGCCTGCGGGTTCTGTGCGGTCTCCACGGCCAAGCCGCTGGCCCTCGAGACGGACGAACCCGCTCGGGTCGCCGAGGCGACCCGCCGCATGGGCCTCCGCCACGTGGTCATCACCGCGGTGGCCCGGGACGACCTCGCCGACGGGGGCGCGGACCATTTCCGCCGGACCATCGAGGCGGTCCGATCCCTCAACCCGGGCATCGTGGTGGAGGTGCTCACGCCCGACTTCCTCGACCGGGACGAGGCCATCGACACCGTGCTGACCGCCCATCCCGACATCTTCAACCACAACCTGGAGACCGTGCGCCGGTTGACCCCGTCGGTACGCCACCGTGCCACCTACGACCGGTCGCTGCGGGTGCTGGCCAAGGTGAAGGACCGCCTGGGCGATGCGGTGCACACCAAGTCGGGGATGATGCTGGGGCTGGGAGAAACCCGCGCGGAGATCTCCGAGGCCCTGCGGGACCTGCGGGCCTCCCGGTGCGACCTGCTCACCCTCGGGCAGTACCTGCAACCCACCTTGCGGCACCTCCCGGTGGTCGAGTTCATCCCCCCGGCGGTCTTCGACGAGCTGCGCCTCGAGGCCGAGTCCCTCGGCTTCGTCCATGTGGCGTCGGGCCCGCTGGTCCGCAGCTCCTACCACGCCGACGAATTCAGCCCGCCGGCCGGATCCGGGAGGGCAGCGGCCGCGAGGGCCTGATTCCGGAGCAGGATTCCGGAGCCGGATCAGGCCTTGGGTGAACCCCGGGTCGGGACCCGGAACGGCGACGCGTCGCTGGCGGCGGAGAGTCCGCCGTCCACGAAGGCGAGGTAGTCGGACGACTCGAGCCGGTGGGTGTCCGGACGCGTTTCCAGCAGGTGCCTCAACTCGGCCAGGTTGCCGGACCATCGGTGGCCGTTGAAGAACTCGATGCCCTCGAACTGGGTCTTGTAGAGGGCCCTGGGGGAATAGCAGGTCCCCAGGTGGAGGTGGGCCAACCCCTGGTCGCGGGCCCATTCCACCGCCCGGACCATCATCGCCATGCCCAGGTTGCGACCGGCCGAGGCCAGGTCGTAGAATGCATAGTAGTAGTACGCCAGCCGTGGGCTCTCGAGGTGGAGCAGGGCCACCCCGCATTCCGGGCCATGGTCCCGGCCCTCGCGGAACACCAGCACGTGGGTGATGACCCGCCCGGCGAGCAACCGGTCGAGGCGTGCGCCGGGCATGACGCCGCGACCGAAGCGGGCCTCCGCGAATGCCAGCCAGGCCTCCCGGCGTACGGGGGTCACCTCGAAGCGGTCCAGCGGCACCAGCTCGCAACGCAGGTCCCCGGCCTTGCGGCGCACCCGACGGTTCTCGGAGGTCGGTCGCCACGGGGCCAGCGGCACCCTCAATTGGCGGGCGAGGTAGAAACGCGAGAGGTCCGGCGCCGACGGGAGGAATCCCGCCTCGAACAGGTCGGCCGGCGTCTCCCCGGGATCCGGAAATGCCCAGACGACATAGGGATAGACGTAACGATCCGGATCGGCCGACGCCTCGGAGAAGACCAGTTTCATGACGCCTCGAAGAATCGATGCCCCGACCCGGCGATCCTCCTCGAAGAGCCGGTGCCTGCCGGGCCCGAACCCCGGGCGAGCCGGCGACCCGGGACAGGGCTCGGAGAATCATGGGGCCGGAGGCCGCCATCCCTGGTCCTGGTTCGCTGGTCGGGTCGCATCACGGCTGGGGTATCCCGCGCCCTGCCGGGAGCGTCGAGGGTTTTGTTTCCGGGCGTCGTGAAAAGGCTTCCCGACGGTCCCTTGGGCGCGTTGGATGCCGCGCGCTCCTTCCGGGGCCTTCCATGATGGACCGGACTCCCAACCTCGGACGATTCTTCTGTCTGCCGATGCTGCTGCTCGGCTCCGGGGTTGGCATCGCGGCCGAGCCCGCGCCGTGGCGCCTGAGCTCGGCACTGGATCTGCCCGACTGGGCGGAGGTGGCGGTGGAACACCGCATCCGCTACGAGTCGTTGGGAAACCAGTTCCGAGCCGGGCGGCCCGGTGGCGACCAGGCCTTGGCGCTGCGCACGAGCCTGCTCGGCCAAGTCCGGACCGAGCCGGTCGGGGCCGTGGCCGAACTGATGGACAGCCGGCAGCACCTGTCGGATGAGGGAAGCCCGATCGACACCGGCCAGGTCAATACGGTGGACCTGCTGCAGGCCCACCTTCGATGGAATGCCGGGGCGCTCGGATCGTCGGGAACCCACCGCCTGGTGCTCGGCCGCGAGACCCTCGACCTGGGCAACCGACGGCTGGTCGCCCGCAACGCCTACCGCAACACCATCAACACCTTCACCGGCGCCGACTGGCTGTGGACCTCGGGCTCCGGGGCCACGATCCGGGGTTTCGCGTTGCTGCCGGTGCAACGGCTGCCGGAGGACGTCCCTTCGCTGCTGGACAACCAGGTGGTGGCTGATTCGCAGGGATTCGGCCAGCAACTCCACGGGGTGTATGCCACGTCCGCGGCGATGGCCTCGGACGCCCGGCTGGAGGCCTACTGGCTGGGCCTCTTCGAGGATGCCGACCCGGCCCGGCGCCACCGGCGGCTCCACACCACCGGGGGCCGGCTCGTCCGCAACGCCCGGCCCGGCCGGTGGGATTTCGAGGTCGAGGCCGCCTTGCAGCGGGGGTCCTCGCGCACAACGACCGGATCGACGGTCGACCTGGACCACACCGCCTGGCTGCTCCAGGCCGGAGCCGGGTACACTTGGGAGGCTGATTTCCGCCCCCGGTTGGGCGTTCGACTGGATCAGGCCAGCGGCGACTCCGATCCGGGCGATGGCCGCAACGGCCGCTTTGACACCCTCTTCGGCGCGCGGCGGTTCGATTTCGGTCCTACCGGCATCTACGGGGCAGTCGCCCGGGCGAATCTCAGGTCTCCAGAGGTCCGGGCGTCTTTGCAACCGCTTCAACGCATCGAGACCTCCCTCTGCCACCGCTGGATCTGGCTCGAGAACCCCTCCGACGCCTTCACGGCCGCCGGGGTCCGGGACCCTTCGGGACGCTCCGGGGCGTTTGTCGGTCAGCAGCTCGAGGGCCGGATCCGCTGGGACATCATGCCGGGGAACTGCCGCCTCGACACGGGTGTCACCGCACTCTTCAAGGGGTCGTTCCTCGACCGGGCCCCGAACGCCAACCCGAATGGCGACGCGCTCTACGCCTGGATGGAGTGGACGTTCACCTTCTAGAGTCCCCGCAGGCTTGAGATCCGATCGCCCGTGGATGGACAGGGACGCCACCTGCGGGGGCGTCGTCCCGAACACCATGCTCAGGCCTTGGTGTACACCTCCGCGCCTTTCTCGACGAACTCCCGGGCCTTCTCCTCCTGGCCCTTGCGCAGGGCCTCCTCGTCGGTGATGCCCTGCTCGGCCGCGTACTTCCGCACGTCCTCGGTGATCTTCATGGAGCAGAAGTGAGGCCCGCACATGGAACAGAAATGCGCGGTCTTGGCGCCTTCCTGGGGAAGCGTCTCATCGTGGAACTCGCGCGCCGTGACCGGGTCCAGACCCAGGTTGAACTGGTCCTGCCAGCGGAACTCGAAGCGCGCCTTGCTCAGGGCGTTGTCGCGGTGCTGCGCCCCCGGATGCCCCTTGGCCAGATCGGCCGCGTGGGCGGCGATCTTGTAGGCGATCACCCCGTCCTTCACATCCTTCTTGTTGGGCAGGCCGAGGTGCTCCTTGGGTGTGACGTAGCAGAGCATCGCGCAGCCGTACCAGCCGATCATGGCCGCCCCGATGCCACTGGTCAGGTGGTCGTAACCCGGCGCGATGTCGGTCGTGAGGGGCCCCAGGGTGTAGAAGGGCGCCTCGTGGCACCACTCGAGCTGCTTGGCCATGTTCTCCTCGATCAGGTGCATGGGCACATGGCCCGGGCCCTCGTTCATCACCTGGACCCCGCGGTCCCAGGCCCGGCGGGTCAGCTCGCCCTGCACCTGGAGCTCGCCGAACTGGGCCTCGTCGTTGGCGTCGGCGATGGATCCCGGCCGGAGGCCGTCGCCGATGCTGAAGCTCACGTCGTAGGCCGCCATGATCTCGCAGATCTCGTCCCAATGGGTGTAGAGGAAGTTCTCGCGGTGATGCGCCAGGCACCACTTGGCCAGGATGCTGCCGCCGCGGCTGACGATGCCCGTCATCCGGCGGGCCGTCAGCGGGATGAACCTCAGCAACACCCCGGCGTGCACCGTGAAATAGTCCACCCCCTGCTCGGCCTGCTCGATGAGCGTGTCGCGGTAGATCTCCCAGGTAAGCTCCTCGGCCTTGCCGCCCACCTTCTCGAGGGCCTGGTAGATCGGCACCGTCCCGATGGGCACGGGGGAATTGCGGAGGATCCACTCGCGGGTCGCGTGGATGTTCTTGCCGGTGGAGAGGTCCATCACCGTGTCGGCGCCCCACTTGGTGGCCCACCGCATCTTCTCGACCTCCTCCTCGATGCTCGAGGCCACGGCGCTGTTGCCGATGTTGGCGTTGATCTTCACCAGGAAATTCCGGCCGATGATCATCGGCTCATTCTCCGGGTGGTTGATGTTCACGGGGATGATCGCCCGGCCGGCGGCCACCTCGCTGCGCACGAACTCCGGCGTGATCTCGGCCGGGATGCGTTGGGGAAACCTGCGGAAGACCGACGGGGCGTGGGGACTGTCCGGTGTCTGGCTTGAACCGGCGTGCTGCTTGCCGAGGTCGTTGCGCACGGGATCCTTCGCCAGGTCCAGCAGGCGCGCCCGCCCGAGGTTCTCCCGGATGGCGATGAACTCCATCTCCGGCGTGATGATGCCGGCCCGCGCGTAGGCCAGCTGGGTGACGGCCGTTCCGGGCTTGGCCCGCAGCGTCCGACGGCGGCTGGCCGTCAGGCCGGGGAACTCCACCAGACGGTTCCGCTCGGCCTTGCTGGCGTACTCGGCATGCTTGCCGGAGAGGTAGCCGTTGTCCTGGGGTTTGACCTCTCGGCCATCGTATTCCTCGACATCGCCCCGGTCTCGGATCCACGACGCCCTCAGCGCGGGCAGGCCCTCCTCCGGCCTCCCGGTGAAGGCTGGGTCGCCCCAGGGACCGGAACAGTCGTACACCCTGACCGGGGGGTTCTCCTCCCGGGTTCCCCGCACGGTCTGGGTCGGCGATTGAGAAATTTCCCGGAACGGGACGCGGATCCCGGGGTGCACCCGACCTTCGACATAGACGCGGGTCGAGTTGGGCAACTGGTCGCGGCTGTGGGGTTCGAACGAGGTCTTGGGATCGGCGATCATGGCGTTGGGGAATGTTGGGGAGAATCGGGACTGCGGGCGTCGGTGCGGCGGCGGTCGGGTCGGCGTGTTTTGGCTGGGATCGGATTCGCGCGCTCGCCGGTGGGACTCCCCCTTGAGGGAAGGCCGACCGGCAGGGTGGTCCGGGTCCGGAGGCAGGGGAAGGGAGGGTTGTCCCTTCGCCGGCATGATCCGGATCAGGTTCCACGGGTCGGAGGCTTCCGCCCCCCTCTCAGCCGCGGCACCAGCGGCTCCCCGAACGCCGCAACCAGTATGGGGCCGATGGAAGTTTGCGCCAAAAGGAAAGTGCTGCCCGAAGCGCCCGCCCTTGGGACCACCGCCGGTGCGTCCGGATTGGGGCGGAGGCCTCAGGTGGCGGGCACGAAGCGCTGGCCCAGGAGGCAGAGCAGGAACAGGCCTCCATGGACGAGCAGGTCGGCTGGGTCCGGCGATCGGGTCAACAGGTCCACCCAGCAGATCCCGGCCAAGAGGCCGGCCACGGTCCTTCCATGGTGGGGTTGGGACCTTCCGACCGTATGGCTCAGGCACCAGACCCCCCAACCGACGAACATCCCTCCCGCCACGAGGACGCCGCCGGATGGATGGTCGCCATGGACCAGCACCGCCAGGACTGCCGGAAGGGTCAGAAACGCCAAGGGCCAGTAGGCCATGGGGCCCCGGCGACTCTCCCGACGGGCGATGTAGCTCAGGCCGATGATCCAGCCTGAGAGGGCCAGGGCCGCCCACATGGCCTCGCCGGTGATTCCCCGCTCCCCGGAGGCGGCCACGGCCAGGATCAGCAGGAAGCGGCACGTGGCCATGAGCAGGGGTGAGAGCGTCGTCCGTTTGTGGACCGCGTCATAGAGGACCACGGCTCCGGCCAACGCCGCCGACAGCACCGCCGGCCAGGGACCGTGAACCGCCAGGCCCAGGAATCCGGCCGCCAGAAGCCACCATCCGACCTGCCAGACGCGTGACTCCGCCAGGATGCCGGCCGGGATGGGCCGTTCCTTGCGGAATCGCCGGTCGAACTCGGCATCGAAGGCATCGTTGAGGACCATGCCGCCGGTGTACAGGAGGCTCGCTGCGATGAGCACGACCCCCATCCGGCCGGTCTCCAGGCCGCCTCCCAGGGCGCCCGCCGCCAGGCAATTGGACCAGACCGTGGGCAGGTTGGAGGCCCGCGCCACCACCAACCAGGATCGCCAGACTGGATGATTCTCCCTCACGTCGTCGTCTTTGGCGGGTGGTCTCCGGGTGGCTTCGCCGTTCAATCGATGGTCCGGATCTTCACCCCGTCCACGATGCGCTCTCCGGAGGCCATGTTGGTGACCACCACCACGGTGTTTCCGCGACGCAATGCCCCATCCTTCAACAATTGCGCCACGGCGGCATCGACGGTCCGCTCGGGATGCTCGAAGTTGAATTCGACCACCCTGGGAACCACGCCCCGGAGCACGGTGAGGCCGTCGGCAGCCGGCCATCGGTCGGTGAAGGCGTGGATGACCGAGTGCCGCGGCCGCATCCACGAGGCGAATCGGGCCATGTGGCCGCGGCGCGTGAAGACGAGGATCGCCTCGGCCTTCAGGTCATCGGCCAGCGAGACGGCGCTGCGCACCAGCTTCTGGCGGGGAGAGGTCAACTCCGCGTGCTCCTGGTAGTTGGCCCCTCCGCTGCGCTCGATGCGCCGGGCGATGGTGTCCATCACCTCGATGCAGGCCAGGGGATGTCTTCCCACGGTGGTCTCTCCACTGAGCATGATCGCATCGGCCTGCTCGAACACCGCGTTGGCCACATCGGTGATCTCGGCCCGGGTCGGCAGGGGACTCTGGATCATGCTTTCCAGCATGTGGGTGGCCACGATGACCGGTCGACCGAGTTTCTGGCAGGTCTTGACGATGCGCCGCTGGATGATCGGCAGCTCCTCGTAGGGGCATTCGATGCCCAGGTCGCCCCGGGCCACCATGATGACGTCGGCCTCGCGGGCGATGGCCTCGAAATGGTTGACGGCGAACTGGTGCTCGATCTTGGCGACGATCTGCGGCTGATGGGCCGAGGGTTGCTGGCGCAGGAACGACCTCAGGTCCTCGAGGTCCTTGGGATCCCTCACGAAGCTCAGCGCCACGTAGTCCACCCCCACCTCGAGTCCCAGGAGAACGTCCTCCTTGTCCTTGTCGGTGAGGGCCGGGAGGGAGACATGCACGCCGGGCAGGTTGATGTGACGGCGGCTGCCGATCGTTCCCTCGGTGAGCACCTCGCACTCCACGGTGTCCGCCGTCTTGGCGACGATGCGCATCTTCATCTCGCCGTTGTCGACGATCAGCGTGTCTCCGGTGCGCACGTCGTCGACGAACCCCTCGTAGCCGACGCTGGTCCACTTGCCGGCCTCCGGCACCCTGCCTCGCACCGTGAAGGTGAATCGCTCGCCGACACCCAGCGGGATCTTGGCGGCCACGTCTCCCGTGCGGATCGACGGACCCTGGGTGTCGAGCAGGACGCCGACGGCCCGACGGTGCCTCTGCGCGAGGGTCCGGATGTCGCCCACGATTCGCCGCACCCAATCCGGGCGGGCATGGCTCATGTTCAGCCGAAGCACGTTGACCCCGCTGAGGATCAGCCGTTCAAGCATCTCGGCCGACTCGGTGGCCGGGCCCAGGGTCGCGACGATCTTGGTTTTTCGGAAATCGTGGAGGCTCATGGGCATGGTTGGACGGGCCGGCACACAGCATCACCCCTCAGGCTCCCGGGTCAACGGCGCTTGGCAAAGCCATGGCGATTCCCGAGGCTTGGTGGGCGTCATCCATGTCCGAATTGTACACTGAACTGCTGGAAGCGACCATCGCCCACCTGGAGGCCCTCCGAGACCGGGGCGTTGCCTGGGTTCCCGTGCGACGCGAGACGCTGCTCGGCCTGTCGCCATCCGCCGCCCGGCCCGAATCGGCGGGATTGACCACGGCCGGGATGGTGTCGCGCGGCCCGGCGCCCTTGAGCCCGTCTCCGAGCCCTGGTCCGGGGGCGGGCGTGTCGCTGGCGGCATCCTTGGCTTCGCCGCCTCCGGTGGTTCCGTCCTCAGGAGCCTTGTCCCGGTGGTCCAGGGCCATTTCTCCGCTGCCGGACGCCCCACCCTCCGCCCGTTCCCCGCTCCCACCTCCCTTGGCCGCCGAGGCCCGGATCGCCGCCCTGGAGGAGCTTCGCGGCCTGATCCTCGCATGCTCGAAATGCTCCCATCTGGTCGGTTCGCGTCATTCCGTGGTCTTTGGCGTTGGTGATCCATCAGCCCGGATCCTGTTCGTCGGTGAAGCTCCCGGGGCCGACGAAGACCTCCAAGGCGAGCCCTTTGTCGGAAAGGCCGGAGAACTGCTCACCAAGATCATCACCGCCATGGGGCTCTCACGGGATTCGGTGTTCATTGCCAACATCCTCAAATGCCGCCCGGACACCCCGGGACAGACCTCTGGCAACCGCAAACCCAGGCCCGACGAAATGGCCACCTGCCTTCCTTGGCTGGAGCGACAGATCGATCTCATCCAGCCCAGGGTGCTGGTCGCCCTGGGTGCCACCGCCGTCGAGGGCCTCTTGGGCAAGGGCTTGGCCGGCATCACCCAGTTGCGCGGATCCTGGCAGGAACATCGCGGAATCCCGGTGATGCCGACCTACCATCCCGCCTATCTGTTGCGCAATCAGGCCCTTTCTGAAAAGCGCAAGGTCTGGGAGGACATGCTCCAGGTGCTCGACCGGGCCGGCTACCCGATCTCCGCCAAGCAACGAGGGTTCTTTCTCAATCGTGAGTGACCGGGGCTGACGGTTTTGGTCGACGGGTTCCGGCGGGTCGTCGACGCAACCGATCCTCGGTGACGTCCACCCAATGCCAGTCCCTCGGAGTCAAACCGCCCTCTTCCTCGGTCCGGAGCCTGAGGGTGACGGTGTTCCAACGGACATGGATCTCGGGATGGTGGTTCCAACGCTCGGCCTCCCGGGCGACCCGCCGCACCCACCGCATCGCCTGCTGGAAATCCGCGAAGCGTTCCTCGCGCACCAGCCAACCCCGTCTCCGCTTCCATGCTGTTCCCGGGCGGAGTCGGGTGGAGGATTTCGGGTTCATCGACTCCGGCAGCCTAACCGGTCAGGGCGAAGGCTCAAGGTCGCCCGGGGAAAGTTCTTACCAATCGTCTGGGGACAACCTTCCAATCGCTGTCGAGAAGATCCCCAACAACCCCCGGGGTTGGGTTCCGCATGGGTTGTTCCCAGAACCATTCACCGACCGGGTTGTCGGCATCTGACCGTCGATGCTGGTTTTCCTGATGGTTGTCCGGGTTGTTCACGACGGTTACTAAGGACTTTCTCTTTGAAGATTCTCCATCAATAGTAAGGGCGACATGAAGCTCACGATCGCGAAGGATCAGTTGCTGGTGGGTTTGCAGGCCGTCCAGAACATCGTGGGGTCCCGATCCACCCTGCCCATCCTGTCGAATGTGCTCCTCGAGGCCGGGGATCAACGCCTGTCCCTGACGGCGACCGACCTGGACGTGACGATCACCTGTTCGGTGGCGGCCTCGGTGGAGACCCAGGGCCGGACCACCCTCCCGGTCAAGAAGCTCGTGGACATCACCCGGGAATTGACGGCTACGGACATCGAGATGGAGGTGGACGACAAGTCCGTTGCCGCGATCCGTTCGGGAAGCGCTTTCTTCAAGGTCAACGGCTTGGCGGCCGAGGAGTTCCCACCGCTGCCTGTTTTCGCCCAGAACCGGACCGTGTCCATCCCCCAGGACAAGCTCAAGGGGATGCTCCGGAAGACCAGTTTCGCCGTCTCCACCGACGAAAGCCGTTTCGTGCTCAACGGCATCTATTTCAGCCTGAAGGACAACAAACTGATCCTGGTGGCGACCGATGGTCGGCGGCTGGCCTTGTGCGAGGAGGAACTCGAGGTATCCCCCGACAACCAGGCCGACTTCATCCTCCCCACCAAGGCGATCAACGAGTTGACCCGCCTCCTGCAAGGGGGTGGGACCGTGGAGGTGAAGTTCACCGAAAACCAGGCGTCGTTCTCCACCGTGCCGGCCGTCGAGGGGGGCGTTTCCGCCATCCTGGTGACCAAACTGGTGGACGGTGTCTATCCCAACTATCGACAGGTCATTCCCGCCGAGCCCCTGGAACGGGTGCCATTGAACCGGGAGGAGTTTCTCAAGGCCCTCCGGTTGGCCGAAATCATGACCACCGACAAGCAGAATTCGGTGAAGTTGACCTTCAGCCGCAATCAGCTGGCGATCACGGCCAACGCCCCGGAGGTCGGGGAGGCCCGGCAGACGGTGGCCATCAAGTATCAGGGCAAGGATTTCGCCATCGCGTTCAACCCGGGCTACCTGATGGACCCGTTGAAAGCGCTGGATTCCGATGAAGTGTTCTTCGAATTGATCGATGAATTGAGCCCGGGCGTGCTCAAGACCCAGGAACCCTTCCTGTATGTCATCATGCCCATGCGGATGAGTTGACGATCCAGCAGCCGGCCCGGGGAGATGGACCGGCCGGTCCGCTGGAGTCACCCAGAGCCAAGGGCAGCCTGAGGTGGCCCACCGGGCACAGGAGCCCGCAGTGAAAGTCGTTGGTTGGGGGCCACCAGCGATCAGCGATCAGCGATCAGCCAGCCTCGAGGCCGTCTCCCGCTGAGCTGGCCAGTCCCAGATTGCCAGCGGGGTCCACCCTGGGGTTGACTCGGGCCCGATGAATCCCAAGTCCCTCTCCTGGTGGTGCCTCGTGTGCAGCCTGATCCTCGGAGCCGGATGCCTGACCCGGAAACCGGCGGTCGGGACCGGCACCCATTTCAAGGGTCCGGTGGGCCTGCAGCTCTACAGTCTCCGCGCGCAGTTCACTCGCAGCGTGCCACAGACGATCGAGACGGTGAAGGGCTTCGGGATCCAGGAGGTGGAGCTGGCTGGAAACTACAACCTGAAGAACGCCGACCTCCGTCAAAGGCTTGAGCAGGCCGGCCTCAAGCCCATCGCGGGCCATTTCCCCATGGAACGCATCACCGGCGATACCGAGGCGGTGGCACGGGAATGTCAGGAGCTGGGGATCCGGTATGTCGGAGCGGCGTGGATCAAGGGCAAGGGTGAGTTCGACATCGCAGCGGCCCGCAAGGCAGCCTCCGACTTCAACAAGGCCGGAGCAGCGTTGGCAGCCCATGGCATCAAGGTGTTCTACCACTGCCACGGCTATGAGTTCAAACACCGCGATGGGCAGGGCAGGACGCCCATGGATGTCCTGATCCAGGAGACCGATCCGAGGCTGGTCGCCTTCGAAATGGATGTTCTGTGGGTCCAATATCCCGGAGAGGATCCGGCCGCGTGGCTGGCGAAGTATCCGGGCCGTTGGGAACTCATGCACCTCAAGGACCTGAAGAAGGGGGTGCCGACGGGTTTCCACAACGGCGGCACCGACCCCAACAACGACGTCGCGCTGGGCACCGGCCAGATGGATTGGCCGAAAATCCTCAAGGCGGCCCGCAAGGCCGGGGTGAAGCACTACTTCCTGGAGGATGAGTCCGCGGTGAGCGTCCAGCAAATCCCGCAATCCCTGTCATTCCTCGAGCGCGTGGCCTGGTGAACCGGGGCAGGGACCGGCGCTCGACCCCGGCAGCGTTGGAGTCACTCGGGCTTGGGCATCTTCGACCCGAGCCGAAGGTACTCCCAGAGGGCGCGGATCGTCTTGGGTCCATCGCCACCGAGCACCTCAGAGAGGGCACTCCGACCCTCCTCGTCGAAATAGGCAGGCATCTTGGAATTCGGATCGATGGAGACCGGATTCCTGAGCCAGCGACGGAAGAAATCCGGCTGGAGGCGTTCGTGGGAGAGGGCGAGGTTGATTCCCGGGGCCTCGAAGACCTGGGTCGCACCGAACTCGCCGACGCTATGGCAGGAGATGCAGGCGAACCCCCCGGAGGATCCGACCAACTGATGGCCGACCTTCGCCAGCTCGGCATCGGGAGCATCATCGGCAGGAGCCACCGGCGGCAACCCATGGGCCGTTGCCAGACCTTGGGCCAACCAGGCACCATGGGTGGGGAATGCGGGCATCCGGGATTCGAGCCAGGGACGGGGCTTGCGCGACTCCGATCCGGTGATGAACCGGCTCGCCCATTCGGGCTTCAGCTTGCCGCCCAAGAGATCCCAAGCCGGGAAACCCTCGAATTTGCCGTGGCATTCCCGGCAATGGAGTGAAACCGAATGCCGGGCCAGGAAGTCGGCGGCAGAGTGGCGGTTCAGTGAGGATCGATCGCTGCGGCCAAAGGCGCCGAGTGCAGCCCGATCGGCCGCCGAGAGCGCGTAGCGGGGAGCCTTCGAGTCCGCGGATGGGGTTTCGGCCAGGCAGCCGGAGGTCCAGGACTCCGGTTTGAGGTCTGCGAGGGGCTTGGCCTTGAACGCGTTGGGCAGATCCAGGGAGTGGCAGTTCAGGCACCCGGAGCTGGAGACCAACGACTTGCCCTTGAGGAGGATGGACTCGTCGGCCGGAGGTGCGGCCAGTGAAGGTTGATCAGCCACCGACTCGAGGAAAGCGGCGAGTTGGGTGGCCTCGAGGGCCGAGAGCTTGAAGTCCGGCATTCGGATCCAGGCGTAGTGTTCGGAGGGTTTGCGGAGGAAGGCCGCGAGCGCACCCGGGGCGAATTTGGAACGGACCCCCTTTTGCGGGATTTTCCCGGGTGCTGGTTCAGAACTGTCGGGAGCGACATGGCACGCCACACAATGGAGTTTCTCGTACAGGCCACGTCCGGCCTCGACGGCCTCCGGGTTGGGGGCAGGGACCGTGGCCGCCGAGGGCGTCGCCGTCTTGAGGGAGGCCAGGAACGCCGCGATGGCTTCGGATTGGCCCACCGCATCGGGTCCGTGGAACAGGTCCGGCATCGCGGAATCGGTCCGGAGCGATGCCGGTTGGGCGATCCATCGGGCCATCCATCCGAACTGGCGGCGCGAACCGATCCCGGAGAAGGAGGGTGCATCCGCCGAGAGTTCCGGCATGGAGCCCTCCCCGGCATGGCAACGGATGCACCGCAATTCGGCGAAGAGATCCCTGCCCTTCCTCAGGCGATCCGAACGTTCGATGTCGGGGTTGGTCGAGTGGCTGAGCGCTGCGGTCGGGATCGGGTTGAAGGGAACTTCCTTGCCGGACCAGTACACCCGCACCTCGGAATCGCCTTTCTGGGGACCGGAATACTCCGCGACGATCCGGTTGGCCCCCTTGTTGAGACGCACCTTCTGGCTGTCGACCCAGGACGGACTCCTGCCCTCGGAGTCGAGGACCACCGCATCGTTGATCAGCAGCTTCAGCTTACCGCTGAACGCCGCATGGAAGGTGTAATCGCCACGCAGGTCCACGGTGAGGTCGCCGCTCCAGGTGGCCGATACCGGACCGGCCGGCAGGAAGGGTGTCGCCGGCTGACCGGCAGGAACGTAAAGGGCGATGATGTCGGCCGATCGGTGATCCGAGGCAGGGCCCGATCGGAGGACCGAGGCCAGGCCAGGGATGGGTTCCGCGGATGCGGCGAGCAGCGCATCGGGAAACCGGAGGAGGCCGGTGGTCACGAGAATCAAACGGCACACGCCCAGGAGCAAGGATCGCACGGGGCCAACTTAGTGATCGTCTTCGCGGAGGGTCAAGCCGACGGGTCCGGCCCGCCCGGGGGACCTTCGACCCCTGCGGTCAAAACCCGATGCGCAAGATCATTCCGGCCGAGCCGTGTCTCCCAGCTTCGGGAGGCCCTCGACGAAGTCGGCCGCGGCCGTGGTGGGTCCGGTCCAGCGGGACAACCGGACCCGGCCGACGCGGTTCGATCCACGCTGAAGCTCCAGATAGGTGCCGGGCGAAGGCTGGGAACTCAAGGAGTAGTCCAGCACGACGAAGCGCAGGCGTTCGTGCACGAGGATCACCGAACCGACGCTGGCGTCCAGGGGCCGGATGACGGCCGGGAACACCGGGGATGGAGTCACCAGGTGTTCGCGGACCGCCCGGGTACACCCGGTCATCCAGAAACCGAGAGCCAACAGGCATGCCAGCTCCAGACGGCATCGGAAGCCGCCGAGGCCCCGAGGGCCAGCAGGCCGTGGATCCGAATCCGACGGGGAGAGCTCTGGGGGTTCGGGATGCATGTGTCGGAGCCAAGCAGGCCGTGGGCTCCGGTCAATCCCCGGATGGGCCGCTCCTGGAGTCGAACACGCCCTTGGGCGACGTTGCGTCACCGGCCACCGAGCCAGGCGCCCGGACGGGGGCATGGCCGCCACCGAGGTTGCCCCGACCGGGCTGCCGGCTATCCTCCGCTCACATGGACTGGCAACAACCAGCGGCATTGGGGGTGGTGCTCGTCACCAGCGTGCTCCTTCTGCGGTCCCGGTTCCGTCGCGACCCGAGCCGCTGCGCATCCGGGTCCGATTGCGGGTGCCCCGGCATCAAGTCTGGCCCGGCAACCCGACGGGGACCGGGGCTGGTTGTCAGCGGGAGACGCGGTGAGAACCCCAGCCTTCGATTCCGGTGACAGCACAGCCTCCAAAGCCTCGCCCTCGAAGGCACTCCGGTTCGAGGAGCTCACGGTGGAGAGTCTGCCTGAACTGGGCGGTGGCGGTGGCGTGCATGGTGGGTCTGGTTGGCGCCGTAGCTGCCCCGGCGGACGAGGCACGGTCGGCCTCCCAGGGGACCGGGCAGGAATGGGCGTTGAGGCTGCGAACGGCCATCCCGCAAGCGGCATCCACCAATCAAGCGATTCTCAAGATCAGGGGTACTAATGGACGGACCCGGGTTCCGGTGGCCGTTGTGGCGCGACCCGGGTCGGGTCAATGGTCCGTGGAATACCGCGTGGGACCGGCCGGGTCAGAGCCTGGGCCGGAGGTCTGGACGATCCATCACCGCTTGGATGGAGCACCCCGCTATGAACGGCAGCATCGGGCACGCACCGCCGCGGACGCCTCCCCCACCGTGGCTCAGGGATCCGAGACCCTAGGAGGCGGGGATTTTGAGCTCTGGGAACTGGGCATGGAGTTTCTCCATTGGCCCGACCAACGGCTTCGGGGCCGCGAACTCAGCAACGGACGATGGTGTCAGGTCCTGGAGAGCCGCTCGGGAAGGCCCGATGGTCCGGCGGTCGTCCGATCCTGGATCGACGAGAACCTGGGCGTCCTCCTCAGCGCGGAGGTTTACGATGCGCGTCAGCGGCGCCTCAAGCAGTTCTCCATCACCCAGTTTCGGGAGCAGGGGGATCGATGGTCCTGCAGCGTCAGCATGGTGGACGATCGCCGCGGAACCAAGACCGAGCTGTCCTTCGACGGCCCGGCCCCACGGTAGGCCGATCCCGGGCTTTCCGGGCCGGTATCGGCCAAGCGGGCGGTTATCAGCCAGTCGTTGTCGCCGAGGCCCGAGCCACCAGCTGGGCCAAGGTGATGGACGCCGCAGCGCCCCCCTCGGCGCGGCGGACGGACTCCAACGCTGAAACCACCGGCTGTCGGCCGGCATCTTCGGCGGTGGCCAGGTCACGCCCGTGGGCGGTCCGGATGGCCAGCAGGATGGCCTGGACCGTGATGTCGGCCAAGGGCCGCGCCGGAACGAAGGTGGTATCGGCTCCCGAGGTTTCGTGGAGCAGGTTCGCCCCGGACAGCGCCTTCAGGAGTTGACCGGCCAGTCGCGGTGGAACTCCCAGACGGTTGGAAAGCACGGCCGCCGCCGGGGGGCGTTCCCCCCGGTGGAAGGCCAGCCCGATGGCGGTCATCAGGCGCAAGGCCGCGAATTCCCGGCCATTCTGGTGGATGGCATCGGCTTGCCGCTCCTGCAGGTAGGCGCCCCGGTTCTGGAAGACATAGGCCACCTGGGAGCCGAAGAGCAGGATGAGCCAGGAGAAGTACAGGCCGAGCAGGAACAGCGGAACCGCGCCCAGGGATCCGTAGATCTTCGAGTAGGTGACCACCCGGGTGTTGTACAGGGCACCCAGTTGCGTGTTGCCCCACCACAGGGTGGCCGCGACGGCGGCGCCGACAGCGGCGGCGCGAGGATCCACCCGGGTGTTGGGCATCAGGAGGTAGAACAGGCCGAAGGCCACGGTCAGCGTGATGATGGGCAGGAGGGCCGTATTGAGCACCCCCAGAAGCGGCAGCTGCTGCATCCACTCCACCCGGTCAAAGGTCGCGCGCACGTAGCTGGAGGTCGTCACGAGGGCCAGGACTGCCGGTCCGAGGGTCAGGACGCCCCAGTAGAGGAGGATGCTGTTCCACCACGATCGGGATCGGGTGACACCCCAGATGTCGTTGAACGCGGCCTCGATGGTCCGCATGAGGGAGATGGCGGCAAAGACCAGACCGATCATCGCCGTCACGCCAATGGTCCCGAACCGGATGTTGGAGACATAGGTGACGATGCTGGAGACGACCGCTTCCCGGGAGGCGTCGGCTCCCTGTTGGCCGGAAAGGCCGAGCGTGGGGGCCACGTGCTGCACGAGTTGGGCGATCCAGTAGTCGATGGCGTTCTTGGCGTTGGAGATCTGGAACAGGGCCAGCATGCTGACCGAGACCGCCAACAAGGGGACCAAGGCCATGAGGGTCGTGTAGGCCAGGGCCGAGGCCCGGACCTGACAGCGGTTCTTCCAGAAGAACCGGTCCACCAGGGCCCAGAAATGGGTGAACTGTTGCAGTCGGGTCAGGGCCTGCGGATCGGCCTGGATGGGAAGGCCGTCGTCGCGCAGGGTCGCCGCGACGTCGGCCTGGATCTGCTGGAGACGAGAGGATTTCGCCACGGCCGGACGGTACCCGATTGTTTCAGGGGTCGGCAACGCCCCAGTCCGGGGTTGCCAAAGGAGGGGGCGTCGTCCCGGGTGGATCGACACGTTCGGGCATC